>DTRK01000224.1 GCA_012965955.1 Flavobacteriales bacterium
CGAATCAGATCATGATGGTGAGCAGAATCTAAAACCATCCACTGATTTGGAGGCAGGCTTTGAAAGAGAATTGCTCATCACTACCTATCCAAACCCTTCTGATGGCATCGTTAACTTATCTCTTGAAGGTTCAGTGAGTGGTTTCAGTTACGAACTGCACAACCTTGTTGGGCAGCTGGTACTCCAGCAAATGAATATATCAGGAGAAAGTACCAGGATCGATCTCAGTGAGCTACCCAAAGGAATATACACGTTAACCGTACATTCCGGCACACAGCAGGCAACCGATAAGGTTATTGTTCAATAGGGTAACAGGCCTTAGCAACCATAAAGAAAGGGGGTCAGGTTCAGCGGCCCCCTTTTTCTTTGGTCTCAACTATCAAACCCAACGTAGCATAATTAACGCCCTTGGTATCATTAATACAGGATTCATATCACGGTCATCTACTTTTGGATTCAACAAAGGCAAACTGGAATTGTATACGATGTCTGCCTGTTGGAGTAACACTTAATCACAAAGAACATGAAAAAGAATAATTGCCACCTTTTGACTAGATCCGCTATATTATTTACAGTATTGACAATCTGTAATACAGCATTTGCTCAATTATCGGCGTGGAACTATGTTGTTCCTGTCGTGATTACAGAAACTTCTGGAAGTAACCTGACCAATTACCAGACACTGATTATAGTTGATACCGAAACTCCCATCGGTGCAGGAAAAATGAATGTGGATGGTAGTGATATCAGGTTTGCTGCAGATATTGCCGGTACCACCATACTTAACTTTTGGGTAGACACGGGTCTGAACACAACAACCACGGAGATTTGGGTAAAAGTCCCAGGCATACCTGCTTCGGGTACGGCAACGATATATCTCTTCTATGGTAACTCATCGGCACTTCCTGCCTCAAATGGAGACAGTACTTTTATGTTCTTTGAGGACTTCTCATCAGGATCAATTAGCTCCTCCAAGTGGGCTATCTCACCGGGGACCGGAGGTGATGTAACTTCCGTAATTAATGGTTACGCATCGATTATAGACGACGGGACACAAGGTTTAAAAGTCCCACAGACCCTCAGCAGTTTCGCTCAACCATTTATCCTGGATTTGAAATTCCAATATCGCTTTACAGGTGAGAATAACCACTATGGATTTATACTGTCTGATGGTTTCCAATCAATGGGGACGTATTCAGGTGCGGTTGCGGGAAACCACAGTAGTTCATCCTGTTTAGATAATGATATTGTTGAAATAATATTTGGAGCAAGCAGTGATGCCCCATCAAGCTCTTCACAATACACCGATGATGATTGCCTTTCTCCTTTTAAATGGCATGACTTTGAAACTAAGATCAGTAGTTCAACGATGGCAATGAATGTTGATGGTATGGTCTATGAAGCCGGACAGAACACCGGAACCGTTGGACCATTCTATCTATCTCTTGGTGGTTATTGGGATCAACAACCTTGGAGCATTTATGGCGGTTCTGAAACCTGGCATGATGATATAAGAATCCGTCAATATTCCAGCTCTGAGCCTACAATTGCAGTAGGAACCGAGAGTCTGGTATCCTCCATCTTCGTTAATGGAGGCAGTATATGTACAGGAGACAGCATCACATTGACAGTTGTTATCGATACATCCACCTCCTTGACACCCCCATATACTTATGCGTGGACACCAACAACTGACCTGAGCTGTACAACTTGTGACAGCACCTGGGCTTCACCAACGGTGACAACAGTTTATCAGGTCATTGTAACGGATTCCAGCGGTGTTATGGATTCAACTTCGGCTATTGTGACGGTTTCTTCATCTTTACCCACAGCAAATGCCGGAGCAGACACTTCTTTCTGTGAAGGAAATTCCGTGCAATTGAATGGAAGTGGAGGGGTAACCCATACCTGGAGCCCTGGTACTGGTTTAAGTGATTCCACAATTGCAAACCCTGTTGCTTCTCCTCTGGCAACTACGAATTATATACTCACTGCATCCAATGGGTGTGGAACTGACGCAGATACAGTAACCGTGTCAATAGATCCATTGCCTGTAATTTTATATTCAGATACAAGTTTATGCCAGGGTGGCAGCGTACAACTGGCAGCAACTGGAGCAGTAACCTATGCATGGTCACCAGGCAATACCCTGGATGATTCAACCATTGCCAGCCCATATGCAACACCATCTGCTACGACATCCTATTCACTTACTGCAACATCATCAATGGGGTGTATTCTAAATGACACAGTTAGTGTTACTGTAGATTCTGTTCCACAGCTAGTGGCTTCAGCGAGCCGGGACTCAATATGCCTTGGTGATACTACCCAGTTGAATGTAAGTGGAGATTGTTCAGGTGGATCTGGGCAAACGGTTACTTATTCGGAGAATTTC
>DTRK01000225.1:0-517 GCA_012965955.1 Flavobacteriales bacterium
AGGTCCATGGTTAGCACTGTCTTCGTAATTTCAGTTGTTGCCCTGCGGGCTTTGATGATTTGGAACAAGTTCCCCCTGCTCTTGTACGAGCTTCCTATTTTCAGCCCTTCTTTTTATGGGACTTCGTCAATCTTTCCGTCGCTTGGTGATTTTTTCCTCAATGGTTTAACTGCATGTGCACTCGCGTACTATATTGAACAAAGGTCAGGCAATGATAAGCAAGACATCTCGGCCACTGTAACTGTTTGGGAGTTTGTGAAACTAACAGTCGTGCTGTTAATCTCAATACCGTTGTTCATTCTAATTGAAGGGCTTGTAACCAATTCCAGTATCTCCTTCAACATCAACAACTTGTTTGAACTTAATTATATGGGTTTCATCGGTTTGATTTCCCTGGGGTTGTTTACGTTCTTCTTTTATTTCATCGTGGAGGCCGCCGTTAAGAACTTAACCGCATTATCCTTCAAGGCTATCGCTCTAATCAGCATTGCTGCGTTTTTTACGTTTTCCCTTGCCG
>DTRK01000225.1:547-16892 GCA_012965955.1 Flavobacteriales bacterium
AGCCTGCATGATCCTGGATTATTTTGATCCGGCCTTAATTCTCTGGCCGCCGTCGTTTGTAAGCATCATCATGTTTAAGAATTACCGGGAACAAAATGTGTCACAGGGCTCAGATCCTGACAGTCGGCTCTATCCTACCATTGTACTGATTGTGGTCTCTTCAGTTTTTATAGCTCACAGTATTTCGCACAGCCATGCCGTGAAAGAGCTGGAACAGCGAAAAATACTTGCCCAAAAACTGGCAGTTGAGACCGATCCTGTTGCAGAATATATGTACGGAGAGCTGGAAAGAAGTTTGCTTGAGGACCCCCTTATTGAGAAAGAGGCGATGAATATAAACAGCTCCAAGGACTCACTGTTTGAACATATTAACGACAAGCATTTAAGAGGGTTTTGGGAGAAATACGATGTTCAGATAACCATGTGCGAAACGGGAGATTCTTTGCTCATTCAAGGGGAGAATATTACTGTTCCCTGCCTCGAATTCTTCAAGGACATGGAGCGCGCACAGGGTGTTAGAACCATGGCTAAAAACCTCTCCTATCTGGACAACAACAATGGCCGGGTGAGCTATCTGGGAATAATTGAACTGGAAGAGGTCACTTTTTTCATGGAGTTTGATTCAAAGATCATTCCCGAGGAGCTGGGCTTTCCTGAACTGCTGCTCGATCTAGAGGTAAGTGAACATCTTCGTGATGCTTTGAAATATTATTCATACGCCAAGTTCAAAGACGGTAAAGTCAGCAGCCAATCAGGTGAATACCGGTTTAGCGGTAATCTTCCTGTGCAGGAATATGAAAATGACTTCGCCTCCATTGATGCGGAAGGCTACAACCACCTTTTTTATAAAGTTGACGCTAGTACCACCATAATATTGAGCCGAAAGCAAGAGCAGTATCTAGATCCGGTTTTTCGCTTCTCTTACCTGTTTGCGATGTTTTGCATTATGTCGCTGGTGTTTTTTGGACTAAGCCAGATGCCATTCTCAATGAATGCGATTCAGTTGAGCTTCCGCAAGAGGATTGAACTTTCCATGATCCTTGTGCTTCTGATTTCGTTAATTCCGATTGCCGTGGGAACTAAATATTACATTGAGAAACAATATCAAACAAGAAACGATCAGAATATTCGAGAGAAGATTCAGTCTGTTTTAATAGAAATTGAGCACAAGTTGGCAGACGAAGAACAAATTACGCCAGAGCTACAGGAATACATCGCTTATTTACTCCAAAAATTCTCTTATGTGTTCTTTACCGATATCAACTTATATAATCTGGATGGTTCCCTAATAGCTTCCTCCCGCCCTAAGATGTTCAAAGAAGGGTTAATAGGAAGCCGGATGAACGCCAGAGCTTATGAAGCGCTGGCTGTAGATGCCAAATATGAGTTCATTCATCAGGAGGAGATCGGCGAGTTGAGCTTTCTTTCCGCATACGCACTCTTTCGGAATAAAGATCAAGAAATACTGGCTTACTTAAACCTACCCTATTTTGCCAAGCAGGATGATGTTAAGAAAGAAGTATCTACATTCTTTGTTGCACTTTTCAATATATACGTGGTGCTCATTCTGATCGCAGTTATAATCGCGCTCATTATTTCTAACAGAATAACACAACCTCTCAGGCTGATACAGGAGAAGTTATCCAAGGTAAAAGTAGGCACACCCAATGAACCCATAGATTGGAAAAGCCGGGATGAGATCGGCAATCTAGTGGATGAATACAACAGGATGCTAAAGGACCTGGAAAAGAGTGCGCTTCTATTGGCAAAATCTGAGCGTGAAAGCGCTTGGAGAGAAATGGCAAAGCAGGTCGCCCATGAAATCAAGAACCCCCTGACACCGATGAGGTTAAGCGTTCAGCATTTGCAGCGTGCCTGGCAGGACCCAGATGTTGATTGGGAAAAGAAACTCAATCAATTCACCCAATCCCTGATCCAGCAAATAGATGCATTGACCAACATTGCCGATGAGTTTTCGAATTTTGCCAAGATGCCCAAAACTAAAAATGCGATTATTGATCTGGGTGAAATATGTCTAAACGCAATCGATCTTTTCCAGGAATCAGGGCCTGTCAATATTTCTTTTCAAAATACTGCCAGCACGGATGGAGAAACGCTTTTAGTGTTGGCCGATAAGGAGCAGCTAAATCAGATCTTAAATAACCTGATTAAAAACGCTATACAGGCAATTCCGGACGCTGTACAAGGTAAGATCGATATTCGAATTGAGGAAAGGGATGAAACCTACATCGTGTCAATTAAAGACAATGGTACCGGCATTAAAGAGGAGGAATACGACCAGATTTTTGCACCAAATTTCACCACCAAAACAGGAGGAATGGGGCTGGGTTTGGCACTTGTGAAAAATATGATTGAAAATGCCGGAGGGACGGTATGGTTCGAATCAAAGGAAAAATCAGGTGCGACATTCTTTTTCTCATTACCAATTCACAAAGTCCAGTCGTCTTGAGACGTCCTTTTATTGTACCTCTTAAATCTTACCTTTGCCTGAAAATAACCTGAGGAGATGGAGCGCCCTGTAAGAGTACTTATTGCCAAAGTAGGCCTTGACGGACACGATCGAGGGGCCAAGGTAATCGCCTCTTTTCTACGAGATGCAGGCATGGAAGTCGTATATACAGGCCTGCGACAAACCCCAGAGAAAGTGGTTAATGCAGCACTTCAGGAAGATGTTGATGCCATTGGTGTAAGTATATTATCCGGTGCACACATGACGGTATTTCCCAAGCTGCTCGGTTTGATGAAAGAAAAAGGCATGAATGATGTTCTTTTAACCGGGGGAGGAATCATCCCAGACAAAGACATGGAAACGCTGCGAAACCTTGGAGTGGGAGAGCTGTTTGCCCCAGGCGCAGAAACGTCAAAAATTGTCAATTACATTGAAGAGTGGGTTAGTCAAAACAGGTCCTTTTAACGGATGAACTGGAAAATCAGCATATTATTCTTAGTCCTTCTTTTTTGCCGGCCTGACTTGGGCATGTCTCAGGATAATCAAGAGCCCAGCTTTAATCCTCATGCTAAAGGAGCCCTGTTTTTCTATTGGGGCTATAACAGAAGTGCATACACCAGGAGCAACATCCGCTTTGAGGGACCGGGGTATCGCTTTGAGCTTGAAGATGTGATCGCCAGGGATCGACAAACTCCTTTTGACGCTGACATTTATTTACACAGTACTAAATTTACGATTCCCCAGTACAATATATCAATCGGTTACCATCTTAAGGATGGCTTGAGTCTTTCATTCAATGCTGACCACATGAAATATGTTATGGTCGCCAATCAGAAAAGCAAGATCATCGGTTTTATCAACGTAGATAATTCAAGATACAGTAATAGCTATGATGGCGAATTGATTACTCTATCGCCTGACTTTCTGGAGTTCGAGCACTCAGATGGGCTTAACTACGCGAATCTTGAGCTTACCCGCTTCTGTGAGGTAAGGGCCTCTCAAAACGGCAAGCTGATTCTCGGTTGTTTCGGCGGAGTTGCATCTGGATTGATGATACCTAAATCCAATGTAAAATTTCTAGGCGAGGGGTCCGATAAGTTTCATATAGCAGGATTTGGGATGTCTACTGATGTAGGTCTGTCTTTAACCCTTTGGAAATGCTTAGGCTTTCAATACAAAGTAAAGGGCGGCTATATCAACATGCCTGATATACTGATCAACACTCGTGCGATGCCCGATAGAGCAAAGCAAGAGTTCTGGTTCATTGAACACTCGATCAGTATCGGTGCAGTTGTACCAATTAATGTCAACAAGCAACGCTAGACACATTCACTATGGAATACAAGAATATTTTGTCTGATCAATCGAACGGCATCGCCACCGTTACTATTAATAGACCTGATAAGCTAAATGCCCTTAACAAGGCGACTTTAACCGAATTGGACCATGCCGTATGTGCGGCTTTCGACAATAACGAGGTATGTGGGATTATCATCACAGGGGCTGGAGAAAAGGCATTTGTAGCCGGTGCAGATATTGGCGAGTTCGTTGGGATAACGGTGGAAGAAGGAAGGGCCCTCTCCCAGAGAGGGCAAGATATATTCAGCAGGATTGAAAATGGGCCGAAACCGGTGATAGCTGCTGTAAATGGTTTTGCTTTAGGGGGAGGATGTGAACTTGCGATGGCATGTCATATAAGAGTATCTTCAGAAAACGCACAGTTCGGCCAGCCTGAAGTGAGTTTAGGCCTCATCCCAGGTTATGGAGGAACCCAAAGGCTGATTCAACTCGTTGGAAAGGGAAAAGCGGCTGAGATATTAATGACAGCAGATATGCTTAAAGCAGATGAAGCATTGAGTTTGGGTTTGACAAATTACGTTACTTCCATCGATGAGCTGCTGCCAAAATGTGTGGATATACTGGAAAAAATTAGAGGCAAATCCCCGCTGGCAATTGGTGAAATAATCAAGTGCGTGAATGCATATTTTGAGGATGGCACGGATGGGTTTCAGGTCGAAGTGAACCAATTTGGGAATTGCGTAGCAACAGAGGACTTTAAGGAAGGGACATCTGCTTTTTTGGAAAAAAGAAAGGCTAATTTCCGGGGTAAATAAATCTATTTTGAGTTCCATAAAGCAGCTGGCTGGACAAACAGCCGTTTACGGACTAAGCAGCGTAATCGGAAGGGTACTCAATTACTTTCTTGTCCCTTACTACACCAGAGTATTCTCGCCTGAACAATACGGGGTTGTTACTGAGATGTACGCCTACGTGGCCTTTCTAATTATCATCCTGACTTATGGAATGGAAACGGCCTTTTTCAAGTTTTCATCAGAGGCAGAGAAGAAGAATACGGTCTATAGCACGACGCTGATATCAATATTTCTTACCTCCATCATTTTTATCTCCTGTGCATCTGTCTTCTCTATGCCAATCGCCAATTGGCTAGGTTACCCGAATCACACAGAGTACGTAATATGGTTCGCCATAATTGTCGGCCTCGATGCTCTTTGCACGGTTCCTTTTGCCAAGCTTCGGGAATTGAATAAGGCAAAGTGGTTCGTAACGGTCAATGTGGTCAATATTGCTGTCAACATCGGGCTGAATATTTTCTTTCTGTGGTATTGCCGCAACCATTATCTAGAACATGGCCCTAATGTCAATTGGCTCGTAGATTTTTGTTACAACCCTGAAATAGGAGTTGGGTACATATTTATATCAAATCTGATAGCTACAATAACGAAAACACTTCTCCTTTCTCCGTACATATTTAATATTCAGATTGTGTACAGCAGAACATTGATTCAAAAGATGTTGATCTATTCGCTGCCACTATTGGTGGCTGGAATGGCAGGAATCATCAACGAGACTATCGACAGAATAATGCTCAAGTACATGCTTTGGGACCCCCCGTCCGGTACGGATGCTTTAACAGAGTTGGGCATATACGGTGCGTGTTACAAAATATCGATGGTCATAACAATATTCGTGCAAGCGTTTCGATATGCTTCAGAGCCCTTCTTTTTCGCCAAACACAAAGATGGGGACGCTAAGGCGATATACGGTGATGTGATGCAGTACTTCATAATTGCCGTTTCCCTCATTTTCCTGACTATTATGCTGTACATAGATTTGGTAATGCACTTTGTAGGAGTAGAATTCCGAGAAGGAGCGCCGATTGTTCCCATCCTATTAATGGCAAACTTGTGCCTGGGCATCTACTTTAATTTATCCATCTGGTATAAGCTAACAAGCAAGACGGTATATGGGGCTGCCATCGCAATTATTGGAGCGTTCATAACCATCACCATCAACTATCTCTGGATCCCAGAAATAGGTTATATGGCATCAGCATGGGCTACTTTGATTTGCTATTTTACAATGATGGTTGTTTCATACTGGCTTGGTCAGATACATTACCCAATTAACTACCATGTTTTGAAAGGAATTGGTTATCCTGTAGCAGCATTTGCCTTATACTATATCAGCACGTTAATAAGTCAACCTGACGGCAATTATCATTTTTTGATAAATACCGTAATTTTGCTATTGTTTGTGGGGACTGTATATAAATTAGAAAAGCCCAAATTCGCGGCCAGTAATCCCGTTAAGTAACATGGTAAAGGTCAAAGTAATAAATGAATCCAAACATGCTCTTCCGGAGTATGAAACGAATGCATCTGCAGGAATGGACCTGCGGGCAAGCTTAGATACACCGGTGACCCTTGGTGTTATGCAACGAGCGTTAATCCCAACAGGTTTGTTTATTGAGCTGCCGCCAGGTTATGAGGCACAGGTAAGACCCAGAAGCGGATTGTCAATTCAGAAGGGTATCACTGTGCTGAATTCTCCGGGTACTGTTGATGCGGACTACCGGGGAGAAATCAAGGTTATTGTAATCAATCTATCCACTGAAGACTTCATTGTAGAGGATGGAGAACGAATCGCCCAGATGGTCATTGCCCAGCATGCCACAATTGAATGGGAAAACTCAGTTACGCTGGAAGAAACTGCCCGTGGAGCTGGTGGCTTCGGAAGTACAGGAAAGAAATAAAATATAATAACGAAATAGATGAACCTGATAGTCCCTATGGCGGGAATGGGCAAACGACTTCGCCCACATACGCTAACCATACCAAAACCCTTGTTACCCATTGCAGGTAAGACGATTGTTCAACGACTTGTGGAGGATATTGCACAGGTTTCTGAGGAGAGTATTGAGGAGATTGCATTTGTCATCGGCAATTTTGGGGATGAGGTTGAGTCACAGCTGAAGAAGATTGCTGCTGACATTGGGGCTGCTCCGAAAATCTATTATCAGGATGAGGCACTCGGAACGGCACATGCTATACTTTGCGCTAAAAGCTCGCTCGTTGGGAAGACCATCGTGGCTTTTGCTGACACCTTGTTCCGGGCGGACTTCTCACTAGATGAAAAACAGGATGGAATTATTTGGGTTAAGAAAATTGAGGACCCAAGTGCCTTCGGGGTTGTAAAGCTAAATGACGACAATATCATTACCGATTTTGTTGAAAAACCAGAGGTTTTTGTGTCAGACCTCGCTATCATAGGCATCTATTATTTTAAGGATGGTAATTATTTGAAGGAGGAACTCGAGTATGTGATTGACAATGACATCAAGGACAAAGGGGAGTATCAACTAACCACCGCTTTGGAAAACATGAAGCAAAAAGGCACCCGGTTTACAGCTGCTCCGGTGACCGACTGGCTGGATTGCGGAAATAAGGATGCAACAGTTTCAGCAAATCAACGTATCCTAGAGATTACGCATGAAAAAAACAAAGGTGAAATTTGTGGAACTGGAGAGATCATTGAACCGTGTTATATAGGGAACAACGTGAAATTCTCGAATTCGGTAATTGGGCCATTTGTTTCAATTGGAGACAATACGGTTATTGAAGATTCGCGAATCAACAATAGTATCATTCAGGCTAATTCTAAAATCCAATCGGCTCACTTGACTAACTCCATGATTGGCAACTATGTAGAATATTTGGGAAATGGAAAAGAAAATGGGGAAAGCAGCGTTAGTATTGGTGATTATTCAACGATCGAATAATACCTGCCGAAATATTGATTGAACAGAAATAATGAGAGCCTTAAGCATATCGGTCATCCTGCTCGTTTTGACAAGTTGTTCTGTTCTGAATAAATCTGATTCAGTTAGGGGCTATACCAAAATGTCACCAAAGGAGAAGAGCTCTTTTGACCGATTATTCTACAGTGCCAACAAAGAGAAGATCTTAGGCAATTACGATGAGGCAGCAGGCTTGTTTTCAGAGTGCCTGAGGAAAGACCCTAATAATGCTGCGTCCAATTACGAGCTTGCGAATCTTTACCTGATGATGGGCAAGCACAAAGAATCAATTTACTTTTCGAGACGGGCCGCATCTGTTGACCCAACTAATCTCTATTATCAGTTTTTTCTTGCAGAAGCTTATAAGCGAAGTAAGCTCTTTGACAAGGCGGGCAAGGTGTACAGGGAGATGGTTAAGCTTTACCCCGACAACCTGGATATCCGTTTTGAACTCGCTGGTGTACTTCGAGCAGACAAAGAATACGCTAAGGCTATTGATGAATACAATAGAATTGAAGGGCGGTTGGGTATTGTAGAGGAGGTGTCCTTGCAGAAGGAGCTGATCTATATACACATGAATAAGATTGATAAAGCGGCTGCAGAAATGGAGAAGTTAATCACGTCCTGTCCTGATGATTCAAGATATTATAGTATGCTTGCTGAATTATATCTGGCGAATAACGAAAGTGAGAAAGCACTGAAAACATTTGATCGTCTATTGGAGAAGATGCCAGATGACCCATTCGCTCATATTGCCCTGGGAGAATACTATCGGTCAAATGGGGAGCAGGAAAAATATTTTAGCGAATTGGCGATCGCATTCAAAAGTCAGGAATTGCCTCTTGATAAAAAAGTTGAGATTCTGCTTTCCAATTACTCGAGTACTGAAAGTTTTCCGGAGTTAACTGCCCAAGTACTGGAGCTCTGCAAGATTATGGTTGCTACCCATCCCGATGATGCTAAGTCACATTCTATGTATGGAGATTATCTGTATAGAGAAAACGATCTGGTGAAAGCACTCGAAGAATACCACACAGCGGTGGAACTTGATCAAGATCGGTTTTTTGTCTGGAGGCAAATACTTCAGGTAGAATCAGAGCAAAAGGACTTCTCTGCACTCTTAAGAGATAGTGAGATAGCTATTGAGCTTTTCCCCAACCAATCAATCCTATATTTATACAATGGAATAGCCAATATTCAGGGAAAGAAGTGGGAAGCCGCAATTGAAACATTAACTCGTGGGATAACACTAACTTCTGATAATAACCAACTATTGTCAAGCTTCTATTCTAACTTAGGTGACTCTTACCATTCCAGGAGAGATACTGGAATGTCTGATCAATCCTACGATAAAGCACTGGAATATGACCCAGACAACATCTACGTACTCAACAACTATAGCTACTATTTGTCCCTAAGGGGCGAGGAGCTGCAGCGGGCAAAAGCCATGTCATCCAAGGCTGTAACTATTGAGCCGAAGAACACTTCCTTTCTCGACACCTATGGATGGATCTTGTATATGGACGGCAAGTATGAAAAAGCCAAGGATTGGATAGGTAAGGCGCTGGAATCTGGAGGGGACAAAAGAGGCATAATTCTCGAGCACTACGGTGATGTATTGTTTAAACTGGGCGAAATTGATGATGCGGTCAAATACTGGGAAGATGCCCAGAGTGTTGGAGGAGGCTCAGAATTGCTGAATCAGAAGATCGAGGATAGAAAATTGCATGAAAAGCCTTAGTAATTCCCTGGTTATTTGCTTTGCATGTCTTTTCTTGATGCTTGTCGGATGCAAGACACAACAAAAAGCCGACAAGAGTCCTATAAGGAAGAAAAACCCTTCCTACTTACTTGAAAAATTAAAGGATAACGAGTTGCGCTATGAATGGCTTAGCGTTCGGGCAGCAACCAAAGCGGAGATCGGGGACAAGAATCTCGATATCACCATGAAAATTCGTATCAGGAGAGACAGTGTTATCTGGATCTCTGTATCTCCGGCTCTCGGTATCGAAATCGCCCGTATAGTAATTACGCAAGACTCTATTAAGTTTCTTAACAGGCTGGAAAAGAGCTATTTCAAAGAATCAATCAGTTATCTGGACAAATTGACACCAGTAAGTATCAATTATGAAATGTTACAGGCGCTTATCACTGGAAATAATATCGTGATTACGGAGGAGTTGGAATCCGATAAACCAGATAAGTACAAAGTGGAGGTCGATAAGAGCAATTACCTGCTCAGTAACCTGAAGCGCAGAAAGTACAACAAGACCGCTAAAGGTAAAAAAACAGCTGATGCAACTGTAAATAGAATATGGTTAAAGCCCAAGACGTTTAAGATAGTAAAATCTGAGATAACGAACTTCAAAAGCAACAAAAAGATTACTGCCTCGTATGACCAGTTTGAGCAAGTTGAAGGCCAGTACTTTGCTCATCTGGTAGATGCCGTGATGCAGGCAGATCAACATGTCTCCGTTAAACTGAACTATTCCAAAGTTGTGCTGAACAAAGCGTTGAAAATGCCCTTTAGGATACCTACCAAATATGAATCTCTCAAATAAGGCATTGTCCATTAATGGTTTGAAGTCCTCGTTTGGCAGATGGGTGCTCATCTTGTGTATTATCGCATTTATACCGCTCCAGGTCCTTGGGCAGAAGACCCAGTCAGAACTAGAGAAAGAGAAGAAAGAGTTGGAAGCAAAAATCGCTTACACCGGAGTTTTACTCGATGAGACCATAAAGAACAAAAAAGCTTCGCTCAATCAGCTCACCACATTAAAAAAACAGATCTCATACCGACAGGGGCTCATTCGGACGATGAACAAAGAAATTAAGCTGATGGACCGGCAAATTGCTGAAAACAATGACATCATCCGGGCCCTTGAAAAAGACCTGGAAAAGATAAAAGAAGAATACGCCAAGATGCTTTACTACGGCTTTAAGAACAGAAACTCTTACGATAAACTGGTGTTCGTTTTCTCCTCCAGGGATTTCAACCAGGCACAGAAAAGACTCAAATATTTACAACAATACAGCGAATATCGTCGTGACCAGGTGGATCTCATTTTAAGCACCAAAGTGTTGATTGCAGATAAGAACAAAGCACTTGAAAAAAAGAAGGAAATCAAGCGATACTTGATGAGTGACAAGAAGGAGGAAAGAGCCGCATTGGAAAAAGACAAGCAGGACAAAAACACGGTCTATACCAAACTTAAAGGTAGCGAATCTAAATTACGAGCAGATCTCGAGTCGGACAAAAAGCAGGCAAAGCAACTCAGTACGGCAATTGCAAATATCATCGCCGAAGAAATTAGAATTACCAAGCTAGCAGCCAAAAACAAGGAAAAATTCGGATTAACTCCTGAGGAAGCTAAACTGTCAGCAGGTTTTAAAAGCAATAAAGGGAAATTGCCGTGGCCTTTAAGACGCGCTATTATCACCAGCACCTTTGGACCACACCCGCATGAATTTCTTAAAGAAATTATGGTTAACAACAATGGGATTGATCTCAGCACAAACAAAGGTGCTAGAGCACGGGCCATATTCGCTGGTGTGGTCACTGCAGTGATTATTATGCCGAACTCAAACATCAAGGCGGTAATTATCCGTCACGGTGAATACTTTAGTGTATATGGTAATCTTCAAGAAGTACTAGTAAGCAAGGGGGAGAACGTAATATTGAAGCAAGAGCTTGGAGTGGTCTTCACAGACAATGATAAGTTTACAACCGTCAGCCATCTTGAGATTTGGAAAATGTCAGGTGACGAAACGGTGAAGCTTGATCCTCAGAAGTGGCTTGCTAAAAAAAGCCATGCGGATTGAGGCTCCCGTTGAGAAATTATTAGTAGTTTTACTCTCTGATACATCTAAATATTTACCTGATGAATCCTATCCTGCTTTTTGGACTGCCCGGTGGTCCTGAGATTTTTATCATATTGATAATAATCGTTCTGCTTTTTGGTGCTAAAAAAATTCCTGATTTGATGAAGGGTGTAGGTAAAGGCATCAAGGAATTCAAGTCCGCGACCAAAGACGAACCGTCTGATAAAGGCGATGACGACAAGCCGGAGCAACTAAATTAATACGTTCGTCTTTTACCTGGCGAGTCCCCATCTTTAGGCTGCTGCAATATGAGCGCACCAATGACCATAGCCGATGTTCAGGCTGCTATCAATTCCGGCTCTAGCTCTTGCGTAACGATTGTTGATCGGTATCTGAAAGAAATAGCGAAACAGTCTCACCTCAACACATTTCTGGAAGTATTTGAAGTGGATGCCAAGGTCCAGGCAAAAGAAATTGATCAGAAGATGCAAAATGGATCTGCCGGAAAACTTGCAGGTTGCGTAATTGCCATCAAAGACAATATTTGTTATAAAGACCATCGTGTTTCTGCCTCTTCAAAAATATTGGAGGGCTTTGAATCTCTGTATAGCAGCACAGTCGTCGATCATCTGCTTAAGGAAGATGCAATTATTATAGGCAGGTTGAACTGCGATGAGTTCGCCATGGGAAGCTCTAATGAGAACTCCGCTTTTGGCAACGTTCTCAACCCAATTAATAACGAAAATGTGCCTGGCGGATCATCGGGCGGAGCGGCGGCGGCGGTCAAGGCGGGATTGTGTCATGCAGCATTGGGTACAGACACCGGAGGATCCATAAGACAACCCGCTTCCCTGTGTGATGTCGTGGGTTTCAAACCAACATATGGACGTGTATCCAGACATGGTATCATAGCCTATGCTTCATCATTTGATCAGGTAGGTCCAATAACAACCTCCGTGGAAGACACTGCTCTGATTATGGAAGTAATTGCCGGGAAAGATGGCTGGGATAGCACGGCGTCCTCCAGGGAAGTACCTAAGTATTCTAAACTGCTGGAATCAGCTGGGACCAGCAGAAAGATCGGATATCTTACTGATTGTCTTGAGGCCACAGGACTGGACACGGAAATCAAAGAGGGCTTAATGGGCCAGATCAAGAGCCTAAAAGACGCCGGACATCAGGTAGAGCCTGTTGGCTTTCCCTACCTTGAATACCTGGTACCAGCATATTATGTGCTTACCACGGCCGAGGCATCCTCTAATCTGGCTAGATATGATGGCATTCATTATGGTTACCGAAGCGGGCACAATGATTCCCTTGACACAACCTATAAGGCCTCAAGAACAGAAGGGTTTGGCACAGAAGTTAAAAGAAGAATTATGTTGGGCACATTTGTTTTAAGTGCTGGATACTTTGATGCCTACTACTCAAAAGCACAAAAAGTTAGGCGCATCATACAAGACGAAACCACTAAGATCCTCAATCAATACGAGTTTATTTTACTGCCAACTACTCCGCGAACTGCTCCTGCCATTGGAGAGAATGTCAATGACCCTATTGCGATGTATCTGGAAGATATATTCACGGTCCAGGCCAATCTTGCAGGCTTGCCAGCCATCAGCCTCCCCCTGGGCAAGCACAGCAATGGACTGCCTTTTGGAATACAGCTAATTGGCAACAAATTCGAGGAAGCAGCTTTGCTTTCTTTTTCAAAAGAAATATACCAAAATTAGCCTTCGCTCGGGATTGCTTCTTGTGGCGCGTATAATCAGACAACAAATAAAATAATTTGTATTATTGTATTCCTTAAAAAATTGATGCATACCAACAGAAAAATTATCTAACTACACCAGTATGAAAAAAGCATGCTTCTTATTTTCATTATTTCTTGCAACTGCGCTTGTCAATGATGTTGCAATGGCTCAAACAATGTTTCAGAAGGTCATTGGTGGAACTGCTGGGGATGAGCTGGTAAATTATTCTCAAATGACCTCAGACAGCGGACAGATCCTTGTAGGTTCCACCGATGGTTTTGGATCTGGATCTACGGATGTTTATCTGGCAAAAACTGATGCCAATGGGACGCTGGAATGGAATAGAACGTATGGTGGTGTAGGTGCAGACGTTGGGTATGATGTCCGTTCCACATCAGATGGCGGGTACATTGTCGTGGGGTCGACAAGTAGCTCAGGAGCAGGTAGTGATGACATTTTTCTCATTAAGACCGATGCAAATGGAGACACGCTTTGGACCAGAACTTACGGTGGTGCAACAATAGACGTTGGGTATTCTGTACAACAAACATTCGATGGTGGCTATGTGCTGGTAGGATATACTGGAAGTTTCGGGTCTGGAGCTGATGACGTATATGTCATCAAGACAGACGCTAATGGAGATACAACCTGGACGAAAACGTACGGAGATGGAACTTATAACTATGGTTATTCTATCGTGCAGACTGCTGATAGTGGCTATATTTTTACAGGGGAAGATGATTATTTCGGAGTTAATGATGCTTTTCTGATTCGAACTGACTCATTGGGCGATACCCTTTGGACCAAGACTTATGGCGGCGGTGGGGCCGACGTAGGTTGGCGTGTGATTCAAACCATGGATGGTGGATATGCTCTAGGAGGATACTCGAATAGTGTCGGTGCAGGAGATTTCGATTTTCTACTCATAAAAACCGACAATTTGGGCGACACTGTTTGGACGCGTGCTTACGGAGGAACAGGCCAAGATATCGGTTTGTCCCTGGTTGAAACTGCAGACACATCATACCTTATGAGTGGATACACATTTAGTTTTGGAACAGGCGGGGATGCATACGGCCTTGCTGTTGACTCTATGGGTAGTTTATTGTGGTCAAAAGTGTACGGTGGCACATCAGGAGATGCGGCGTATTCCATGGAGCTTAAAGCAGATGGAGGATATACGATCGGGGCATACACTTACAGCTTGGGAGCAGGTGACGCTGACTACTACCTGTTACACACTGATGCAACGGGAAGCACTGGAGCATGTTACGAAGCAAGCGTAACCCCAACAACAACTATCCCCACTATGAGTATTGGAACATTTGATGTTGCAACGGCCATGGGTTCGATAGTAGGGATAGCAGGAACTACGGTTACTGATCCTGCAGGAACCTCTCGTGATGGCTATTTTGTATCGATCAGTAGTTCAACAAACAATGTCTGTAATAGTGATTCTGCAGGTACGGCCACAGCGCTCGCTACAGGAGGAACAGCAAGCTATGCTTATTCGTGGGACGACCCACTGTTGCAGTCAACTGCAACAGCCGACAGCCTGGCTGCTGGAACATACAAGGTAATGGTTACAGATGGTACTGGCTGTGTGGATTCCGCGTCAGTTACCATTACTGATCCTGCCGTTTTAGCCGCCTCTATTTCTGATTCATCTGATGTTAATTGCATGGGTGATTCTTCGGGCTATGCTACCACTACACCAACAGGCGGAACCGGCCCATACATCTACCTGTGGGACGACGTCAATACGCAAACCGACTCTGTGGCAAATGGGTTGCCCGTGGGTAATTACAGCGTTATTGTAACCGACGCCAACAATTGCCAGGTAACCGCAAACACAACTGTGGTCGAACCAGCAGCGGTATTGTCGTTATCAACAAGTACAACACAAGCTACCTGCGGATTGCCGAATGGCACCGCCAATGTTTCAGCATCCGGGGCAACTGCACCCTATACCTACTCCTGGGGCACTGCACCAGTTCAATCCGACTCAACAGCAACCGGGCTTGCGTTTGGAGTATATACCGCCACGGTAGTTGACAGCCTTGGCTGTACAGATTCGGCTACTGCCAGCATTACCAATGTCGGCGGGCCAACCGTCTCGATTACCGACAGCACCAACATTCTGTGCAATGGAGATTCAACGGGATCAGCCACCGTTACCCCTGTAGGCGGAACCCTTCCTTTCGCGTATCTGTGGGACGATGCCAATGCGCAAACAGATTCAATCGCTGTAGGTTTACCAATGGGAACATACACTGCCAGTGTAACCGATGCCAGTGGATGTGGAGCAGTTGCGACTGTTACACTCACAGAGCCAGCCGCTCTTTCCCTTACTATGACAAATGATACCGTAGATTGCTTCGGCAACGCTACCGGAACAGCAATAGTAACAGCGGCGGGCGGGACGACCAGCTATGCATACGCATGGGATGACGCAGCAACTCAGTCAACTGCTACAGCTGACAGCCTTGTCTCTGGCAGCTACCAGGTTGTTGTTACAGATGGCAACGGGTGTATGGATTCTGCAAGTGTTACCATAACAGAACCTGCAGAGATCGTACTTACGATTTCAGATTCCAACCACGTTGTCTGCAACGGTGATGGGGACGGATCCGCTACGGTAAGCGCCAGCGGAGGCGTAGGCACGCTCACGTATTTGTGGGATGACCCAAGTGCACAGACCACAACGGTGATGGCCAGTGTAGACGGAGGTACGTACGTATGCGTCGTCACAGATTCAACAGGATGTTCTAATTCAATATCATTTGTTGTCAGCGAACCAACAGCGGTGAGCGTAAGTTTATCGTCCTCAGTCTCGGTAGCGTGTAATACAGATTCATCAGCTACCATAACAGCCACTGCATCTGGGGGAACAGGCACCTTCACCTATCTGTGGGATGACCCAAATACTCAAACTACGGCAGTGGCCACAGGAATTGCAAATGGCACCTATTCTGTTGTTGTTACAGATAGCGTAGGCTGCTCGGTTATGGATTCCTTGTCATTTGGCCTTTTGGCCTCAATCTCTACAAGTACAGCACCAGTATGCGGTGGTATTTGTGATGGGTCTGCAACCTTGCTGGGTACAGGCGGATCAGGAACTGTGACTTATTCCTGGGATGACCCGAACAACCAAAATACAGCAACAGCTACTAGCTTGTGCAGTGGGAACACATTCACAAA
>DTRK01000225.1:16902-25737 GCA_012965955.1 Flavobacteriales bacterium
GCAGTGGGTGTTCAGCTACTGCCTCCGTTACTTTCGCACCAATAACACCGTTAGATGTTCAGCTTATCATCACCGATATTAAGTGCTTCGGCGACGCTACCGGTGCCATAACAGCATTCGTCAGTGGCGGTGGTGGCGGTTACCAGTATTTGTGGCCTAGTCTTGGTAACAACACTGCTTTTGTGAATACCCTGTTGGCTGGCAATTATGATGTAATTGTAACGGACGCAAACGGTTGCGCCGTCTTGAACACCGGACAGGTTGCGCAACCTGCAGCCGCACTTAGTCCTAGCATTGTGACCACACCCGCTAGTTGCTTTGAAGGCTCTGATGGGGCTGCTGATTTGACAGTTACGGGGGGAACAGCTCCATATGGATACAATTGGGGGAATGGAGGCGCTGCCGCGCAGGATACTTCTGGAATGGTTGCAGGGACCTATTACGTTACAATAACGGATGATAATGGTTGTTGGGTTATTGATACTGCAACCATTACAGAACCTGGAGGCATGATCCTCGCAGGCAGCAGTTCTGCTGACCTTGGCAACAATTCAGGGCAAGCATGGGTTTCCGTGAGCAGCGGAACTTCCCCTTACAACTTTCTTTGGGATGATGGCTTGAGCCAAAGCAATGACACGGCAACAGGGCTTGCAACTGGTGAATATTCTGTTCTCGTGACGGATGACAACGGATGTACAAACACGCTACAGATTGCGGTTGGGGATGGCTCTGTTGGTGTATTTGAAACTAGTTATGAAGGTGTTTGGGATGATCTGGCCAGAGATGTAGACATTCTCTCCGGAGGGGGACATGTAATCGCTGGGGTTACAGAGAGCTTCGGCGCTGGTGGCTCTGACATGTTTCTGGTTAAAACCGATGACAATGGAAACTTTGATTGGGCCAAGGCCTATGGGGGTACTGGCGATGACGGAGCTAACTCCATAATGGAGACTTCAGATGGTGGATACATCATGGCCGGCTATACTGAGTCGTTTGGGGGCGGAGGATACGATATCTATGTCGTTAAAACTGATGCAACTGGCGTTGTTGATTGGACGATGGCTTACGGTGGCGCTTTGGATGATCGAGCCTACTCTATTGTGGAGTTGTCAGGGGGTGGATATACGATTGCCGGCGGAACGAGCAGCACTGGTGCGGGAAGTACGGATGTATATGTGGTTAATATAGACGGTAATGGTGCTGTGCAGTGGACACAGACTTACGGCGGTTCCGGATATGATTATGGATACGACATTAAAACAACCTCTGATGGTGGATATATTATTGCTGGATATACAATGAGTTTCGGTGCTGGTGAGGCAGACGCTTATCTCATTAAAACAGACGCTACTGGTACAAGCTCATGGACCAAGGTAATGGGTGGTGACGGAGATGATGTTGCATGGTCTGTAATCGAAACATCAAGTGGCTATGCACTAACAGGTAATACCGAGAGTTTTGGTAGCGGCCAGCAAGATGTGTATTTCGTACTAACCGATGCAACTGGAACCCCGACCGTCACCCGGGCCATCGGAGGCTCTGCCATTGACTATGGCACCGATCTGATTCAAACAAGTGATGGTGGTTACGCTATTGCTGGGTACTCTAAAAGTTTCAACAACAATGGCGATGATGTATATATCGTCAAAACGGATGGAAGTGGAGATGTTGTTTGGTCAAGAACCTATGGGGGAGCCTTTAATGACAGGGCCTGGTCTATTCAGGAAACCAGCACAGGTGAGTTAGTCGTTGCTGGTAATTCTCAAAGTTTTGGCCTGAGTGTAGCGTCTGGCAATTGGGAATACTACCTGATTAGAACGGACGCTGGTGGAGACAGTAAGTGTAATGTTGGGGGAGCTACGAGCACAGAAGTAGACACCGTAGGTGCCCCGATCACAATTGGTGGACTAGGTGGGGCTGGTGGAGCGGCCTCTTCCTCAAGTACGGTAGAGACAAGCACTACCACCATGGCCGAGATTCACTGCTATACCAGTACGGATATCAAGATGATTTCAAATGAACTTTTTGAGCTGGTAATATATCCAAACCCGAATGATGGGCAATTTAACTTATCTATGAATCTGCAATCAAACAGTTCCTACCAATTCGTTAGAATCTACAATATGAGTGGTGTGCTGATGAGCAGTAAGGAAATTCCTGGAAGCGGAAACATTAAGGTATCAGTTGACTTAGGTGGTGTGCCTCCAGGTATGTACTATGTTCAGGTGCTGCGTGACGGACAGGTCGCAACGAAGAAGGTGATTGTTCACTAAGTGCCAGTGCGATTGTCAATAATTGAAGCGTAGCAGAATTGTGGTAACCCTCTGGGTCAAATTGATCTATATAAAACCTCCGCTTTTTTGCCATTTACCGTTCTAGCCGTTGACAGGCGAGTTCCTCTTCTATAACATTCTTTAAATCATAGTATGATTTTGTAACGTGGCGTGCAATAATACCCGCTGCAAACCTAGTTCCGCTCCTCAAGTTTCTCAGAACAGAGAATATCTATTGTCCTCTCTTTAAATTTCATGAGCGGCACTCTGTAACATGCGTACCAATGAGATTGGTTATAGCTAAGGCAAAGAAACACATTGTTCCCATAAAATTTCCCGCAAATGGGTCATATTTTACCGTAAAAAACTGATTCTCGCTGCTAAAACCCCAGATAAGTATCAACATTCCAACGTTGAAAAGTTTCTATGGTGCCATCTGAAGAACATTTCATTTACTCGATATTTGATGCTCGAAGAAGAAACTATATAACCAAAAAGACCGTTCTAAGTATAGATACGGATAATATACTATTGGTAAAATGAGGGGAAGCATGTTGTATACACTTAGCTATATTACCATTGTGATAATGGCAACAGGGGCAGACCTGTCGGCTCAAAATGTTTCATCGTCATTGCACGTGAACAAAGACCACAATGAGGTTGACTCTCTCCCCCGGGACACACTAACCGGCATCAGCATTACCAAGGACAGCGTCGAAGCTGAGCCAAGAGCT
Source organism: Flavobacteriales bacterium (assembly GCA_012965955.1). GTDB lineage: Bacteria > Bacteroidota > Bacteroidia > NORP154 > NORP154. The sequence goes on from DTRK01000225.1 coordinate 19,910, forward strand.
GAATCAATAGTTGACGCTCCTAATAACGATACCAATAACACTAAATCTGGCGAAATAACCTCATTATCAGACAATGCCGTTAAAGTGGATACAATAGCCACTAAAACTGAATTAGCCGAGGAGGCCAAGCTTACACTTCCCATTCCCCCAGGCACCTTTCACGATACTAAATTCACTTATGTTGACGATGACGAGGTACTTGCCATGATCGATAGTTTGATAAGCGAGTTGTACGAAGTCAATTCCTGCCTGGACACGGGTGCAGCCAGACGCAATACATACGAGTTCTGCGATGATCTAATACCGCTGTATTCCAAAACTGAATATGCCACACGACTTGATTACCTGGACCAGCAAACGCCTTTTTCCCTGACCTATAATACACCAGTCCACAAATTCATTGAGCTCTATGCGTTGCGGAGGAGAGGTCAAGTTTCACGTATGCTTGGATTGGCGGAAACGTACTTTCCATTGTTCGAAGAAATGTTGGACAAATATGATATGCCTTTGGAACTCAAGTATCTCGCCATTGTGGAGTCTGCTCTAAACCCCTCTGCCGGTTCACGGGCAGGCGCCAAGGGTTTATGGCAGTTCATGTATAGAACCGGGAAGATATACGGGTTGAACGTAACAAGCTATATAGACGATAGATTTGACCCTTATAAGTCTACCGTGGCTGCCTGTGAGTATCTTCAATTTCTTCATGGCATTTATGACAATTGGGACCTGGCCCTTGCCGCCTATAATTGTGGGCCTGGAAGGGTGAATCGCGCCATTCGTCGATCAGGTGGCAAGAAAGACTATTGGGAACTCTGGCGATACCTGCCCAGGGAAACACGAGGCTATGTCCCTGCCTTTATCGCCGTAAACTACATTATGGAATACGCTACTGAACACAATATATATCCTACTCCACCGCGCTATCTCGACTTTGAAAAAGACACCGTGGTGGTTAGAAACATGGTCAAGTTCGAATATATTGAGGCAGTAATTAATGTCCCAAAAGAAGAGTTGGAGTATCTCAATCCTCAATACAAACTAGGAATCATTCCTGGAATTCCAGGCGAAACTTACACGCTCACTTTGCCTACACTCAGTGTTGGCGCATTCATGAATAACGAGCAAGCAATTTATGGATATAAGACGGAGCAGGAGAGAATAGACAGTGCAGAAAAAGCTATTGCAATGGAAAAGCAAAAGCAGTACATGCAGGAAACGAGGTTAACGCATACCGTAAAAAACGGGGAAGTGCTTGGATTGATTGCGCAGAAGTACCGAGTTAATGTTTCAGATGTGAGAAGCTGGAACAACATGTCCAGCTCAAGGATCTATATTGGCCAAAAACTAACAATTTATACTGCGAATAAACCCTCTATGGCCGTCCAGCCAGTTGTTGCTAAGTCCACCACAAAAAAGCAAGAAATTAAGGACCTTAAGTTCCGCTATCATGTTATCCGTTCTGGAGATACGTTGTGGGATATCGCCAAGCTCTACGAAGGGGTGACAATTAATCAGATAAAAGAGCTAAATCAAATCAACAATGCCAGGAAGCTGAAGCCGGGCATGAAAATTAAAATCTCTCCGGCTTCCAGCTGATTGGTTGGATCAATTATTGCGGCTGGAATCTTAAGATGTACCCACAAATCAAAGTTTTCAGCGCTTGCTTCTGCTTACTTCTAATTGGAGCACTTCCGGGATGCGATGAAGAGAGTACCAGGGCACTACCCGGCTCGACTGGCAAGGCTGGGGAAGTGATACTGGTGATGGATACCAAATCCTGGAATGGCAACCTTGGTGAAAGTATTAAAAAAACACTGGCCCGAGAGCAGGAGGCACTTCCTCAACCAGAACCAATATTCAACGTGGTACACATCCCCATTTCTTCGTTCAAAGGGTTATTCATTACCCACCGAAATATTGTCATCTTCACGATTGGAGAACACGGCCCCAATGAAATTACTGAGGAGAAAAACATGTGGGCTACGTCTCAGGTGGTGGTAAGAGTCTCTGCCAACACTGAAGCCGAATGCCTTGATCTTCTTGCTCAGGATAGTACCCGTTTGGAACGCATTCTTACCAACGCTGAAAGAAACCGTTTAAGACAAAAGTTTTTGTCCATTGCCAACAAGGAACTGGCTTCAAAGCTAGAATCCAAATTTGGATTGCGCCTCTCTGTCCCTACAGATTATGTCATGGCCTCAGAGAAGGACGACTTTATTTGGTTCAGAAAAGAAACCCCAGAGATCAGTCAGGGTATATTTATCTATGTTTATGATAAAGGAGATGAGGAATTGAATAGCACGCTGCGCATTGTTGCTATGAGAGATTCGGTTGCTAAGTACAACGTCCCAGGCCCAACAGACGGCTCATACATGGCAACCATGCATGATTATCCGCCGAAATCATCTCCTTTAGATTTTCAAGGCACTTACGCCATAGAAACGCGAGGACTTTGGAATGTCGTGGGCGACTTTATGGGCGGGCCTTTTATTAGCATGACCTTCTTAAACAAAGATCAAAGCAAGGTCATTTGCATTGACGGCTATGTGTACGCGCCCAAATATGATAAAAGAAATTACTTAAGACAAGTGGAAGCAGTCCTGTACTCTCTGGAGGTCGGTCAATAGCTATAGCTTACCGGCCAGTACGCAAGACCTTTTGAACTGCTTTATTTCTCCCAGTATCCCGAAGGCCTCAAAATATATTACATAAATTCCAAGCCGGCCTTTTTCCCCATTCTCCATGGTCCCGTCCCAGGAAAAGGTGCCCTGTGTGCCTAAGAGTTCATTTTGCACTACTGATTTGATCAACCTGCCCTTGGCATCATAGATAAAAATACTGCCTACATAACCACCTGATTCAAAGGAGTAATTGATGTCTACAACATCGTCAATACCATCATTGTCAGGTGAGAATATTTCCGGCAATACCACCACATCTCCTTCTGAACTATCAGCGGGGTTGCTCTGGGAGTTTTTATACCCAGGTGTGGCAAACCCAACTGTTTCTGCCGCTGAGTGCCAGTTCGTATGGTCATGTGCGGGCCTGTTAAAATCCAGCCGCTCCAGCGACACGCCGTCTACATCTTTTAACAATGAAAAGTGCATGTCGTGATTGTATGTAACACTGTCAGAAACCGCAAATAGATTATTCACAAGAACCACCGTGCCATCATCATTGTTGTACGAAGGCATTGAAGCAACCTCGAGATACGCACTCTCATCCCCCAACGGATATTCGCTGGCAATGTCGGAGATGCTGGTGGTTAACAAGACATAATCTCCGGGAAAAACAACGTATGCTGAAGTAGTGATAGGCGTGAAGTTGTCAATGGTATCATTGTCCCAATTGGCAAGGTGCCATCCGTTGAGGTTGATAAATCGACTAGAGTTATTATAAACCTCAACAAAATCAGATCCATCCGTTGTGGGGTTTGACAAAATCTCGTTAATGATCAAATCGCCGGACATTCCCTGTTCCGCCAGGGCAAATTCCGCAGAATTGTCGGTTCCAATGACGTTGCCCACACAGTCTGCAGCATCAGTAATGGTAGCGGTATAAACCACCTGCTCAGTCAAATTGACTGCCAGTGTGAGCTTTATGGTAGTGCTTGTAAGCAGCGAATCTGCAACGATAATCACGGCGGGGCTTATCGTATATGCAACTGATGCAACGCCCTGGCTGTCCAATGGCTCATTGAACGTTAAAAGCACGTTTAAGGTGTCGAGCACATCGGCCCTCGCCAATTTGGGGGCTTCTGTATCTGGATTGCTGGAAGATATAGAGTTCTGAATTCCGGGAGTGCCACCATTCGCATTTACGCATGCCGCCCAATTTGATTCCTCAGCACATGGGTTCGACGGGTCTATCATCTCCAGGGTCCAGCCACCATCATCCTTGAATGTGTTGTTGTACCAACTGGCTGTATAACCTACAGCATGCAATAATATGCCAGCGTTGCTTCTCAAAATCAGTTCATCACCATCATTATTCAAGCCGGGGAATGATGCTAATCCCATCACATCACCAAAAGATTGAAAAGCACCTACATCGTCCTCATCACAGAGGATAAGGTATCCACCCGGCAATAGTATTTTGTCGGTAAGCGCTACTGGGGTGCCACCGTCTGAAAAAGTATAGCCTGTTAAATCCAAAATCTTGGTGCTGTTATTATATAGCTCTACAAACTCCAATTCGGGAAGTCCAACTGCCGGAATTGGATCCGGGAAAATCTCAATGATGACTACATCATACAAGGCGGGTGTCTCCGCCACGAAATACATGAAGGTCTCAGATATATTTCCCGCAATTGCATTTCCATTATTATCTGAGATATTATTCAGGGTAAGCGTATTGGTTATCCCGTTCTGAAATTGGCTTCCAAATTCCAGATGTACGATTGACGAATCAGTAGCGTCACGTACCGCTGAAACAGGCGCATTCAAACCCTGGTCTGCAGAGTAATTCAACGCTGTTTCCGCTGATGTCTGCTCAACAACTTCATCGAACAACACGTCCAATGTAGTGTCCGAAACCACCACCAAAAAGGACACCGCTGGCGACACTGTGTCCGGCGGGATAAGACCGACATCAAAGTTGTCAAAAAAGTGGTTGAACTTTGGTGATGCCGCACTGGACTGCTCGATATAAATGCCAAAAAAGCTACTTGTAGTTACAGAACTATTAACCACTGATCCGCCATTGATATAGTTCCCTGTAGCCCCCTCATCATACTCCAGAGTCCAGGCAGAAGACGAGTCTCTTTTAACACGGATATTGAAGGGATTTGAAGAGCTGTTGCTGACCACATCGTCAGTTCCATCTATTATCATAGTGCTGGTTCCGCTTACCACCTCATATAAGGATATCTCATCTTTAGTATTGCCAATTCTTACGAAGTACCCGTTCGTGGTAGTGAGCAGATCCCCAACATCAGAGATCAGGTAAACATCCACGTAATTTGCACCTGATGTGGAGAATTTCAGATTGACAAAGAACTCCCACTGAACACCCAGGGCCAATGTGCTGGGAGTGCTCAGGTAGTATGTGGCCGCATCGCCCTTGTTAGAACGCAGCTCTCCGCTAGAGGTATAGTCGCCGTCTGTAAAATCATCTACAACCTGGGAATAGCCCAAAAGCGGCAAGGTTCCAAAAATCAAACAAACAGCTGTTCTTAAACAGTTCATGCCAGGACATGTATAATATGTAAATATAGTACTTTTGACCAGTATTTTATTTGCACAACCAGATATGGGATACAACATGGCCGTCATAGGAGCCACCGGAGTAGTTGGGCGCACAATGCTTACCGTTCTCGCCGAACGAAAGGTAGAAATTGATCGCCTGTTTCTTGTAGCGTCTGATAAATCGGCAGGACAAATTCTTGAGTTTGCCGGTGAAAACCATACGGTTGTTACAGTAGATGAGGCAATGGGTAAGCCCATAGATATTGCGCTGTTTTCTGCTGGTAAAGAACTTTCCAAAGCACATGCCCGTTCGTTTGCGGATAAAGGTGCGATTGTCATAGACAATTCCTCTGCGTGGAGAATGGATCCGGCGATCAAGCTCATTGTCCCTGAGATCAATGGAGATTCGTTAACCCTGGAAGACAAGATTATTGCCAATCCAAATTGTTCAACGATACAATTGGTAATGGCCCTGGCACCCTTGCACAAGGTAAACCCCATCAAGCGGTTAGTGATTTCCACCTACCAATCGGTTTCGGGCACTGGGAAAAAAGCGGTGCAGCAGCTTGAGGCAGAGACAAAGGGGGCTGAGGCCGAAAAGGTTTATGCACACCCTATCTTTATGAATGTGTTGCCTCATTT
>DTRK01000226.1 GCA_012965955.1 Flavobacteriales bacterium
AACGATTAATCAGTGGGATTGGAATTTCCCTGGTGGTTCTCCGGCTACGGGAACTGGAAGCAGCGCTACAACTAGCTACGCTGCTGCAGGCACTTACCTGATAGACCTCTATGTAACAGACGACAATGGTTGCGTTGATACGATGCAGCAAACAGCAGTTGTAGATGATTTTGCCGCCAACATAGGATTTACTTCGACCAATGTTGAAGGATGCGGGCAGCTGATTGTCACCTTTATTGATACTACATCGTCATTTTCAGGACAGGCAAATCCATGGGTAGGGGCCTGGGACTTTTCCTATGATGGAACAACCTTCAATACGGAATCCGTATTTGGGCCAAACGTCGGAAATTACTACGCTACTCCCGGGACTTATACCGTCGCAATGGCCATGGAGAATGCAGCCGGGTGCCAGGATACGGCGTATAACACCACGATGATCACCGTTCATGAATTGCCAAGTGTTGGCTTTGAGGCTGATACACTTGTTGCATGTGATTACCCCTTTACGGTTACGTTTACCGATACTACCGGGGGGGCGGCCTCCTGGATCTGGGATATTGACAATGCAACCGTTCCGCCCACCCCGCCGGGAAACGATTGGTCAACGGATTATACCACCCAGACTTTCAGCCATACCTATACAGATACAGGCTGCTACAATGTTTCCGTTATTGTAACTGATACTAACGGGTGTGTTGATACTGCTAAATATGACGATTTTATTTGCATCAGTGAACCTGTTGCTGAGTTCATTGCAGATACCATCATGGATACGTCAGATATCCAGTTGCCACTGATTGCGAAAGGGTGTGTGCCACTCAAAGTACACTTTCTGGATCTGAGTACCTATGATACTACTTATATAACTGACAGTATCGTAACGTGGTATTGGGACTTTGGGGACGGATATACCATAATTGGTGGTGACAGTGCCATTGCAGATAGCACAAATGATTGTTTGACGTACTGCACCTACCCCAATCCAACGCATATTTACGTTGATACCGGAAACTTTACGGTAACCCTGGTCATTACGACCTCCCTGGGATGTGATGATACGATCACGATGGATGAGACCTTCATGTGTCAATTCCTTGGAGGACCTTGCACGGTAGATGCAGGAATGGTACCTATTGCTGATTTCAGGGTGAATGATACAGTAGGTTGCCATCCATTCTCCGTTGAATTTACGGATCTATCGTCGAGCTATGCCAACGAATGGTCGTGGGATTTCGGTGATGATGGAACTGATCAGCAGCAAAACCCACCTTACACTTATTCACAGGACATAGGGTTCTTTGACGTTTGGGAAATTGCAATCTTTAACGGCTGCAACTCTGATACGATGTTCTATGACAGCTTGATTGAAGTGCTTGCACCACGGCCAGAGTTCTCTGTCAAAACTTTTAAAGACAGTATGTGGACTGGTGACACACATTTCTGTTTTGAAGACACGTTGCTCACAGGTGGATGGAAGGTACAGATTAGAGACACCTCCCAGGGGCCACCGGATATTTGGGTATGGGATCTGGATGATGAAAACACTATCAACACGCCTAACCCAAGTTCGATATTCGATTCAACTTTCGTGGTTTGGAGAAATGATACGACATTCCTATACCTGGGTATTGACTCCATCTTCACAGTCAATTACGATACACTATTTGTAGACGCAGATACAGTAATCTTCCCTGTCGACACTTTCTTCTTTAAGGCGGGGGATACAATCACATGCGATACTACATTCTTCGTCGTTAACCCGGGAGATACGTTGTATATGGATGCTGATTCGGTGCCGCCAAACCCCCCCACAGAGGATAAACAGATCCAGGGTGATGTTGTACATTGGTTTGGAATGCAATGCGATACTTTGATCATTACCACAGGTGACACTCTTGTCATCTACAATCATTGTATCATACCGGTGATGGATACCAATATAGTTGAGACGTATAGAATTGTTATGTCCGAAGTCTATGACACGGTACAACAAGCAAGTGCAGATACCTTCGGCTGCGCTACGGAGATTATTGAGATACTCGATGTTGACACTATTCCGACCTATAATATTCTTACGCCCTATTGGGAAGACACACTGTGTTTCGGCCCTACAGATAGCATTATTACCATACCAGTAGCAACACCATTCCAGCCGGATACGATATGTATTACAAGAAGAAGTCCAATAACTGATACCACTTCAACACAAATCGTAATTGGAGGTGTGGATACGTTCAATATAGAGTGGGCACAAATTATTACAGATACCACTACGTATATATTCCCAGCTGATACGAACTTCTTTGGTTTGGATACTGTGCCGCCGGATACCACAGCCCCGGATACGAATTTTGTAGCTGCTGACACAATCTCTTCAGGATTATGTGACACGATCTTTATTCCAGCAGACACGATTGTAGATCCTCCTGACACGGTTATAACTGCAGAAAGGATCAAAGCAAAGCCGTTTGTACATACGTACTATACTCCGGGAACCAAGACTGTTTGGTTGTATGAGTGGAGGGTGTGTCCGTCTTGTCCAGATTCATTGTGCCTGGATTCTACATTCGTGGATGTATTTATATCCAAAATAGACGCGGACTTCACGATCAATCAATTGACGGGGGGAGATACGGCTGATTGTAGTCCTGGCTCTTTCTTCTTTGAAGACATTACTACCATGATCTATGACAGTATTCAAAGGATTTGGGACTTTGGAGATGGATTTATTCTGGTGTCACCAACATTCCCATTCCTGGACATCCCGGTGCCTCCAGGCGAGCATCCATCATCCTGCCAGCCAGGTGGATCGACAACTGGATCCTATAAGCAGGTAAACCACGTTTATTGCGATTCCGGCACCTATGATGTTAAGATGGTCATCATTGACCAGTTTGGTTGCAGGGATTCGATAGTGAAGCAGGTGTACGTGTATCCAAACCCTGCACCAGCATTTGTTGCTGATACGCTCTCAGGATGTGCCAATGACCCAATTCAGGTAAACCTGGAAGTGGTCTTTTCAGATACGGTTACGCATCCTTACCAAATTGAGTACTATATCTGGAATTATGGAGATGGAACCGGAAACGACACTTCTTGCAGCTGGATGACCGAGCCACATACATACAATGTGTGCGGTACGTTCCCGGTAACGCTGACCACGATTGATGTCAATGGATGCCAGAATACTAACCCAGTGAATTCCCTGTTCATATCTACGACATGCCCAATAGCGAACTTTGTTCCTTCTGCCCAAGCAGTTTGTAGTGCAACACCATTAACGTTCATCAGTACAAGTACAGGTGGTGCAGCTCCACTGACCTATACCTGGGATTGGTGTGATAGCACATCGCTGGATGTAACTACAAATACATCCGCAACACATACATTCAATGTAGATACTACCACTGACTTTACCGTAACACTAACAGTTGAGGATGCCAATGGATGTAGGGATACAGCCTCCTATACGGTAACAATAGAGCAGCCAGTGGCTGACTTCTATGGGTTCTTCATTGACACATTGACGAATTGCCCCAATATCTTCCAGTTTGAAGATTCATCATCAGCAGATGTTACCAACTGGACCTGGGATTTCGGTGACGGCAGCCCAATTTCATTCTTGCCCCCCCCTGTGCAGAACACATATGTTCTACCCGGCCTTTATACTGTTATTTTAACCGTTACAAACAGCTCTGGTTGTACTGACGTGGATACAGTGGTCGATTACGTAAATATCCGAGGCCCAATTCTCATTTCTGCAACTCAGATTGACACAGGAAATTGTGCGCCTTATCCAGTAATATTCACAGCCACGGGATATAATACTGACAGCTACCAATGGGTATTCGGAGATGGTACTGATACCACTGTTGTTACGAATGCAGATCCGGCAAATCCTGATACTACAACGGTGACGGTTACGCACATATACACTCAAGGTGGAGACTTTTTACCTGTACTGATCATCACAGATCCTTTGGATAGTGCCGGACAAAGCTGCCCCTATCCATTCACGCTGGATTCAATCCATGTTCCTGGCCCTCGAATTGGATACTTTACTAATGATACAATTTGTGGCCCCAGAGATGTGATGTTTACTGATACTTCACTACTTACCCAGGATGTTGACTTCTACTGGTGGGATTTCGGTGATGGCCACTTTATAGGGCCTGGCATAGATGCCATACCTGCAGGAACAGATGGTGGATTGAGCTTCGGTGATTATAACAGCCCAGTTGGAGGCCCATTTACAGGCCCAACGCATACGTATGAGGATGAGGGCGTATTTACCGTTACGTTTGGTGCCTATGTAATTGACGGGACAGACACTTGTAAATACCAGGTGGCAACGCAACAGATCGTTGTATTTGGCATGTCTTTGGCCGATACGGTGGCTTGCCCGGATTGGACGGGTACCTGGGATGCCTCTGGTATTACGGTGGATACCGCTGACCTAAGCTATAATTTAGACTCCCTCCTTTGGGACTTTGGGGATGGCTCAGCAACTGAAACAGGATATTCTGTTTCGCATACTTATGTGGCGCCAACTCCACCAGATACTCTGAATTACACGTGGTATGACATCACGGTTACATTCGGTCCTACCTGCTCCTTTGTGGTAGGCCAGGCCGGCGTGGCACCTACGCCAAACGCTGATTTCACCATAGATCCTTCTATATCAGGCATATCTGTGTTCGTTTCATTGACAAATACCAGTACCGGTGCGGATTCAATGGTAATCTGGGATTTTGATGATGCGTCGTTTTCAGAGACTTACTGGTCTCCAGCAGGTGGTGGATCGTATGGAAATACCGCACACACTTATGTCGATTCAGGCACCTATAATATCCAGCTGATTGGCTGTAACAAAGGTGGGTGCTGCGACACCACAATAATACCTAAGCACATCCTGATCAAAATTCCCAACGTGTTCAATCCTGGTTCAGCTACGCCCGAAAACGCGGTGTTCTATATCGGAGACTTCTTTATGGATACACTGGATCTCTCTACTTCTGTGTTGAGGCTGGAGGTATTCAATAGATGGGGAGAACAGGTTTATCTCAATGAGAATTACCAGGAGTGTGATCCATTTGGTTCTCCAGACCTTTGCTGGGATGGCCACGACATGAAGGGCAATGAGTTGGGAACAGATACCTACTTCTACGTGTTATCGTTGAACCGCCAGGCTGCGGTCAATGGTTATGTGATGCTGCTACGGCCTAATTAAGGCAATTAGGTGCAGGGTAAATTTATGAGGTTGGCAGGCATGTAAGTATGCTGGCAAGAGGTAGGCGGTAAGTGTAACTAAACACATCATAACTCAGTACTCCCAGAGGTCACTCTCAAAATTTCTCATGTCTTCCCTGATTCTGTCCGACTCTAGCTGGTAGGCAATGCCACTTTTATATTCGTGAATGGAACGGTCCATCACATTGCTTTCCTTGTTAATATAGCTATGGAACATGCGCTTCCAGAACAGATCCTCGAAAGTCATTCTTGCACCGTCATTCATTCGATTGAATACCGGCTGATTTGCAAATACGTGCCGCGCCTGTGGGAAATATATCCAAAAGAGGGTCTGCCTGCCCAGTTCATTCCCATCTTCATCCAGTTTTACCGCCTGTGGGGCTATTCCAACAATTCGCACGTCCATCACTGAGCGCTGCTTATCAAAGAACCACTCCTCCTTGATCACATATCTCCGCATATCTCCCGCAGATATCTCATTAATGACTGTCAATGTATCATACCCTTCGCCTTCGAAACTCTCCAATATTTCCAGGGTGGTATCGGAAAGTATAGAATAGACTTCCTTTTTACTCAATGGATAATTAAACTCATCGTCAATTGGATCATAAGCTATGATCGTGCCTTCATCAACACCTGTCAGAATTACGTCAAACAACGATTGATATTCAACCTTGGGTTCAAGGGGATAATATAAAGAATGATTGAATTTTTCCCTTAAATCGATGGTTCTCCAAATCTGCTTCGACCACATGATATCCGCCTCTCTTAGCGGCGTGTATGCAATGGGCCTTCTTTCCAACTTTGCATTCCTCTCATACGCCCCTGTGGTTATTCCACCTGACAATACTGATTGTCCTTGCACAGTCGAAAAACTGCAGCATGTGGCTATCCCCACTATCAATATCAATCCTCTCATCACCATCTTTTTCGTTTATTATAAAACGATTGCCGCTTTGAGAAAAGTGTAAATTCCATAGTCTGCCAGAGGCAATTTCAAAGGAATACCACATTATGCTCAGAAGATGGCCTGCCCGGCTGACGACATTCCTGGCCGTCGTTCGGCAGTTCAGGCGGGCAGGGCACAAAAAAATCCCGACTCGCAAAGCGGTCAGGATCTCTTTAATTGAAGTGTGTTATTAAAACGACCAGAGATCGTGCTCTAGCAAGAATAGCCCATTCTTAATTTTCTCTGATTCCAGCTGGTAAGCAATACCATTTGTATAATCAAAAATACTTCTATTATATACATTGCTTTCCTTACTGATATAGCTGTTGAACATTCTCTTCCACAGGATGTCCTCATACGTTCTTCTTTCAGCATCGTTCTGCCTGTTGAATACCACCTGATTTGCGAATACATATCTCGCCTGTGGGTAGTATAGCCAAAATAGCGGCGATTTCCCAATCTCGTTATCCGATTCATCATACTTCGCTACCTGAGGGCTTATACCAATAATCCTCGCTTCCTGCACTGATCGCTGTCTGTCGAAGAACCAGTCCTCCTTTAACTCATATACCCTCATATCAGTAGCCAAAACCTCATTTGTTATGATAATAGGCACCAATTCACCCGTTTCAAAGTCCTCCTCCATAGATGTATCGGCCTGAGACAATTTTTCAAGTACCTCATCCTTAGTCATAGGATATTTGAACTCGTCATCAATTGGATCATATGCGGTGATAGTACCTTCAATGATACCATCCTTAATGACATCAAAGAGCGACTTGAAGTTGCTTTTAGGCACGTCAGGGTAGTACAACGGATGATTGATCTTCTCACGCAGATCAATCTTCCGCCAGATGCGCTGTGTCCACATGACATCCGCCTCACGCAATGGAGCGTAGGAGATTACTTTTCTTGTAGGAGCGTGTTCCGGGATATATACTCCATCAAGTACATCTGCTTGCGCTACAGCATCACCTGATGGTAGCGCGAACAATGCGATGACCATCAATATACCTAATCCTTTCATGATTGAATTCATAATTTGATTTTTTTCGTGCAAATCCAGTTCTTTAACGAGAATGGTCCTGAATAGTTACTAAAATATGGTCTATTACATATTCAATTAATATTCCCTACTTAACGTACGCAACACAATTTCGCTATTTCACCTTGATTGATATACCCGGTATTTTTTCTATTGGCGTTTTAGGTGACTTGGCTTTAACATTTTCAAAAATGATACGCTGACCCTTTTTTGCTCTCTTTAGATACTGCTTCATTTTGGGCGTCAATCGATTGTTCTTAGACGATATTGTTTGATAAACACCACCTCCTACATCGACAGACAGGTCAAAGGAAGTAACCTTGAACTTCAACTCAAAGTCGAAGTTTACCATCTTAGCCATAAGTCCCTGGGCTACCTTAAGTCTTCCAGGAGTTAGAGATCCTTCACCTTCAACCTTCATGAACGAAGCAACTGGAGGAGGCGTTCTTTTTACCCTGAACTCCTTTTTACCCATACTCTTCCATTTCCCTGGTGCAATCTCTGCCTGTACCGAAATATAGCATAAACCTTGCTTTTGCACGGTTACGATATATTTAGAGGGCTTACCAGCAGATCTAATAGATCCTCTACCCCCACTCAAAGCAGGCTTTATCTGCTTGGCACTGAATCCTGACACAGACACCGTCACCGGGTTATCCGGCCCGATGTAGAACACATTCATCTTATCAGGGGAAACGTTAATACTTGGCTCAGCAATCGTATACCCAGCCTTAAATGCATAAAGCTTTTCTCCCGTTGTAGTTTTCTGATGTACAATTCCCTCATACACGAATTCACCGGTAGTAATTCCCGGGATCTTGAGTTTACCCTTACCAGCCTCAATACGCAATGAGTCCGATTCTCCGTGCATTATATACTGTCCTGGCCCTACAGTGTCCACCTTTCCTATTGTTACCGTAGGTGCTGTCAACGAATCTGAAGCCGCAAGGAATATATCAGCCCTAAACGTATCTCCTCGTGTTACGTAGGTCTTCTCAGGAATTACGATAGCCTCAACCTTGTTGAACTTCATGGCCTCGCCTTCAATTTCTTTTTCCAAATACCCTATTATCTCTGCCTCTGCGTTTCTGATGGAAGATTGCATTTGCGACATGTTACAGATTACAGCAATAGCGGGCAGATGCTCAAAAAACTCCGATTCCCACGATATTTGCGGATTATCCCCCAAGGGTATGGGATCATCCGTGGCTAAGGCCGCCTGAATTGCGTCTTTGAACTGTGTATCCTTAGGCTTGACCATGCCCACCATGAACTCTCTGAATTTGACCAATTCCTTGCGAAGCTGAGCACCCTTTTTGTTATTGATCATCATGGTCGCAGGTATATCCGTATCCGCTTTATTCTCCACCCCTTCCTTGGTCTTCATCTTCTCAATGGCAATTTCTCTATCACCTGGATCCAACCCTTCTACCTTAATTACCAGTTCAACCTTCAGATCTTCCAAATATCCAACAATTGCATTGGCATGATCCCTAACCTCGAATGCCTTTCTCTTCCATTGTCGAGCTTTAGGAGCCGATGCCGCCGCAGATTCAAAATTCGCGTACACCTTGTCATTCTTGTCAGAAAAGTTAGTGGTTGTTCGAACCAATCCCTGATTAATGAGTACAAATGCGTCAAGCACCTCCTTCGATACGTTTAGTGCCAAAAGCGCGATCAACACGAGGTACATCATGTTGATCATCTTCTGCCTTGGGGATAATTTCGTGCCTGCCATTGCTGCCTTAGATTATTGGTTCTCCATATTACAGTTTTTCCTTCTTTCGAACATTATTCTTCGACTGCTCCTCCACCTCCAGTGTTTCCTCCACCTGGACGTACATTCATCGCCGCTAGCATATTGCCATAGACGCTGTTCAGAGCGGCCAGGTTATCACCCAACTTAGAAACTTCTTCTTTAGAGCGCTTAGCACCTTCTGCAGATGCATTTAGATTCGACATTACGTCGGAAATGCCAGTATAGAACTCCTGCACCTGACTTACACGGTTGCTGGATTCTTGAGCCTCGTTGGCATAAGACGTATTTAAGGTTCCTAAACTGCCAGTTAATTGATTCATCTGTTCGATCATCGACTTTGTTGCATCTGAAGTGCCTGAGAGATCATTGATAGACTGAAGCAATTTAGCACTAGAATCCTGAAGGTCTGTCTCATACAACGAATTCAATGCTGACAGATTGCGAGTCAATTTTTCCATTTCACTGTTATAGCCTTTAGCTGACTCAGATGACGAAGTGATTTCATCAAGTGCTGTAACTGCTCTACCATAAGACGTGTTCATTTGGTCCATGCTAGCTGCAGCGGATGTCATACTTGTACTATACGCTTCTGTAGAAGAAGCAATACTCCCCAAATTCTCTTTTACACTACTTGAAACAGTGGCCAGATCACTCATAGCTTGATTTCCCTGCGTGTAGGCATCGTTAAGGGATCCAATTGAAGCAGAAGCCTGCTTAACCCTTTCGGAATACTCAGCAGTAACATTAGCTGCATCCGACATATCCGTTAGGTTAGAAGCACTCTCGCTCAGGTTTTTCATACCTGCACTTAAACTACTTATAAGTTCCGGGCCTATCTTGGCATCCTCGAGCATTCTATCCAACTGTTCGGTGACAGTTCCACTTAATGCAGTGGCATCATCGTCAAGTTCCTCTTCTCCTTCTTCCATATGCGCCAATTCAGGGTATACAAGACCCCAATCCAGCTCCTCGTGAAGTGGTTCAAAGGCCGAGAAAAAGAATATGACTGCTTCGGTTCCCAGACCGATAATCAACATTAACCCCGCACCAGGATAGTGCTGGATTTTGAATAGTGCCCCCAGAATTACGATTGATGCCCCCCATCCATAAAGGTAGGCCATAAACTGCCTGCCGTTCCTACTATGTAATGCGTTGAGAATTCCCATGATAAGATCTTAATAGATTAGAAAATTATTTGCTTAAATACTATAATAGATATACAATAATAATAATATAAAGTTAGAACCACTTAGTCTGAATCTCTAAAATTCAGAATGTAACTAATAATAATCCCATTAGAATTTAAACTAGAGCTCGTCGCCCTTTGCCCTTCCAAGGTAAGTCATCACGCTTCTAAAGCCGATATAGCTCTTTGCGGTGTCTTGATACTCGTATGTACGGGTTCCATTTTGAAGATAGTACATAACGTCTTTCCACGAACCTCCTCTAATAACCTTTCTCTTCAATGCTGGTGGATCACTATCCTTTGCTTCGTACAGATAATCCTGGTTTAGGTCATGTGCGAAATTGTAGGCGGACTCATCATAAGCATTACTGGTCCATTCGGCTACGTTACCAGACATGCAATATAAACCGAATTCGTTTGGTGAATATGAGGTTACCACAACCGTATGGAAACCGCCATCATCAATATAGTTACCTCTCATAGGCTTGAAGTTGGCCAGGAAACATCCATTGCTGTTCCTAATATATGGGCCACCCCAAGGGTATGGAGAAAGATCCAAACCTCCTCGTGAAGCATACTCCCACTCTGATTCAGTGGGCAACCTGAAGTCGTTGACCATGGTTCCGCCATTACTCAGCAAGAAGCTATTTAGTAACTCAGACCTCCAAATGCAGAACGCTCGTGCTTGGACCCAGTTCACACCAACCACCGGGTAGTTGTCGTATGCTGGGTGCCAGAAATACATTCTGGTCATTGGTTCATTAAAAGAGTAAGTAAAGTCATGCACCCATGCTAAAGTATCCGGGTAAACTCCTATAATGTCCTTAATAATGAATACAGATCGATCTTTTAGTCCTTGTTCCCTATTGCTCTTTTGAGCGGCTGCCCTAAGGTCAATTCTATAGTATTCAAAATTGAGCTTTCGCGTATCAATTCGCTTTCTGCGGTAGAATCTCTCATGCTCTGGAAGAAACATTTGGTCAAGCGCTTCGCGTTGCTCATCCTCTTCCCAATAGATAGGCTCATCCCAATTAAGTTGGGGTGGATCTAATTCCTGGTCAAATGCATCAACCATGTGGAAATAGTCATCAGAAACTTCCTCACCTAATATTCTTCGTGCCAGTGAATCTCTTACCCAGTAAACAAACTGACGGTATTCATTATTGGTGATTTCCGTTTGGTCCATATAAAAAGACTGAACAGAAACTGGCTTAGCTGCAGCTGTTTGAGAGTAAGGCACATCTTGATCACTTGGCCCCATGTGATAAGCCCCCATTGGCAAGTATAGCATACCGTATGGATCTGGCTGGAACCATGGCAAACGACCCTGAACACCAAAAAGTTCTCCCGAACCACCTGAACCACATCCCCATAATATGACCGGCATCACTATAATAACAAAAACTAGCTTTTTCATATTTCCTCCCGTTTAGCTGTGTAAATTATAATGTCTTGTTTTTTTATAATCAAAATGAACCCCTTGTAACGCAGAGAATGCTTTTGGGTTACAAAAACCTCACATTCCTATATCGCTGGGCAGTTACTTTTTCATTTAATTTGAAGCAATATCCAACGTACACTTCGTGTGATCCACTGTTAAATCCTCTTAATCCGTTTAATGCTATATCATATGAATAACCAATTTTTAAGTTATTCCACAATACCCCAACATACGTTGGAACAGCATCCATGTCCATTGCTCTATATCCAACGCCTGCCCAAAACTGATTATTGTATAAAAGCAATGCACTCAGGTCAAATTGAGGAGGGACCCCCGCATTGAACTTAAAAAAGACTGAAGGTTTTAGTTCCAAATCCGAAGTGAGCCTGGTAGTCAACCCTGCAGTTGCATAGTAATGTCGTTTTAAGTCATAATCAAGATCAGCAGAAAGGCCAGCCACGGATTCTGTTAGCTGAGTGGAAGACACCCCAAGGTAATATCCCGGATTGCTAAAGTAAACACCAAATCCAAAAGTAGGAGCTCCACCTGATACAGCATCCAGTGGAATTGTAGGATCACTGCCTTTATCAAACGGTTCAAACCTACTGCCGTCTATCTGGGTATTTGTCAAGCCCGCCCTAATACCTATCCCCAAATCTCCCGCTTTAAGAGAAGTGCGAAATGCGTAGGCAAGCTTAGTGTACATGGTAGATTGCAGTCCAAGTTCATCAGTAATAATCGTAACTCCCACCCCACCTTTTAGAAACTTAACCGGGGCTTCAACATTCAGCAACCCCGTCTGAGGAGAACCTACGAATCCCATCCACTGATTTCTTACTAAGATGTTAGCACATATTGCCCCATTGCTTCCTGCATAACCAGGGTTGGTAGTCAAATGGTTGAACATATTGTGCTGAAATTGGGGTTCCTGCTGAGCTACAGAGGTACCACCATACATACACACCAGTACAAAAAGAAGAGGTAACTTGGCCTTCATATCTTATATCGAAACGCTAAAATACAGAAAATTATTCTTTTAAAACAAGGATATGCCTGACATTGTTAGGCATATGTTCCAGTTGCAATTATTTAAAACGAAATTATTGGGATTTAGTTCTGTTTATCCCAACTTTTGAAAAGCGAGGAGCCACCTATCCGGAATGTCGTCTTCGCAGGCCTTCTCATAATCAGCATAAGAGCAGGGTGCAAGCAGGTGCCGATCAAGTTTGATCTCCTCATTCTCAGGATACGGAATACTCATCCACCACCGATCGCTCTTTTTACTCTTATAAAAGACTATTTCGTGTTTGCCATCTTGAATTGCCACTCGATATTTTGTGTATTTCGATTTGTCTCCTACGGGGTAGTCCTTCTTGCGATTGCGAAAGCCGTCAACAAAGTACCAGATCATCTGGGCAACCAAGTGTGCAGTTTGACCAAAGTTGTCGTATGTAGGATTTATCTCGTAAAAGCCAATTGAGGTGAGTTTATCACTCAATCCAGCATAGCGCGTAATCTGACAAGCCTCTTCACCATAAAATCCATTTGGCGAAGCATTCTGGTTACCCGGGGCATCCGATTGTCTTATAGAACCAATATCAAAGCTCAGCAAATCAGCATTTCTGACGATTGGCTCCACTTCTTTAATATCGTTTTGCACAACTCCAAGTCGGTATGCGTCAAAAAAGAGTTTTCTCATCAACTCGAGCGCGTGCACATCAACAAAATAGCTTTGGTACCCAATATTGCTGTAATTATAGAGATAGTTGGGCTGGTGAAGAATGATCTTGCTCAGGTAGTTTTGAGCGTTCAGCTCCTGGCCGGCCACACCGAGATCGAATGTTGGGCCCACCACCACCATGTTTATTGTTTGCTCAAGACTTTCGTAGGCAGTGTAATTGGCATAGGTAAGATCCTGACTGCCACCAATGATTATTGGTACAATATTGTTATCCACCAATGCTGCAACTGCAGCGGACAACGCAAAATAGGTGTCCTCCACGGTATTGCCGCCGATTATATTTCCAAGATCAGCGATTGCGGTTTCGCCTCTTTGAAAAAGTTGGTATAATTTGTTGCGAACAGCATCCGGTGCTTCTGCGCAGCCTTCATTATTAACCGCGTTTCGCTCTTCCTTAACGCCAATAATGGCGAGATCAATCTTCTCTAAATCCGGAAACCTGCCCTCCTCCTTATGGATGTCTATAACTGAGCCCAACTGCGTTGGCATATAGTCTTCGTCCCTCTCTATTTTCGAGGTGTCAATGGGCTCGAAATACAGTGTGATGTCCATAGGGGGTAAATTCTAGTCTTTCTTCTTATAGCCTCTTCCCTTCTTTGGCGGGGCGTTCTCAGCTATTTCTAAACATTCTGCTAATGTCAAGGTTGCCGGATCTTTATCCTTAGGGATTTTGTAGTTGTTCTTTTCTATCTTGATGAAGGGTCCGTACCGGCCATTGAGGACCTGCACATCCTTGTTCTCCGAAAAACTTAGAATTATCCTGTCCTTGTCTGCCTTGCGCTTCGCCTCAATCAATTCTATGGATCTTTCCACGCTTACAGTCATAGGATCATCATCCTTTTTTAGAGAGTAGAACTTGCCATCATGCCTGACGTATGGCCCAAATCTTCCAATCGCAGCAACAATTTCCTTGCCCTCATACTCTCCTACTGATCGCGGCAATTTAAAGAGCTCCAAAGCTTCTTCCAATGTAATTGTCTCTATACTTTGGTCTTTCAAAAGGCTCGCAAACTTTGGTTTGTCCTCTTCATCCCGGTGCCCAATTTGCGCCATGGCTCCATAGCGGCCAATACGCACGATCACAGGTTTTCCACTATTGGGGTCAATGCCCAGTTCACGCTCTCCCGACGCCCGCTCACCGGTCTCAGTTGTCTGCTCTACTTCCTTATGGAACGGTGCATAAAATTGCTGGATCATTTCATTCCACTCTTTCTGCCCCTCTGCGATTTGATCAAATTCTCTCTCCACATTGGCCGTGAAATTATAGTCTAAGACGTTCCCAAAATGCTCCACCAGGAAATCTGTAACCACCATGCCTATGTCGGCTGGGAACAACTTCGATTTTTCAAATCCTGTATTTTCTTTCCCTACCCCACTTTCGATATTTCCAAATTTCAATTTCATGAATTTGAACTCGCGCTCAGTGCCTTCCCGGTCTTCCTTTACCACATATTCGCGGCGTTGAATTGTAGAGATAGTGGGCGCGTAAGTTGACGGACGGCCAATGCCAAGGTCTTCCATTTTCTTGACCAAACTGGCCTCCGTGTATCGCGGTGGATGCTTGGTAAAACGCTCCGTGGCATTGATCTCTTCCATGCTGAGCGATGCTCCAACTGGAAGAGGCGGCAAAAGGCCCTTACTCTCCTTAGCGCTTCCATTTGTATCTCCGTTGTCTGTGGATTCCAGATACACCTTGAGAAATCCATCAAACTTGATTACTTCACCCCTGGCAATAAACTTCTCGTCAGATCCGGATATATTTATTGTGGCAGTTGTTTTTTCTAATTGAGCATCACTCATTTGTGAGGCAAGCGTTCTCTTCCATATCAGTTCATACAATTTCTGTTCAGACGAATCGCCATCCACAGTACGGTTTTGCATATAAGTAGGCCGTATTGCCTCATGTGCCTCTTGTGCTCCTTTTGATTTTGTAGAGAATACGCGGGGATTAACATATTGATCTCCGTAAGAATTGCGAATCTCATCTTCCGCTGCTGATACCGCCAGGTCGGATAGGTTCACAGAATCAGTCCTCATATAAGTAATCTTTCCCGCTTCATAAAGTTTTTGCGCAACTACCATGGTCTGAGCTACAGAATACCCCATCTTTCTACTGGCCTCCTGCTGCAGGGTTGAGGTGGTGAAAGGTGCAGTAGGACTCTTTTTCGAAGGTTTAACCTCCAGGTTCTCAACTGAAAATGAGGAGTGGCTACACTGCTCCAACAATGCTCTGGCTTCCTCTATGCTATTCAACCTCTTAGGCAGCTCCGCCTTGAACGAGTTTCCGGTTCCGTTTGAATCCACTGTAAATTCCGCTACTACCTTATAATAGGAGTTGGATTCAAATGATTTTATCTCACGCTCGCGATCTACAATTAATCTTACTGCGACCGACTGAACCCTTCCTGCTGAGAGTGAAGGCTTAACTTTCTTCCATAAGACCGGCGAAATCTCATACCCTACCAACCTATCGAGTACACGGCGTGCCTGCTGTGCATTCACCAACTCCTGATTTATTCCCCGAGGATTTTCGATGGCCCGAAGGATTGCTGTTTTCGTGATCTCGTGAAATACTATTCTGCGAATCTTATCATCACTAAGCTCTAAAGCCTGCACCAGATGCCATGATATGGCTTCTCCTTCGCGGTCTTCATCAGTTGCTAACCACACCAACTCAGCTTGCTGCGCTTCTTTTTTTAAATCGTTTACTACTTTCTTTTTATCCTCAGGAATTTCATAGGTAGGAAGAAAGTGATTATCTACATCGACCGAAAGCTTTTTCGTAAGCAAATCTCTCACATGCCCAAAGCATGACTTCACCTTATACCCCTCACCCAAAAAACCCTCAATTGTCTTTGCCTTTGCGGGGGATTCTACTATCACTAAATTTTTTGCCATTTCGATATATTAACGAGTCCGTGTTACGCGAATTGAACAAGAAGGTTATAATATTTATCTGAAATCCAGATCAATTTTAGTTTCTCATGCACAAACTCAGCAGCTGTTACAATTGCCTATCAATATTTAAAAAGTTGAAAATCACTTTGCAAAAAGAGTGCAAAGAAAATGAAATCAAAATGGTTATTCCAAATTCGTGCGAATTTAAAAGACTTGAAAATGGCATTTAGGTTGCCTGAATTTTTCAGAAGCCACCTCAAACCCCGTAATTTTCACTCGTCGTCTTTGTGGGCAATGTGCAAGTTCAAGGAAGCGCGTTTAATAAGATGTGTGCCATTTTGTCACAACACATATTTTCACTAATTTTGCGATCGCGCCTAACGGCAGGGAAGCCAAAATGAGAGGTATTGCTAATATGAACACTAAGGTACTATTAGAAGAAGAAAGACAAGGAGAGGCATTGTCAGATACAACAGCTGCCGAAGGTGATCTGGGTAAGGTATATATTGAGAGCTACGGATGCCAGATGAACTTCTCAGACAGTGAAATTGTCGCTTCAATCATGAAGAAGAAGGGATACGGGCTTACTTCTGATTATTCCAAAGCGGATCTGATCCTGGTTAACACGTGTGCTATCAGGGAGAACGCT
The DNA here is from genome assembly GCA_012965955.1 of Flavobacteriales bacterium. Classification (GTDB taxonomy): domain Bacteria; phylum Bacteroidota; class Bacteroidia; order NORP154; family NORP154. The sequence continues at coordinate 16,922 of DTRK01000226.1, forward strand.
GAAAAAAAGGTCAGAAATCGCCTTAAGACATACAATGCGCTTAAGAAGAGGAACCCTGATGTCGTAATCGGGGTATTGGGATGTATGGCTGAACGCTTGAAGTCCAGGCTGCTGGAGGAGGAAAAATTGGTCGATATAGTGGCTGGTCCAGATGCATATAGGGATCTCCCAAATCTGGTAGATCAGGTAAGTGAAGGCAAGAAAGCCATCAATGTTATTCTTTCAAAAGAAGAGACCTACGAAGAAATTGAGCCGGTTCGGCTGGCTGGCAATGGTGTCACCGCTTTTATCTCTATCACCAGGGGATGCGATAATATGTGCTCCTTCTGTGTAGTACCATTTACCAGAGGGAGAGAAAGGAGCAGAAATCCAGAATCGATCCTGAAAGAAGCCAAGGGCTTGTTTGATAACGGTTATCGGGAAGTGACGTTGCTTGGCCAAAATGTAGACTCATACCTGTGGTTTGGGGGAGGGTTAAAGAAAGAGTTTGAGAACTTAAGTACTGAGGAGCAGGCTAAAAGTGTAAATTTTGCTCAATTGATGGCAATGGTTGCCCAGATCAATCCGCTGCTGAGGATAAGATTTTCCACCTCTCACCCGAAGGATATGACGGATGATGTGCTTCACACCATGGCCAGGTACAAGAACATTTGTGAATATATACACCTACCTGTTCAATCAGGTAGTTCCACTATCTTAGAGAAAATGAACCGCGGGTACACCAGGGATTGGTATAAAGATCGAATAAGCTCCATCCGGAAGATTATCCCAAATTGCGGAATTTCCGCAGACATCATATCTGGTTTTTGCTCTGAAACAGAGGAGGATCATAAGGAGACACTGTCCTTAATGGATTGGGTTAAGTATGACTTCTCGTATATGTTCAAGTATTCCGAGCGTCCTAAAACGATGGCTGAGAGGAAATTTAAAGATGATATTACTGAAGAAGAGAAAACCCGAAGGCTGGAAGAAATCATCAGGCTGCAGAATAAGCACTCTTTGATCATTAATAAGGAGAGGATTGGAAAAACCTATGAAGTATTGATTGAAGGGGTGTCAAAGCGCTCTGAAGCCCATCTTTTTGGAAGGAATTCGCAGAATACTGTTGTTGTTTTCCCAAGGGATGAGCACAAGCCTGGGGAGTACGTGCATGTCAAAATTTCCGAATGCACGTCAGCTACTTTGATTGGTAGGGTTGTTGATCTGGTGAAAAACCAAGCATAAGCCATGAATGTACAGCAAATAAAGCAACGATTCGAGATCATTGGCAGCTCGCCTGCACTAGACCGGGCGATAGACACCGCCATGCAGGTTGCCGGCACGGATATTTCAGTATTAATTACCGGTGAGAGTGGTGTTGGAAAGGAAGTATTTCCTCAAATTATCCACAGTCTGAGCACGAGGAAACACAAAGAAATAATTGCCGTAAACTGCGGCGCCATTCCAGAAGGTACTATTGACTCAGAACTCTTTGGGCATGAGAAAGGTTCCTTTACAGGGGCATATGAAGCACGTAAAGGATATTTTGAAGTTGCGCATGGTGGAACGATCTTTTTAGATGAAGTTGCCGAACTTCCCTTGCAAACTCAGGTACGCCTGTTGAGGGTATTGGAAAGTGGAGAGTTTTTAAAGGTTGGTTCATCAAAAGTTCAAAAAACGGATGTGCGAATTGTAGCTGCGACCAATGTTAATATCCCTCAAGCTATCGCCAATGAGAAGTTTAGGGAGGACCTATATTACAGGCTCAACACTGTGCCAATTAATATTCCACCTCTAAGGGAAAGGAAGGACGACATTCACCTGTTTTTCAGAAAATTCGCCCTGGATTTTGCTGATAAATACAAGATGCCTGGAATAAGATTGACTGAGGAAGCCCAGGAAGTATTGACACAATATTATTGGCCGGGAAATGTGAGACAGATCAAGAATGTAGCTGAGCAGGTTTCCGTAATTGAAGAAAAGAGGGAAGTCTCCAAAGAAACGTTATTGAGCTACCTGCCTGCAGCATCAACCACGGCGCTTCCCGTCTTGTTTAAGGGAGGTGCTGGTAATGAAGATCTATCGGAACGAGACATCTTATATAAGGTATTGTTCGACATGAAAGCGGACATTACTGATCTTAAAAAGTTGGTATTCGGAATGTTACAGGAACAGGAAGGCGGTGTAAGTATTCAGGCGGACAATTCTGAGTTGCTCAACAGGCTAATTCAACGCTTTGATGCGACACAAACCAGTGATGGAAAAACCCAACCAATAGACCTTAACCAAATGCAAGGATCACAAGCCTCTGAATCAGATGCAGCTCGAGCTGAGGTCGCTGTTGAGATAGAAGAAATTGAGGAAGAATCACTGTCTTTGAGGGATAACGAAGTTGAACTTATCGGCAAGGCCTTACTGAAGCATAAGAGCAATAAAAATGCGGCGGCTGAGTTAGGCATTTCAGAGCGTACGCTCTATCGAAAAATTAAAGAATACAATATTAAAGACTAAGTCGTTCGTGACTACTACGCCTGGCACTCGGTTCTCTTATCTTCTTATTGCGGCCTGTCTGCTGTCATCATCAAGTTGCACGCTCAAATTTTCCGGCGCTTCCCTTAACCCGGACATGAAAACCGTGTCTGTGCAGTATTTTCCAAACAACGCAGCCCTGGTTCAACCACAGCTTAGCCAATCACTTACTGAGGCTTTAAAAGAACGCCTCATTGGTGAAACGGGCCTGAGCCTCGTAGAGCAGAATGGGGATCTGAGGTTTGAAGGTGCCATTACAAACTATGCTGTAACTCCTGTAGCTATACAGCAGGACGAAACGGCAGCAATGAATCGGCTTACAGTTACCATTCATGTAAAATTCATCAACAATGTGGATGAAAAGTTGAGCTATGAATCGAACTTCATGCGGTATGAAGATTACGCCAGCACATCTGATTTAGCAGCCGTTGAAGACCAGCTTATTAAGTCCATCAACGAGCAGTTGGTTGAGGATATCTTCAACAAGGCGGTCGTTAATTGGTGAATTGTATATTTGAAATTATGAATGCCACACAGTTCATCAACTATCTGGAGAACCCCTCCACCATCTCTGAGTCTTCAACGGTCGAATTAGAAAACCTGATCGACAAGTTTCCCTATTTTCAATCTGCTCACATACTGCATTTGAAGGGGCTACACAAGCACAATAGCATAGAATATCCAAAGGCAATAAAGACTGCCGCAGCCTATGTGAGCGATCGGAAGAAGCTGTATGAGTTGGTAATGCAGGAAGATCTCCATGAACAGATCAGACTGGTAGAAGAATATTCAGGAGAAAACAAAGATGTTTCTAAAAAGGATATTTCGCCGCTGGAAGCCCAAATACTACAGGAGGCCGTGAACGCTTCAATTAAACTGGAGGTGAGCCAACAAGATACTGAGCGGGCGGATGAGGTTGAGGAAGCCAGGGAGGCTCCGGCTGAGAAAAAAACCTTACCTGCTGCAGGGAATGTTCCTTTTGACCTGAGCGGAATGATGACTTTCAACCAATGGCTAAGGTCTTCAACGAGTGATTCACATACAAGACCGGAATCTCTCGGTAAAGAATCAGACACCTCTTCTCTGATAGACAAATTCATTGCAACATCACCCAGGGTTGGTGATACGACATCAGATACTGGCAAGGAGCCTTTCTTTTCTCCGATAGACACAGCGAGGTTGAGCCTGGTTGATGATTCGTCATTTGTAACAGAGACCCTGGCAGGCATCTATGAAGCCCAGGGATATCTAGATAAGGCAATAAAAGCTTACAAACTGCTAGGCTTGAAATATCCTGAAAAAAGGAATACCTTTGCAGCCCGAATTACAACACTGGAAGAACAGCTAAAAAAGAGTAAATAGCAATACCGGATTCAGGATAATAAAAAATTAGGACAAAATGGGAGCTTTGGTAACAGTATTGATCTTGATCACATGTGTTATACTTGTGATTGTGGTTTTGATTCAAAATCCAAAAGGCGGGGGGTTATCTGCTGAGTTTTCTTCATCGAACCAGTACATGGGCGTACGAAAGACAGCAGATTTCTTAGAGAAGACTACATGGACACTTGCTATTGCATTGCTGAGCTTAAGTTTGCTGTCTAACTTAGCCAAACCGGGAGAGGCAGAGACAGGAGAATCAGTGATGCAAGAACAAATTGATAATGCGCCATTACCAGTTGCACCTCCAGCAGCACCAAATCCTATAATACCTCAAGGAACAGAATAGGCTTAAGACTGTCAAATTTGACAGGCTTCATTGATAATATCTCATTTTATTATGCAATAATGACACTATTTATGCCATGAACTACCATTATTTGGAGTGGCACAATTAATGACAACACCAAATCGATCTAAAAATCATGTTTAACTCTTCCCTGACAAAAAGGGATACAATTTGAATAACAATGGCAATAAAAATCAAACCGTTGGCTGACAGAGTGGTTATAGAACCAGCTAGCGCCGAGGAGAAGACAGCCGGGGGAATTATTATTCCTGACACTGCAAAAGAAAAACCGCAAAATGGAAAAGTGGTAGCAGCCGGAAACGGCACTAAGGACGAACCCATTACTGTGAAAGTCGGCGATGCAGTGCTGTATGGCAAATATGCAGGCACAGAAATTTCGCTCAATGGCGGAGACTATATTATCATGCGAGAATCAGATATCCTCGCTATCGTTTAATTAATAAGTATAACAATATATTTTTCAATCTTAATATTCCCCGGGAGGGGTAAACAATTATATCAATTATGGCAAAGACAATAACATTTGACGCAGAAGCCAGGGACCAACTCAAAGCAGGGGTTGATAAGTTGGCAAATGCAGTGAAAGTAACATTGGGACCAAAAGGACGCAATGTAATTATGGACAAAAAATTTGGTGCACCGGTTATTACAAAGGATGGTGTAACCGTGGCAAAAGAGATCGAATTGACCGACCCTATTGAGAACATGGGTGCTCAGATGCTCAAGGAAGTAGCTTCTAAAACAGCGGATGTTGCTGGTGACGGCACTACTACCGCTACTGTGCTTGCACAGGCCATCGTTACTACAGGCTTGAAGAATGTAGCTGCCGGAGCAAATCCAATGGATCTTAAGCGAGGTATCGATAAAGGGGTAGCTGCAGTCGTAGCTCATCTAGATGTGCATTCAAAAGCTGTCGGTGACGACAACAGCACGATCAAGCAAATTGCTACGATCTCTGCCAACAATGATGTACAGATCGGTGACTTGATTTCTGAGGCGATGGACCAGGTAAAGAAAGAAGGAGTTATCACTGTTGAGGAGGCAAAGGGAACTGATACAACTGTTGAAGTTGTAGAGGGAATGCAATTTGACAGAGGATACATTTCTCCGTACTTCGTAACTGATACAGAGAAAATGGAGGTAGTTATGGAGGATCCATATATCCTAATCCACGACAAAAAGATCTCTACAATGAAAGATCTTCTACCGTTGTTGGAAAAAGCAGCTCAATCAGGCAGGCCTCTATTGATTATTGCTGAGGACATTGATGGCGAGGCTTTGGCTACGATTGTTGTCAATAAGATCCGTGGTTCGCTTAAGATTGCTGCTGTAAAGGCACCTGGATTTGGTGACCGCAGGAAAGAGATGTTGGAAGACCTCGCAATCCTTACAGGTGGTACAGTAATATCTGAAGAGAGAGGGTACAAGCTGGACACAGCTGATCTTTCATTCCTGGGATCAGCCAAGACCGTCACTATTGATAAGGAGAACACTACTGTTGTAAGTGGCGGAGGAAAAGCTTCTGACATCAAGGCAAGAGTTAACCAAATCAAGGCTCATATCGAAAAGAGCACTTCTGACTATGACAAAGAGAAGTTGGAAGAAAGACTGGCCAAACTTGCTGGCGGAGTTGCTGTACTTTATGTAGGAGCTCCTACGGAAATTGAAATGAAAGAGAAGAAAGACCGCGTAGTTGACGCCCTGAATGCTACCAGAGCCGCCGTGGAGGAAGGTATTGTAGCTGGCGGAGGTGTTGCATACGTTCGGGCGATTGATGCCCTGGACAAGGTAGAAGGGGCTAACGAGGATGAAGCAACCGGAGTCGCAATTCTTCGCAAGGCGTTGGAAGAACCTTTACGCCAAATTGTTGCCAATGCCGGACAAGAAGGATCTATTGTTATCCAGAAAGTTCGCGAAGGCAAAAATGCCTTCGGTTATAATGCCGCTACAGAACAGTACGAAGACTTATTGAAGTCTGGCGTTATAGATCCCAAGAAAGTGGCCAGGGTTGCATTGGAAAATGCTGCTTCTATTGCTGGTATGCTGCTCACTACTGAGTGCGTGCTTGCTGATGAGAAAGAAGATGAGCCTGCCATGCCAGCTGGAATGCCTCCAGGTGGAATGGGCGGAATGATGTAATTCATTCACGCAGTGAATAAAACCCTTCTTTCCGCTAATTGGTGGAGGGAAGGGTTTTTTTATGTCTTAAGGTAACAGCACCAGAAATGCATGAAACTCGGGGAATTTATATTGTGCACTCATCCACGAGCATTTAATAGCCGACGCAATCTATCAGCCTCATGATTCGTCATATATTCACGCTTTAGCTTATTTTTTGGTAATTTGTTGTGTTTTCTTACGCCTAATTCGTAAATAAGTGAATCCGTTAAAATTTTGGTTGCTATAATTATAAGCTGCCATCTAAACCACTATGAAACGAAAAATATTAACCACTGCAATAGCCCTACTTCTATACGCTTCAACAGCCATGGCACAAGGGGGTGTTGGTATTAATCAGTTAACTCCAGACCCCTCTGCCGCGTTAGATATAGTGTCTGAAGATCAAGGTGTCCTCCTGCCCAGACTGACCACATCAGCAATTCAAATCATTAGTTTGCCTGCGAACGGACTACTAGTGTATAATATAGATGACAACTCAATATATATAAACAGGGGTACGCCAACGACACCGGTATGGAACAACGTGGGTGAAGATATGAAAGTTGGATTTTTAGTGTATATGGATGGGGCAATGTTGATTCCTGGCCAGACACAGACTGTGGTGGAATTTAATAATATACAGTTCAACGACGGAGGCCATTACAATCCTAATTTTTTCTATTACGTTGTGCCTTATGATGGCGTTTACCAGTTTAACACTGGGGTTACAATCAATGGTTTGCCCATCGGTGTAGACTGGCTCATAGAAATCTTGGTGGATGGGCAACCGATGGCCTCAAGCGTTAGCAGCCCAGCAGGTAATAATACCGATTTCATAGGATCCGCCTCCGTGACATTGAAGCTAACCGCGGGAAAACGAGTTTATGTACTTGTCGAGCATAGGTCCCAAGGTTCGATGTTTTTGTCAACAAATTACACCCGCAACTGGTTCTCTGGCCATAGACTGTACTGACAAAGCTAAATTGCACCAACTTGACCTGCCACATTCCATATAATAAGTTCTGTATTGCATTCCGGTGGAGGGGGAGGGTTTTTCTATTTTGTGCTAGGTAATGGCAGTAGGGAGGCATGCAACTCAGGGTATCTATCTTACGCACTCCGACATTGTGTCTTAAATGAATAGACGCAACCTATCCCCTGCCTCATACGTCATATTTTCACACTCCACCTAATTTTTTTTGTACTTTGTTGTGTTTTTTTCTAAATCAGCTAATTAATAAGTTTAGGTATCGGAATTACCTGTCATCTACACCCATTATGAAAAATAGAATATTCAGCGCAGCTACAGTCCTTATACTATACACTTCAATCGCACTTGCACAACAGGGAGTGCTTATCAGTGATGGAGCAGGAAGTCCAGACCCAACAGCGATTCTAGATATACAGTCCACTACCAAAGGTGTTCTTCTTCCTCGCATGACCACGTCGGCAATGTTAGACATCAATGGGGCAGCCACCGGCCTAATGATATATAATACTGATGACAACTCAGTATATATAAACAGAGGCACGCAATCGACATCGGATTGGGTCAACACGGCGCCAGATATGGCCGTTGCGTTTTTAGTCTATCCTGATCCGGGCCAGACTATTCCTCCATCTACACAAACCGTGGTGGAATTTGCATTAGCTGCTTTTAACGACGGGGGCTATTTTGACTTCAGCAGTAGCAAATACAATGTACCTTATGATGGTCTTTACCAGTTCAGCACAGGCGTTACGATCTTCAATTTAGACCCGACTATAGAATGGGTTGTAGAAATCTGGGTGGATGATGGAATCCCCAGGGCGATGGTCTCAAACACAAACCATACAGCTGATGTAATGCAACTCACTGGTTCTGTTTCGGTGATATTAAAGCTAACAGCGGGAACAGAAGTTTTCGTAGTTGTCACACAAAAAGGCCAACAATCACCATATCCTTTGTCACCTGATCCCATTACCACCTGGTTCTCCGGCCATCGATTGTACTACTGACAAAGCTAAATTGCACCG
>DTRK01000227.1 GCA_012965955.1 Flavobacteriales bacterium
AACAGGTAGAGAATGAGCTGTGATTGCCCCATCTTCTCCATCGTCTTGGAGATGCCTTGCTGCTCTATGCTGTCGTCGGCCTCGCGAATGCCAGCGGTATCTGCAAAACGGAACAGCATGCCGTCAATGATAAGATTATCCTCCAAATAGTCCCTCGTGGTTCCGGGGATCTCCGATACAATGGCCCGGTCCTCATTCAAAAGGGCATTCATTAAGGTTGATTTACCCACGTTCGGCGCTCCCGCAATGGTTACAGGCACACCGTTCCTGATCACGTTGCCTATGGAAAAGGAATCGGCCAGGGCCTCAAGTGAGGTGGAGATATTATTCAATAACGCGGTCAGCTCATCGCGGTTGGCGAACTCCACATCTTCTTCGCTGAAGTCCAGCTCCAGCTCTACGAGGGAGGCAAAATTTACCAGCTGCTCCCTGAGCGCCTGTATGTCTTTGGCAAACCCTCCCTTGATATGTTGCATGGCGAGGCGATGGGAGGAGGCCGAGTTGGATTCGATCAAGTCTGCTACTGCCTCAGCCCGTGAGAGGTCCATCTTGCCGTTCAAAAATGCGCGTTGTGTGAATTCCCCCGGCTTCGCCATGCAGGCCCCGGCACGTATGAGCACCTGCAGTAATTGATCCTGTATATAGGGCGAGCCATGGCAGGAGATCTCTATCGTGTCTTCCCCGGTGTAAGAATGGGGATTCCTGAAAATACTGGCCATCACCTCGTCGATTGCCGTGTCGTTCTCAATAATGTTCCCGTAGTGTATGGTATTTGGCTGCCCTTCAGCAAGGGCACCACCGTCTTTGGCCACAAATACTTTGTCAGCAATAGAGAAAGCCTCCGGCCCGGATAAGCGGATCATGGCAATGGCGGAAACTCCGGGTGGGGTAGCCAGTGCACAAATTGTATCGTTATTTGGAACCAGGCTCAAGTGCTTAAATTAAATTTATCCTCAAATATCATTGTTTCTTCGTTCAATCAGAAATTTACAGGGCGCATGCAAATCAATATTAAGGTATTTCCCGGCGCGCGCAAGCCCCGCATTGTAGAAGAGGACATGCTCCTCAAAGTCTATGTCAATGCCCCGGCTGTTGATGGTAAGGCCAACACTGCCGTGGTCAAGGCCCTGGCGGCTCATTACAAGGTGAGGAAATCGGGAATTGAAATTCTCAAAGGGCATAGGTCCCGCGAAAAGATGATTGAAGTTGCTCTTTAACCGAATATTCACAGAATTTAACTAAAATTGTACCCCTCGTAAGAGCTACAGGTATAACACAAATCCCAAAATGCAATGAGTGTACTGGTAAATAAGGATTCCAAAGTCATAGTTCAGGGTTTCACAGGTACTGAAGGCACGTTTCACGCCGGCCAGATGATCGAATACGGTACCAATATAGTTGGAGGTGTTACGCCGAATAAAGGCGGGCAGACGCACCTCGACAGGCCGGTGTTCAATACCGTAGTTGATGCCGTAAAGGAGACAGGCGCTGATGTTTCGATCATTTTTGTACCGCCACCATTCGCAGCAGATGCCGTTATGGAAGCAGCAGAGGCGGGGATCAAGCTCATAGTATGCATTACAGAGGGCATCCCTACCAAGGACATGATAGCGGTGAAGCAGTACCTGAAAGACAGGGATTGCCGAATGATAGGGCCCAATTGCCCGGGCGTAATTACGCCGGGTGAAGCGAAGGTGGGCATCATGCCCGGATTCATCCACACAAAAGGGAAAATTGGGATCGTCTCCCGCTCAGGCACATTGACCTATGAAGCGGTTGACCAGGTAACTAAGGCGGGACTCGGACAGTCATCTTGCATAGGTATTGGCGGTGATCCCATTATTGGTACCACTACGTGCGATGCAGTACAGCTGTTCATGGAAGATCCGGAGACAGAGGGTATTGTCATGATAGGTGAGATTGGAGGAAGCATGGAAGCAGACGCGGCGTATTGGATCAAGGAAAACGGCACCAAGCCGGTAGTGGGATTTATCGCCGGACAAACAGCTCCCAAGGGAAGAAGGATGGGCCACGCCGGCGCAATTGTCGGAGGTGCCGACGATACAGCTGCTGCCAAAATGAAGATCATGGCTGAGTGCGGCATACACGTGGTGGAATCACCGGCTATCATCGGAAAGAAGATGGCCGAATTGCTGAACTGAATTTGAGTTTAACGTGGGTTATCGATTCCGATACCACTGCCCCGGGGAGCTCAGTCCCCCGCTATCTTCCCTATTGAATAGGTGAGTCCCATTAGAAATCCTGCGGATGCAGCACGTGTTTGCTGGTATTCCCCGTTGTAGGCTGCTGTCAACCAAAGGGGATCGGAAAGGTCACCGCCAAAAGCATCGACACCCCTCAGGTCGGTCATGCTCCCCCAAAATCGCAGTGCCGTGGTAAGCGATAATCCTGCAAACATGTTGATGTCAACGCCTATCCCGAACATGGCGTCAATGGATGACTTGGCCATCTTGTCTCTGACATCCTGTGTTGGAAAGCTAAAAGAGTCAACGGCCAGCGTAAACTCTGCTGTGGTCAGGGAATTGTAAATGGCGCCAATTTCAAAGAAGGCCCCTGTTTTAGATCGGATCTTAAACATGAGCGGAACGCTTATGCGGTGCAGCGTTGTTTCTGATTCAAAGGTCTCATCTTCGTCGGAGTATTTTTGCCGGTGCGTGTCATAGAGGACATTGGCCTCTATACCCAATTTCTCGTTGAAGAACATGGCGCCGCTAAGTCCATAATATTGTCCAAATGAAGGAATGTATGTTTGATCATTGGCCGAAGCATCCAAAACATGGTTGTTGAGCAGCCAGGTTGAATTTAAAGAGCCCTTTACACCTATCTGAAGTCCTTGTCCCAAAGAGGTGCTTAAACAAATGAGGCATATAAATATTATTAAAAGAGGCTTTTTCATAGCAGGGATTAGTTAAAAAGGATAAATGCCCTGCGCCCTGTACACGGGGACGTCGCCAGGTAGCCCAGGTCGTAGTTAAACTCAATTACCAGCCCGGCGGTCAGGGGGGTGGTTAATTTACGTCCGGGGATGGAAGATACTTTATGCGTATAGGATCCGATCTCACCCTGATCTGTTACAATATCGTCGAAGCTGTACGCGAACCTGAATCCCATTGAAATTCCGAAATTGTCCCAGCCCATCATGTACCCTCCAAAACTCAGGACGGCGTCCCAATGGTGCTGGTTGAAATTATCCTGAACATCGATATCCCCTGCCATATCATTTTCGGATATAGAGTGCAGCATGCTGTACTGCGCACCGACCTCGAAATAGCTGCCGCTGGAACTATTGGTCCTGAAAAGTATGGGAAAGTCAATATTGGTCATCCTGATATGTTTGTGCCAGGTCAGGTCACCCTCATTTATCGCATACTTCTGATTGAATTCAAAGTACAATACCTCGCCAACCAATGAGATGTTTTCGTTAAAGTTGATACCCAGCTTAAAACCGGGCCCTGCTCCCAGGGAGATTTCGTGGATGTAATCCTGATCATTCAAAATCGTCTCTTGCAGCAGCCATGTCGTGCCAAAATACCCTTTCGCCCCTACATCAATATACACCTGCCCAAATCCCATATTGAAGGTGATTATTACCCCAATTATGGTAAGTATTTTTCTCATATCTTTGATCAAATTTATCGCCGAAGACAAAATTAGAATAATATATTTAATTGCTTGGATCATGATGTTATTGGAAGGCAAAACAGCGCTCATAACAGGAGCTACCAGGGGAATTGGTAAAGGGATAGCCGAGAAATTTGCCGGGAACGGTGCGCAGGTGGCATTTACCTACATGTCGTCTGCCGACAAGGCCAAAGCACTCGAAGCTGATTTAGGCAGCAAAGGTGTTAAGGTGAAAGGGTATCAGTCCGACGCCGCAGTTTACCAGCAAGCAGAGGATTTGATAAATGAAGTTGTCTCAGAATTCGGGACCATAGATATACTGGTCAACAATGCAGGTATCACCAGGGATGGATTGCTCATGCGCATGTCTGAGGACGACTGGGACGCCGTCATCGATACCAACATGAAGTCAGTGTTCAATACCACGAAGGCCATCCAGCGTACGTTCCTTAAACAGCGCTCGGGATCTATCATCAACCTAACTTCCGTTGTGGGGGTGAAGGGCAATGCCGGGCAGTCAAATTACGCAGCCTCCAAAGCCGGAATCATTGGGTTCACCAAGTCCATAGCCCTGGAGCTGGGCTCAAGGAGCATCCGCTGCAATGCCATTGCTCCCGGCTTTATAGAAACAGAAATGACGGCGGAGCTGGATGAAAAGATGGTTGAAGAATGGGCAGCTGCTATCCCATTGAAACGAAGTGGTTCTGTAGAAGATGTCGCCAATCTTGCCTTGTTCCTCGGATCGGATCTCTCCACATATATCACCGGGCAGGTGCTGCACGTTGATGGCGGGATGGTAACCTGACCGTTTCTGTACTATCTGCTTATGCTCAGCTGCTGGCAAAAGATTTATGCTGATTGCACGTTATAGCTTACCATGACAATAATTACGGAATACCCAATCTGGTTTGCTCCCCTGTGTTTGCTGCTTGGCGCCGCCTATGCGTTTGTACTCTATTGGAAGGATACTAGATTCGAAGAGGAGTTTCGAGGGCTGACCAGGGTGCTTATGGCCTTGCGCTTCCTGCTGGTTTCTTTTCTGGCGTTTCTGCTTTTAGGGCCATTCATAAGGACCTTGTTCCGGGAGGTGGAGAAACCCATTATCATTTTCGCCCAGGACAACTCTGAATCCATTTTGAACGACCGGGATTCGACCTATTATGCCGGCATATATGCGGAAAGCGTAAAGAACATGGTGAACGCGCTGTCTCAGGATTATGAGGTGAAGGCCTATTCCTTTGGAAAAGAGGTAGAGCCTGGGCTTGACTTCTCCTTTAATCGTAAGCAAACGGACATGTCAGCGCTTTTTGAGGAATTGCAAACGGTGTACAGCAATCGGAATGTCGGGGCCGTAATAATAGCATCAGATGGGAATTACAATCATGGGATGAATCCCCTCTATGCCAACGGAATAAAGGAGCTGAACGCTCCGGTTTATACGGTTGCCCTGGGAGATACCAGCGCAAGAAGGGATATTATTCTGGCTAAAGTAGTGCACAACCGCCTGGCATATCTGGGTAACGAGTTCCCTATGGAGGTCCTGGTGCGTGCGAGCCAATGTGTTGGTGAGCGGATATATTTAAGGGTCAGCAAGAACGGAAAGGAACTTTTCAACGCTGGGGTAGAGGTAGTTGAGGAAAATGCTACCCACAAGATTGAGCTAATGCTCACCGCTGATGAGACTGGAATACAGCATTACAGGTTTACAGTGGATACAATTATGCAGGAGGACAATCACGCAAACAATGTAAAGGATGTGTATATCGACATTCTGGATGGAAGGCAGAAGATCCTCTTGCTGTCGGATGCACCGCATCCGGATATCGGAGCGATCAACCAAGCCATCTCTGTCAATGAAAACTATGAGGTGACACAGATGCTGATGGATCAGTTCATTAAAGAACATCAGCTTGCCAGCGAGCAATTAAGAGCCTATAACCTCATTATATTGCATCAGGTGCCTTCAAGAAGAAAGAAGGTGGAAAAAGTCCTGCAGGCAATGCTCGCATCGGAGGTTCCGCTGTTGTTCGTATTGGGATCACGATCAGATATTCGGGCTTTTAATACCCTGAAATTGGGATTGCAAATATCGGGTGGACAGAACAAGCAAAATGAGGTACAGGCCTTGTTAAACAACAAGTTTACCCTGTTCTCGGTCGGTGAATTTGACGACCGGCTATATCAGGACCTGCCGCCATTATTGGTCCCATTTGGCAAGTACAATGTAAGTAAATCGGCTGCGGTGCTCTTCTCCCAGAAGATCGGAATGGTCAGGACTGAACATCCGCTGATGCTATTCATCGGAGAAGGCTTATGGAGATGGCGGTTGAGGAGCTATGAGGCTTCCGGGTCACATGATGTATTCAACACTTTGCTCTCCAAAACGGTGCAGTACCTGTCAGTGAAGGATGATAAATCGAATTTTAAGGTATTCTCAAAAAACAACTTTTTGGAGAATGAGGTGATCAAATTTGAAGCAGAAGTGTACAATGATAGTTATGAGCTCATAAACGATCCGGAGATCAAGTTGACTATAGAGAATGAGGAGGGGCAGAGCTTTCCCTTCACTTTTTCCCGTACCTCCCGTGCTTACAAGCTGGAAGCCGGGATGCTGCCCATAGGAAAGTACACTTACCATTCTACTGTAAAGGTGGGGGACAGGCTATATCGGGAAACGGGAGAATTCAATATCAGTCCTATACAGGTTGAATCGGCTATCACCAGGGCAGATCACCAGCTGCTCTACAATGTCGCGGCCAGGCATGGGGGCAAGATGTATTTAGCCGATGATCTGGAGGCATTGAGCATGGAGCTGGCTTCGAGAGGCGATATCAAACCCATAGTTTATACAGAGGATCGCCTCAAGGAATTGATAAATATAAAGTGGATATTTGCACTTATTCTCGTCCTTGTGTCGGCCGAATGGTTCTTCCGAAAACGGGCTGGAGTGTATTGAGAAATAACCAATCAAGCAATTAACCAACCCATGGCCCCGCAGTTTCTATTTTACCTGATAATAGGTATTCTCACCTTCAACTATTTGTTAAGTCGAACGCTTAGCTATCTGAACGACAAGAGCTTCAAGAGTGAGCTTCCTGAAGAGCTAAAGGGTATTTATGATGAAGAGAAATACAAAAAATCACAGGAATATGAACGTGTCAGGGGCCGGTTCTCATTCCTCACAAGTACGTTTTCCTTTGGGGTGATGTTGGCTATGTTGTTTCTCGGCGGCTTTGCATGGGTCAATGGCGTGGTATTGTCTTACACCGATGAACCAATTTTGCAGGTGTTGCTCTTCTTTGCTTCCCTGGCAATCGCATCTGACATTATTGGCATTCCGTTCTCCCTGTACAGCATTTTTGTGATAGAGGAGCGGTTTGGGTTCAATAGGACTACCATTAAAACATTCATGCTCGATAAGGTCAAAGGTTATCTGATTGGTGGGCTCCTGGGAGGTGGGCTATTGGCCCTCTTTGTTTGGTTTTATCAGAGTACAGGCGAACTGTTTTGGGTGTACGGATGGATCGCTATTTCTGGATTCTCACTCTTGATGACGGCTTTCTACGCTTCGGTTATTGTTCCGCTTTTCAATAAGTTAACCCCGCTGGAAGATGGAAGCTTGCGCCAGGCAATTGAGGCGTATTGCCAAAAGGTGTCATTCAAACTCGATAATCTCTTTGTGATGGATGGCTCCAAACGTTCTGCAAAGGCCAATGCCTTTTTTTCCGGGCTTGGAGCGAAGAAGAGAATTGTGTTATATGACACCCTGATTGAGAATCATACAGAAGAGGAGCTGGTAGCAGTATTGGCCCATGAAGCTGGACATTACAAGCTCAAGCACACGCGTGGATCGGTGGTCCTTTCTATCCTTCAAACAGGATTGATGCTGTTCATCTTATCACTGGTAATTGGAAACCCTGCCTTATCTGCAGCATTGGGGGTAGAAGGTCCGAGTTTTCATATCGGATTACTGGTTTTTGGATTGCTGTACAGCCCTCTCTCAATGGTGATGGGCATTGGAATGAACATGTTATCAAGGAAGAATGAATATGAAGCTGACACCTATGCAAAGGACACATACAATGGTGAAGCCCTGGGTTCAGCGCTGAAAAAGCTGTCCGTGGACAATCTGAGCAACCTGACCCCCCATCCGCTCTATGTATTCTTCAATTACTCGCATCCAACACTCTTGCAGCGTCTGCGTTCACTACAATAAGTTTGTCATACATGCATATTACCCATGGCGCATTTTGTCTGGTAAACCCATGCAATCCGCCGTTGTGGCAGAGATTGCTGTTTGGTATCATAAGTGATGGCGGTATCCGCATCAATATTAAATTGCGTAGAATAAGAATATGCTTATTTTTGCCCCCCGTAAAGTTTCTAATAACAAACGTCTTAATAACACGTACCTAAATATTTGAATAAAATGAACCAGCAACCACAATTTGACATGAAAAAGCTAAGGCCTATTATTTATATGGTCATAGCGGTAATATTTCTTCTTTCTGTTGGCAAATTTTGGGTCACAATTGACTCAGGATATTCCGGGGTTTTGTACCGGCTAACCACTGGAGTAGATGTAGATGAACCGGCTTACGGGCAGGGACTTCATATCATTCTACCCTGGAATAAGATGCACGTCTACGAAATACGCCAGGCGGAAAAGACAGAAACCATGAATGTTCTGTCTGTTAATCTGCTTGAGATTGGCCTTGACATTACTACGTTCTACCAGCCTGATATCAACAAGCTGGGGTACCTGGATGTTGAGCGCGGCATGGGCTATGACACAAAGGTGGTGATTCCTGTGATGCGTTCAGTAGTTCGTGAGGTAATAGCCAAGTATCTTCCGGAAGAGATCAACTCTACCAAGAGGGAGATAATCAAAAAGGAGATCATGGATCAGGCCACAGCTACCCTTGCTGATAACTATGTTCAGCTCAATGATATCCTTATCAGGAACATTAATTTGCCTGAAAAATTGAAGGCTTCTATTGAGAAGAAGTTACAGCAAGAGCAAGAATCAC
>DTRK01000228.1:0-326 GCA_012965955.1 Flavobacteriales bacterium
GCCATTGCCTCGAGTGTTGCCCATGACAGTCACAACATAATTGCCGTGGGAGTAAATGATCAGGACATAGTCAATGCTGTCAACTGCCTGATACAACCAAAAGGCGGTATATCACTGTGCAATGGTGAAAAGGAGATGGTATTGGGACTACCCGTGGGCGGCCTGATGACAACCAATGATGGATATGAGACAGCCAACCTATATGATCAGATGGATCAAGAGGCAAAGAAGTTGGGTTCTAACCTGGGAGCCCCTTATATGACCCTCTCTTTTCTTGCACTGCTGGTTATCCCAAAACTCAAGCTGAGTGATAAAGGCCTGTTTGA
>DTRK01000228.1:337-2355 GCA_012965955.1 Flavobacteriales bacterium
GCTATATGCCTGATGATTGCATTGGCTATTATTAAGTATATTTGAGAGACAATCCCATCCCTGGATGAAATTTAAGTTATCCATTGCACTGCTGGCAGCTGCCGTTCTAATTGCATGCAACGCTGATCCTGAGCGGGAACTCAAGAGCGGCTTTATAGACAAATCAGGCGCCTTGGTGTTCGAAACAGACTTATCTTATGTAGGAGATTTTAACAACGGACTGGCTGTTGCCGCCAGGTCAGAACAAAGAGGGTATATTGACAAATCGGGAGAAATTGCGATTGAACCTCAATATGAGATCGCAGGTGACTTTTCAGAGGGGCTGGCATGGGTCGTGACCCTGGGCAAGAGAAGCTTCATTGATATGGATGGCATCACCGTAATAAGTGGTGAATATGATTATGTAGAGTCCTTCAGTGAAGAGATGGCCAGAACCATGAAGGATGGGGAAAAATGGGGTTACATAGACCGCTTTGGCAAGCAAGCTATTACGCCAAAGTTTGACAATTGTGGAGATTTCATCAATGGCCTGGCAATGGCCGCGGATAGTGGAAGATTCGGTTTCATTTATAAAAATGGAGATTACGCTATTGACCCCAAATATGATCAGGTAGGTCATTTTTATGAAGGCCTGGCAGCGGTGCAGGTTGACGGGAAATACGGTTACATTGACAAGTCAGACTCCATGATCATCGCTCCACGGTTCGATGGTGCTGAGGCCTTTCATGACGGCCTGGCTAAGGTGCTGATGGGTCAGAAAATTGGATATATCGGGAAATCAGGAGCAACTGAGATTGCAGTCATCTATGACAATGGAGAGTCGTTTCATGAAGGCCTGGCCAAGGTGATTAAAGATAATAAGATAGTGTATCTGGATACAGAAGGTAATTCAGCCTTTGATTTTCCCTATGAATTCGGTGGCAACTTCGTAAACGGCGTTGCATGGGTTGTAAAAGAGGCAAAGTATGGTTACATAGATCGATCCGGAGCACTGGTGATACCACTGCAGTTCACGGAAGCAGGCGATTTTCATGAGAATATGGCTAAGGTTAAATATTACAACGGTGAGCTTTCAACCGCACAAGGAGAGTAATCATGTTCATCAAGCAGATATATACGACATGCCTTGCACAGGCCTCCTACTACATTGAATCACAGGGGGAAGCAGCAGTTATTGACCCGATAAGAGAACCGGAGCCCTACCTGGAACTTGCAGCCAGCAGAAATAGCCAGATCAAGTACGTGTTCGAAACGCATTTTCATGCCGATTTTGTTTCAGGACATATTGACCTGTCAAAACTTACGGGAGCACCCATCATATTCGGGCCGGGAGCGGAAACCGGCTATGAGATAAACAACGCTGAAGACGGACAGACATACACGCTCGGCGATCTCACATTTCAGGTAAAGCACACACCGGGACACACCCTGGAGTCTTCCTGCTATTTATTGTACGATGCAGACGGCAAGGAACATGCAATATTCACTGGTGACACCCTATTTGTTGGCGATGTAGGCCGACCGGACCTACTAGATGGCATTGCAACAAAGGAAGAGCTGGCAAGCCACATGTATCGTTCCCTTAACAAAGTCATAAAAACACTGCCAGATGACGTAATTGTCTATCCAGCCCACGGTCCAGGATCGAGTTGCGGGAAGACCATAGGGCCACAGACCTGGTCAACTATTGGGGATCAAAAGAAGAGCAACTATGCATTACAAGAGATGTCTGAATCAGAATTTGTCAACACAGTGACCTCAGATTTGAAGGCTCCACCACCCTACTTTTTTACAGATGCTTCCATCAACAAGAATGGCTATGAAGAGGTGGCTGAGGTGTTGAAAAGGACTGTGATCCCCCTCCCGCCAGATACCTTCCAGGCACATATCGAAAGTGGCGCGATGGTGTTGGACACCAGGAAGGCTGAGGATTTTGAAAAGGGCTTTGTACAAGGTGCCATCAATATTGGTTTAGATGGGATGTACGCGATTTGGGTTGGAACCCTCATAAACCATAA
>DTRK01000229.1 GCA_012965955.1 Flavobacteriales bacterium
TTGGGTTGTGTGCCGGAACATTTAGCTGTATTGTTACCGATACAGCCGGATGTACTTCAACTGCCAACGTTACGCTCACCGAACCAGGTACGGCCGTAACGGCGTCCGGGACTTCAACTGATGCAAGTTGTGCCGGTATTTGCGACGGTACAGCAACGGTAACTGCATCAGGAGGCACACCGCCTTATACTTACTTGTGGGATGATCCGGGTACGCAGACTGATTCAACTGCTACAGGTCTGTGCGGAGGAGCAATATCTGCAATTGTAACGGACGGAAACGGATGTACGGTTACTGTGAATGACTCAATTTTGGAAGGAGTTGGGTTAACAACGAACTTTACCTCCACTGATGCCACATCTGGACTTAGTGACGGTACTGCAACGGTAACTGCTTCAGGCGGCACTCTACCTTACACCTACTTGTGGGATGATGCATCAGCCCAAACCACTTCAACGGCAACCGGGCTGCCAGCAGGAACCTATACCTGTACCGTTACTGATTCAAGTGGATGCACTTCATCTGGATCTGCTACTGTAGGTACCCAAATAGGCCTACAGGAGCTTGCGGCAAATCTCTCTGTTGATGTATATCCAAATCCGGCGATAGGGAAAGTAACCTTGCTGATTGAATCTGCTGTACCGTCAGATATCAATGTTCAGGTACATAGCCTGATTGGAGAGGTGTTATTGCAGACTAGCTATACAGATAGGTCTTCCGTTAATGAAGAGCTCAACCTGGGGAACCTTCCAAATGGCATTTACCTGATCAGAGCAGTTACAGAGAGCGGATCGGTTAATAGAAGAATAGTAGTGGCAAGGTGAGATATAGCAGGTGCACTATAATTTAGTGCAAGTAGCACTGATGCTCTCGGACTGACCGCTTCCGTCATCGTAGGTATACTGCAACTCCAGGCCTGTATGGGCATTGGTTATAAAACCAGAGCCGCTAACTTCTGCTAAAGAGATAAACTGCTGAGGAATCTCCAGGGAGGTGTTCGAAATAATTGCTTCTACCTGAAATCCGAGGCCCAGTTGAGTAAAGTTGTCTATCAATATTCTATCCGCGTCAGAAGGGTGAGCGATTATCTCAATCTGAAAAGTAGCAATCAGCTGCTGGTTGGTGTCATACTCATCGCATTGCCAGGTCCCCAGATAGTCATCACGAACAGCAACTTTCGGATCGTCATCTTTAGCACATGAGCTCACCAATAGCATAAGTATCGTTAAGGGCAATATGATATTTCTGATGCTCCTCATAATAACTTATTTCACCCGGTCTCTTAGGTTCAATCTGAATTTGCGCTCGGTGTCTTGTGCAATATCGTATCCAGCATCCGAGTGGCGAATCACCCCCAGTGCAGGGTCGTTATTTAATACTCTCTTCAATCTGCGCCCCGCATCTTCTGTTCCATCGGCTACAATCACCATTCCAGCATGAATTGAATAACCTATCCCAACACCACCTCCATGGTGTACCGATACCCAGCTGGCACCACCAGCGGTATTGATCAGTGCATTGAGGATCGGCCAGTCTGCAATTGCATCAGACCCATCTTTCATGCCCTCCGTTTCCCTGTAAGGCGAGGCTACAGAGCCCGTATCCAGATGATCTCTTCCAATTACCAAGGGTGCTCTGACTTTCCCTTCTGCCACCAACTTGTTGAAAGCCAATCCTGCTTTCTCTCTTTCACCCATTCCCAACCATGCAATTCGACAAGGAAGCCCCTGGAAAGCAATTTTCTCACTTGCCAATGTGATCCATCGTTTTAATCCTTCATTCTCAGGAAAAAGCTTCAGCATTAACTGATCAGTTACGTGAATGTCTTCGGGATCACCAGATAATGCTGCCCACCTGAAAGGCCCTTTGCCTTCGCAGAACAATGGCCGTATATAGGCCAGTACAAACCCCGGAAAATCAAAAGCATTTTCAACACCCCGTTCTAACGCTTGCCCCCTTAAGTTATTACCATAATCAAAGGTGATCGCCCCCCTGGATTGAAGCTCCAACATTTGCTTAACATGCCTTACCATGGTCTCTTTAGAGAGATCGACATATTGCTCTGGGTTCGTTTCTCGCAGCACACCTGCTTCCTCCACTGTCATGTTCTGAGGGAAATAACCAACCAAAGGGTCATGGGCCGAGGTTTGATCAGTAAGAAGTTCTGGTGTTATTTTCCTATCGATGAGTCTTTGCAATAAGTCGACAACATTACAAACTACTCCAATTGAAATGGCCTCACCATTATCCTTGGCTTCCAAAGCGCGATCGATACCTTCATCAATGTCGTGTGTCTTCTCATCAATATATTTTGTGTCCAACCTCTTTTGAACCCGCCACTCTTCAATCTCCGCTGCCAGGCAAACGCCTTCATTCATGGTTATTGCCAGGGGCTGAGCACCACCCATCCCACCAAGGCCAGCTGTTACCGATATTGTATTCTTAAGCGAGCCCCCATAGTGTTGCCGGGCTGCCTCACCAAATGTTTCATAGGTGCCCTGCACAATCCCCTGTGAGCCTATATATATCCATGAGCCGGCAGTCATTTGCCCATACATAGTCAGTCCTTTCGCTTCTAGCTCCCTGAAGTTTTCCCAGTTAGCCCAATGTGGAACCAACATAGAATTAGATATTATCACTCTAGGCGCGTCAGGATGCGTCGGAAGTATACCAACAGCTTTACCAGATTGTATGAGCAATGTCTCATCATTCTCCAAATCTCTCAATGCCTTTACGATCAAGTGAAATGCTTCAGGGTTTCGAGCCGCTTTACCTGTTCCACCATAGACAATGAGGTCCTCCGGCCTCTCCGCTACCTCTGGGTCAAGGTTGTTGTGAAGCATTCTAAGAGCTGCCTCCTGTAGCCATCCCTTGCAGCTTATCTCCGTTCCAATAGGAGTCTTTAGCTGACTGATATCAAGTTTAGATTCCATTACACTCATAATTAAAGCTGTTTTTTTTGATATCCATAAGGACAATGCATGCAGTTATTTTCACAACAAAATCCTCTTTTTAGATGGTATTGCTCTGTAAATATCATGTATCCTTCAACGCCGAAATAGTAATCTTCATTCTCCACGAGTTGTCCTTCAGTAACCTCACCCATCCTAAATTAATTCTTTGAACCAATAATTTGTCCAAACTTAAATACATCTTCAAAAGTATTGTACAGGGGCACAGGTGCTACCCTTATCACGTTAGGCTCCCTCCAATCTGCTACAATGCCAGCTTTGCCAAGTGCTTCATATCGCTCTTTGCCATTTGAAGCTACCTCCATCGACAACTGACAACCCCGTTCTCCAGGTTCAGCTGGTGTAGTCACTTCCACATCAGGAGCATTGGTCTTGATCAGGTGCTCAAGATATCCTGTAAGTTTGTCCCGTTTTTCAAACAGCTTCTCCATCCCTACTTCAGAAAATATATCCAGGGAGGCCTTGTGGGCAGCCATTGAAAATACCGGCGCATTGCTCAACTGCCAGGCCTCTGCAGAAGATATTGGCTTAAATCCCTTTTCCATTTTGAAGCGAGTCTCCTTATTGTACCCCCACCACCCTGCAAGTCTAAGCACGTCTTCTCCAAAATGACGTTCGTGCACATAAGTGCCTGCTACTCCGCCTGAACCAGAGTTCAGGTACTTATAAGAGCACCACGCTGCGAAATCTACGTTCCATTCGTGCAAATTCAATTCAATATTACCAACAGCATGTGCCAGGTCAAAACCTACTATAGCACCAGCCTCATGGCCTGCTTTTGTTATGGCATCCATATCAAATCGTTGACCGGTGTAATAATGTACGCCGCCTATAAAGACAAGAGCCAGAGAATCTCTATGTGCTTCGATTGTTGCAACAATATCCTCATGTCGAATACAGTTTTCTCCTGTCCTGGGCGCAACTTCAATGATCACATCATCTGGGTTGAGTCCATGCATTTGCGCTTGCGACTCCATTGCATATTGATCTGACGGAAAAGCCTGAGCCTCACAGATAATCTTATAACGTTCAGCCGTCGGGCGGTAAAAAGACACAAACAACAGGTGCAGGTTTACGGTAAGGGCGTTCATCGCCACTACTTCGCTCGGTATGGCACCAACAATCTTTGCGAGGGGTTCAGAAAACATCTCATGATAAGAATACCAGGGGTTGCCAGCTTCAAAGTGTCCGTGAACACCGAGCTCTGCCCAATCCTTAAGCTCCTGTTCTATCATGCCCTGGGCTGTTTTAGGCTGTAGCCCCAAAGAATTACCGCAAAAATATACCGATTCCTTCTTGTTAACCTCCGGAATATAAAAGCGGCTGCGATAAGATGACAGCTCATCTGCTGCATCCATCGATTTAGCAAAATCCAAGCTATTCTCGTAGTTCATTGAAAGGGACGTCTATTAATACTATTTTCGCAATGGGAAAGGGCCATTTTGAGCCCGACAAAAGTACAAAAATCCAGTTTATCACTGGTTTTAGATTATTCAGAACAGCAAGTAAAATGGGCACTGAAAAATCTCAACAACTGTTTGAGGAGGCACAGAATTACTTCCCCGGCGGAGTGAATTCACCTGTTCGTGCATTCAAGTCGGTAGGTGGCACGCCCCTTTTCATCGATCGAGGTGAAGGATGTCGTATATGGGATGCCGACGACAATTCATATATCGACTTCTGTTGTTCCTGGGGGCCACTCATTTTGGGCCATGCAAATCCTTCGGTGCTTAAAGCGGTAGAGAAGGTGATAGCAAAGGGCACCTCTTTTGGCGCTCCAACCAGGCTGGAAAATGAGCTGGGTAAACTTATCCTGGAAAACAACTCCTATATCGAGTCAATTCGCTTCGTCAGCTCTGGGACCGAAGCGGTAATGTCGGCCATACGCCTGGCCCGAGGGGCCACAGGGCGTGACAAGGTCATCAAATTCGATGGGTGTTATCATGGTCATGCAGATGCGATGCTGGTCAAATCGGGATCAGGCTTGGCAACATTTGGAATGTCGTCTTCATCAGGTGTACCTGAAAGCTCCTCCAGTGATACCATCGTCCTGGATCTCGCGGATCAAGAGAGCATAGAGTTGGCTTTCCAGAACTTTGAAAATGAGATTGCCTGCATTATTCTAGAACCAATTCCGGCCAATAATGGCTTATTGATACAGGAAAAAGAGTTTTTGGTTTTCCTCAAAGAGATCTGCACTAAAAATGGAGCACTCTTGATATTTGACGAAGTGATTTCTGGATTCAGGCTGGGATTTGAAGGAGCTGCTGGATGGTATGATATTCAGCCAGACATCATCACCTATGGTAAGATTATCGGAGGTGGAATGCCAGTAGGCGCCTACGGCAGCACCAAAGAGATCATGCAGCACATTTCTCCTGCTGGTGCGGTATATCAAGCCGGAACACTTTCAGGAAATCCGGTAGCAATGGCAGCTGGGATCGCTCAGCTTACAGCTTGCTTAGAGGATTCTTTTTACAATGCACTCGATGATAAAGCGGATAGATTTTACGAACAACTCAGACAGCATATTGCTTCAAAAGGGCATCAAGTACAGCTCAATTCAATGGGTTCCATTTTCTGGTTCGCCTTTGGAGCATCCAAAGACTATAGAAAGGCCTCTGACATCAAGCCGGAAACTATGGATATTTTCAATGTGTTTTACAGGCATCTCCTTGAAAACGGGGTATATTTTGGGCCTTCGGGATATGAAGTGGGATTTATATCCATTGCGCATGAGAATGAAGATCTACGGCAAGCGGCAGATGCCATTAGCAATGCCTTGGACCAAACCTTCTAATGACTGGTTCTCAAAATCCCAATTTCGATCAGGTAGCATCCATTTATGATCTCTCCAAGGGGATGCTGCTCTGTGGTGCCATTCAGAGATGCCAATACCATCATCTTCCACTGCTTAAGAATAGTAAAAAGATACTGGTGATTGGCGGAGGAACAGGCAAAATAATCAGCCGCATACACCAGCAGTGTGAGTTCGAGGAGCTCACCTTTGTGGATAGCTCAGCTCCCTGGACTCGAGCAAAAAATCCAGTTTCAAAATGACGATATCCTCTCCGGGTTTGAGGCGTCGGGATTCGACGCTGTTGTGGCTCCCTTTGTATTGGATTGTTTCACTGATGAATCCTTAGCTGTAATTGGCGAAAATCTCAGAAAGTGGTTGAAACCAAATGGATTGCTGTTATTCTCCGATTTTCATGAATCCCAAAAATCAAATCTGTCTCGTATGCTGTCGCGCTTAATCACGAGGCCACTCTATTTTGTACTGGCCTTGACGTGCGATTTGAACATCAAACATTTACCCGATTTTGAACTGATGTTTGATAATCTCCCCCTGATAAAAACAGAGGAGAATTTGTCATTCGCCGGAGTATTGAGAAGTGCTGTATTTAGACTAGATCAATAGGGCTGCATTGCTAAAATAACAAGTAGCAGCTGCACTATCATAGTGCCTTCCAGCCCCAGCGAATAATAATATTCTGACCCATTTGGTTTTGCCCATGCCACCAAAGCCCCGGCAACGATGCCAGATGCAACCAATGCCACATAAACTGTTCCCCGACCGCCATACTGAAAGTACGATATCGACTCTGCGACAAGAAATAAAGCCAGTAATACCAATGAAATTGCCTTTGTATTGTTAACACCTATGCTACCTGGTATTGTTGTCAAATTGGTATTTCGGTCAAAGTCCAGGTCACGAATGTCGAAAGGCAAGGTAATCGCAAATAGGAACAAAGCCCTGCTCAACACACTTAGCGTAATAGGCATCCTGAATAACAGTTCTCCCCACCCATAATACAAAAACGGCAAACAGAAAGTAACATAGGTAACAGTTGCCACTATCAGGAATACTTTAAGATAGGGAACATCCCTCAAGCGTACCCATCCGCCCTGATACGGAATAACTGTCAATGTATAACACAAAGCAATCACGCCAACCGGTACAAACCAAATCAGTTTATCCGAATAATCCATAGCCATCAAGACAAATGCACTGACAAGCGCAAGTGCCATAATACTGATGAAGAGAGTCTTATTCTTTTTAAACCAGGCAAAGCGAGGAGAGGTCTCTCCCTGATAGTTGTATTTATTGGGCCAAACCCGATGAAAACAGTAAGTGAATAACGTACAGGAGTAAATAAGTAATATCAAATCATACTTCGACGGAAAATCGAAAATGATTAGAGTTCCAAGAACGAGACAAGTAACAGGTACGGCAACGAATAAATTCGTAAAGAGAATGAAGTCTAAAACCCGTTTCAGTTGTGTTAATCTTGTGATTCCGCGTAAATGTGTTGAGATGCCAAACCGATAAGATAGCCAATGATTGAGCCTATTATTGACCTTTGAATTATTAAGCTTTTGTTCTTGGTAACAAATCCTGTTAAGTACGTATCCTCTCGAAGCAGGTCGGGGTTGGACACAGCACCTTCTTTGACTTTGTTATTGACCAGACCTGTTACCATGGAATAGGCGAATGGAGGAGCAAGCCCTAAAAAAGGACCCAACTTAAATGATGAAACACCACCAACCAGAATGCCGCCAATAATTAGCATTGGGGTCTTCGAACTCTTTAGCGCATCCTGTTCGCCAATAATATAGAGCTCCATTTCCCTAATTGAATACTCCTCTTCATTCAATGGTTCGTAGAAGATTTCAGTTTTACCGTCAGCATATTTAATGGCAAAGATGCTGCTCTTGGTTATATAAATCACTTTCGTCTTTTTCCTCTTTTTGAACTCAAACTGAATATCCAAAGAGTCAAAATCCTTAACAAGTCCATACAGAACACGCCCACTAATGAACGTAATGGAATCTTGTGCCTGGGTAGGCGCTATCAACATGAATGTACAAAAGAATACAAGAAATGAAGATTTCATAATAGCGGCTCCCAATATATCACTGGACACAAATGTATGAATATTAACCTACTATATACATGGTCTTTAGATCAAGTGTTTCCACAAATTATTTCCCCTGCCAGGCTTGTATTCAACAATGTAAAAATAGTACCTTTGCACACCTTAATTATTCCATGGGAAAAAACGAATTTTTACGTCGTCATGTAGGGCCTGATGCCATCGAAGAGGCTGCAATGCTGAAGACTGTTGGTGCCGCTTCTTTAGAGGATTTAATTGCCGAGACCATTCCTGATAAAATTCGGATTAACGACCCTTTAGATCTGGACTCTGGAATTAGCGAATTCAAGTATCTCAATCATTTGAGAACCCTGGCCAAGAAGAATCAGACTTTTCGATCATATATAGGTCTTGGGTATTACAATTGCATAACTCCTCCTGTAATTCAGCGTAACGTGCTGGAAAATCCAGGGTGGTACACTGCATATACACCTTATCAAGCGGAGATCTCTCAGGGCCGGCTAGAGGCGTTGATCAATTTCCAGACAATGGTCACGGACCTCACAGCTATGGAGTTAGCCAACGCATCATTACTGGATGAGGCCACAGCTGCTGCTGAAGCCATGATTATGTTTTACCATGCTCGGAGCAAGGACGAAATTAAAGAAGGCAAAAATCTGTTCTTTGTTTCAGGGTTGTGTTTTCCACAAACAATTGAAGTCCTGAGAACCAGGTCTAAGCCACTAGGCATAGAGCTGAT
>DTRK01000230.1 GCA_012965955.1 Flavobacteriales bacterium
GGGGGATTTATGACGAAGAGTTTTTTCAGTATTTCAAAACCGGGCTGGATCAACATCCAGAGCCATTTGCCTCCTGTTTCGTATCTATTTCTTCTCACAACCCGTATGTTGTTCCGAACCGCTATGATCAAGTTTTTGAAGGAGGCCCCCTCCCGATTCACCAAAGTATTCAGTACGCTGATTACGCGTTGGGAAAATTCTTTCAAACAGCTGCACAATCGAAGTGGTTTGAGAATACTTTGTTTGTAATAACGGCTGATCATTCCGCCCAGGCAGAAGATGCATATTATATGAACAGGGTGGGTATGTATTCCGTTCCACTGCTATTCTATCATCCTTCGAGTAAACTGAAAGGTGTAAGTATGCGGGTTACACAGCATACTGATATTCTCCCGTCTGTGCTTGATTACTTAGGCTATGGTTCTGATTGCATCGCTTTTGGTAATTCTGTATTCAATGAGGAGAAGGCAGGGTTCGCCGTGAATTACTTGAATGGATTGCACCAATTAATACAGGGAACCTATGTGTTGCAGTTCAACGGAAAGGAGACTGTCGGACTGTATAATTATGAAATGGATAAGCAACTATCTGGTGATTTGACTGAGAAACTACCTGAAGTTGCCATGGCCATGGAGAAGCTGTTAAAGGGAATTATTCAGTCTTATAATGGGCGGCTTATTAATAATCAGCTAACTGCCAAATAAATGATGTGAGTGTGTGCATCAAGTACATGGTGTCGTTTTGCATGATAAACATATCGGCATATCGGAATATCGAGAAACGCCAGCAAAAACATCTTTCCATAATGTTCCAGTATTTGCATTTGAGGGAAGGTCTAACATGGAGTTTTAATACGCTTTTAAGTTCCGGTTAATGCAGATGGTAAAAAAGAAGATTTGTTTCATTGCCAACCCTATTTCTGGTTCCAGGAAATCTCAAAATATCAATAGACGTTTTCTTGAGAAACATCTGGATATGCAGAAGTACGACTTTGACATTATGCATACCAGGCACAAAGGTCACGGCATGGAGCTGGCCAGAGATGCCATGGCAAATGGATTTGATGTAATTACCGCAGTTGGTGGAGATGGTACGGTGAGTGAAATTGGGTCCGTAATGATTGGCAGTGACAAGACCATGGCAATTATCCCTACCGGTTCTGGCAATGGCTTTTCCCGTGACCTTGGAATTCCAATGAAGTTGCAGGGGGCACTTGATGTGATCAATGGGGGCAAAGTGAGAACAGTAGATACCGGGAAGATTCGATCACAAAGCCCCGGTAACGATGGAGAATGGACTCCTTTTTTGTCTAATGCCGGTATCGGGTTCGATGCGTATATGTCGGACAAGTTCGATAAACTGGAGAAGAGAGGGTTATGGTCCTATATCAAAGCCATTTGGCAGGAGTACTGGTCTTATGAAATGCATGAGTATCGATTAGTGGTAGACGGCAAGGAAGTGACCAGGGAGTCGTGGTTGATCACTTTTGCCAATGCCACCCAATATGGAAACAACGCTACCATAGCCCCACATGCACTTTTGGACGATGGCTTGTTTGATGTATGCATTGTTACTAAGTTTCCGAACTGGAAATTGCCAATGATGCTGTATCGTTTCTTTAACAGATCAATAGACAAGAGTGGTTACCTTGAAGTAATTAGGGGCAAATCAATCCAGGTTTACAAAGATTTGTCCTACGCACAAATCGACGGGGACTTTATATCGCTGAATAAGAATATTGAGGTGGAGATTGAACCTCTTTCATTAAATGTAGTGGTACCGAAGTAATTGAAACATTAGAATGTCCAGGAAAAAGAAGAACATAGTATACTCCACCAACACCAATTTCAACTACGAATATGACGGTGACAAGGAACAGGCGACACTGCCTCCTAACGACCAAACCCTTTACGTCCACTTTGAAAAGAAGCACCGAGCCGGCAAGAAGGTGACGCTGGTTGAGCGGTTTGTTGGAACCGAACTAGATTTGAAAAACCTGGCATCATTGTTAAAGAAGAAGTGCGGCGTTGGAGGGAGTGCAAAAGATGGTATTGCCATCATTCAGGGTGATCATTGTGATAAGGTGAAGGAGATATTAAGGGGAGAAGGATATGAGGTTAAGGGGTGAATGAACTCACCGAACGGCTGTTCCGAGTTACAGAAACTACTCTTTGAAAAGTGTTAAGCTCATCGCTAGTTAGTAAACTGAATGACATTGCCTCCGTTATGCGGCAATATCCCCATGTAACATATACTCCACTTATCAAGTGGACTTTGTTTGCCTTTTTTGAACTTCTTTGTTGGTACATTCTTCAATTCATCCGTAGATTTACGCCAGTAATTAATTATGGTTATTGATTTCGCGTTGGCTGTTTCTTGGTCACAGTATTTCAGGATTTCACAGACATTGGAGTCAAGATAAATTGTTAAGAGGGAGTTTATGTTTAATTTTCTGCTTTAATCTGAAGAGTACTTTATGAAAAGAACATTCAATATTCTATATCTGGAAGATGATCTGTCTTTTGCGAAGTCAATCATCAGGATGTTGAAAAGATCTAAAGGGAGCACCTTCAAAATACATCATGTCCGACAATTTTCGGAAGGTGTTGAACAACTTGGCAAAAAAGTATTTGATTTAGTTCTACTGGAACCAAATTTACCTGACTCAAAGGGCCTCAGTACATTCAATAGAATTCGCAGATATATTTCGAATGCTCCGATTGTCTTACTTACATCACATGATGACATCAAGTTGGCTTTGCAGACAGTAAAAGCCGGGGCGCAAGATTATCTTATAAAAAAGGATATAAACAGTAATATCCTTGTTCGTGCACTGCTATATGCCATTGAACGACAAGATCACCGGGCGGAATTAAGTAAACTGTCACTGGTTGCAAGCAAGACCAGTAACGCCGTGATAATTACTGATAAAGAGGGTAGAATTGATTGGGTGAATGAAGGATTCGGCCGAATGAATGGTTATATCCTCAAGGAAGTGAAAGGCACCCGGGGGGAAATTTTGAGAAAAGGCAGTGCTTTGAAAAAGAGTGACCAGGCGCGCCTTGAGGAGTGTAAGCGAACCAGGAGGACCTTCAACTATGAAATTGTGAATTACAAAAAAAGTGGAGAAAAATATTGGGTCCAAACTTCAGTGACACCCGTATTCAACAAAAGAAATGAATTTAACTATTTTATTATTGTTGAAACGGATATCACTGAGCGGGTTAAATTCGCTTCGGACCTACAAAAGGCCAAGAAAACTGCGGAAAAAGCCAAACAATCTGAAGAGCGGTTTTTGGCTAACATGAGTCACGAGATACGAACGCCGTTGAATGCAATTTCTGGAATGGCAGAAATGTTATACAAGACAAAACTAAACCAAAGTCAATACAATTATGTAAATACCATCACTACGTCATCAGGCATTTTAGTCTCAATCATAGGTGACATCCTGGATATATCAAAGATAAAGTCATCGAAGATAGAATTTGAGAAGATCTCCTTTTCGGCTTATGGATTAATCTATGATGTGATTGATATCATAAAACCAGATGCTATAGCTAAATCAATTGATCTCAAAGCTGAAATTGATGGTGAATTCAGTAACAATATTATTGGTGATCCCCTTAGGTTAAAGCAAATATTTTTAAACTTAGTAGGCAACGCAGCCAAGTTTACAGATAGCGGTTCTATAACTATATACGCTAAAGTTTTGAAACAGAGCAAGAGTGCAATTGAAGCAGAGTTCTCGGTTACCGACACCGGAATAGGAATTGCGAAAAAGAATTTATCACTCATTTTTAATAGTTTTCAACAAGCACAGAGCAGTACCGAGCGAAAGTATGGAGGTACCGGGTTGGGATTAGCGATTGTTAAAAGCTTAGTGCAGTTACAGGGAGGTAACATAAGAGTAGAGAGTGAAGAAAACAAGGGAACTAGCTTCATTTTCACGCTTAGTTTCAAGAAAGATAATACCACATACGAAAGATATGTAAGCAAGACTGAAGCGATTGCCTCTCTCAAGGAGATCAAGTTTCTATTGGTGGAGGATAACGAAATGAACCAGTTCTATATTCAAGAACTGTTCAAGGAAAAATGGGGTGTTAAAATAGATTGTGCGGAGGATGGTGAAATTGCAATTGATAAAGTGACTAATAACAATTATGACATCATCTTAATGGACGTCCAAATGCCCAATATGGATGGTTTTCAGGCAACAAGGTATATTCGAAAGAAACTGCCGTCTATAAAGAGAAACATTCCTATTTTGGGCATAACTGCCAATGCCAGCGTACAGGACAGGAAAAATTGTTTAAAAGCAGGGATGAATGACTATCTGACCAAACCAATTCAAGAAAAGGAGTTGTACAGTAAAATTTGTATTTTGCTTTCCATTGATTAGACAACGCGTAATTATAATTGATTTTGTATGAGCTATAAGCATATTGATATCGAGTTCATGGAGACGTTCTATGATGGGAATGATGTATTTAAAGTTAAGATGATGTCAATGTTTATGGAGAAGTCTCCAACTTATATGAATGATATTAATGAACATTTAGGTCAGCAGAACTGGGGTGCTCTAGCAGCTTTAGCACATAAGTTCAAGGCATCCATAGATTTTGTCGGTGCCAGGAACTTAAAGGAAGTGGTTCAAGAAATTGAAAAAAATGCCAAAGAGGGTAATATTGAGTTAATTACCAGTTTGGTAGCCAGTGCGAATAGCATTTGGAATGAAGTCTTAATAGAACTCCAAAGTGAATTATCAACAATAAAATCTGAATGAGTTATTAAATGTAATTTTACGTTTTGTGCATAATCATTATATCTTTAACTAAAACTAACCATCAAACCGCTAAACTATGGCTCGTAAAAATATCATACACTTCAATACGATTTTTGTAGTAGATGATGAAGAAGTGTTCCTGGCAGGAGTGGAAACACATTTACAGAATAAAAACAAGAAGGCAAATATTCATTGTTACACTTCTGGAGAAGATTGTGTGGCGAATTTAAAACACAAGCCTGAGCTGGTGGTGCTCGATTATCACCTTGCACCAGAGGATGAGTCGGCAATGAATGGACTGCAAACATTACAAGAGATAAAAGCCGACAACAGTAATGCGTATGTGGTAATACTAACGGGTGACGATAGTATTCAGGTGGCTAATGATACCAAGAAGCACGGGGCTTTTGATTATATAGTAAAAGGTGAAACTGCATTTGCGAAGTTAGATATCAATTGCACCCATATTCTAAAGCAAATTGGGGATGCGAGGGAAATCGAGGACTTTAAGAAATTCAAAATTGGATTTTTGGTAATTGTTATCCTGTTTATTGTTACGCTGTACTTTTTGACCCTTCCTGATCAATAGAGATTAACAGTATTTTCAGAGGACCTGTGGGGTAATAACTAGATCAAGCGTTCGTACAGTTCCTCATAGAGAGGCAGAATGTTCTCGATGTCAAATTCCTTGGCGTGGCTAAGCGCATTTTTACGAAATTGTACATATTTTCCCTCGTCTTCCAGTAGTTCTATTGCATTCTTAGCCATGTCGGCTACATCGCCTACATTACTTAAGTATCCTGTCTTTCCATGAACATTCACCTCTGGAATGCCACCAGTGTTCGTTGAAATCACCGGAACACCTGAAGCCATTGCTTCAAGTGCTACCAGGCCAAAACTCTCAGTCTCTGATGTGAGTAAAAATAAGTCTGCTATGGAGAGGATCGTTTCTGTCTCCGTCAGCTTACCCATTCTTTTTATATCATCGCAGAGGTTGAGTTCTTCACATAGATCATCAATGAGCATTCCGTCAGGGCCATCCCCGACAAGTATCAGCTTGGATTTTAC
The DNA here is from genome assembly GCA_012965955.1 of Flavobacteriales bacterium. Lineage (GTDB taxonomy): Bacteria > Bacteroidota > Bacteroidia > NORP154 > NORP154. The sequence continues at coordinate 5,855 of DTRK01000230.1, forward strand.
AGATTCTTTCACTTTTGCAAAGACGCGTACAATATCCTCAACCTTCTTGACAGGCCGGAAGTTGGAAATATGCAAAAGGACCTTCTCATCATCCTCCGCATAAGTTCGTCTCAGCTCCATGTCTCTCACCTGGCAATATTCCTTAGTACGGACGAAGTTGGGGATTACATTTATCTCATCTATAATTTTGAAATGTTCAAGCGTATCCTTCTTCAAACTTTCCGAAACGGTGGTTAGAATATCTGATTGGTTCATAGCAAAGGTGATGACCTCATTGAGCGATGGGTCTTTACCAACCAATGTTATGTCCGTTCCGTGCAACGTGGTAATGAAAGGAAGGTCTTTATTCTTAGCTGCAAGGATTTGCCGTGCTGCGTAAGCGGAAGAAGCGTGAGGAATTGCATAATGAACGTGCAGTAAGTCCAGGTTCTCGGAGTGGGCTATGTCAACGATCTTATTGGTTAAAGAAAGCTCGTAAGGTGGATACTCAAAGAGGTCATAGTTAGAAATCTCTACCTCGTGGTAGTGAATATTATCCTCCTCCAGGTCCAGCTTGAATGGTATGCTATAAGTGATGAAATGAACCTGGTGTCCTTTTCTTGCCAGGGCACTGCCTAGCCCCGTGGCTACAACACCACTACCTCCAAACGTTGGATAACAAACGATCCCAATATTCATGCCTGCGAATTACAACCCGATAATTATTGGGTTGTGCGAATATACGAATGGAATAGATCTCATGGCGGTATTTCAACACCAACATGTAACACCTGTATGCTTTTGGTGGGCATCATTGAATGTAGGGTTTATTATCTCATTAGATTCCATTCCGATCCTTTTCCCTTGCCCTCTTTCTCTTGTCCCTCCTCTATAGCATCATAGATAGCTTGCATAATATCCGTGCGCACATTCATCTTCACCAGTTTTTTGTTTTCGCTATCAGGATTAACCCTGTTCGACAGGAAAACGTAAACGATCTTTTCCTTTGGGTCTGCCCAGGCGATAGTGCCAGTAAATCCCGTATGTCCAAAACTCTCCTCTGAAATACATTGACAGGTCGGGCCATCTTTGTCGTAGTCCATTTGTGGCTTGTCGAATCCAACTGCACGCCTGTTCTGATCACAATAATGACAGGTGGTGAATTCCAGTAAAGTTGAATCTTCAATATAGGATTGCCCACCGTATTTACCATCATTGAGCAGCATCGCCATGAAAATACCCAGATCATGAGCGTTGGAGAATACCCCTGCATGTCCACCTACACCACCCAGCATTGCAGCTCCAGGATCGTGAACATCTCCGTGCACCAATTGCTTGCGAAAGTAGTAGTCATCTTCAGTAGGGACGATACGGTCAAGTCCAAAGCGGGTTTTGGGTCTGTATCCCATGGTTTTTAATCCAAGCGGCTTGAAGAACGTATCCATGGTGTACTTATCTAAACTCGAGCCGGTGAGGCTTTCAATGATTTGCTTGAGGAAGTAGTACCCCATATCACTGTATAGGTATTCTTTTTTCTCATTCAAGGGAGAGGCAATGATCATGTTCATTATGGAGTCTGAAAAGTTCTTATCCAGATAAAGATTGTCCGTTACCTTCAGCGAATGACGTTCTGTGCCTGTTGTATTATAATAGCCTTCTTTGTACCTGGATCCGGCAGTATTGAACTTCTGCTTTTTTCTTGACCAGCTCACGTTGTCAACGGTTTCCATCCAAAATGGAATCCAGGATTTAAGCTGGGCGTAGTGTGACATTATAGCCCGAATAACCAAGGTGTCTTTGTTTGATGTGTCAATATTGCCAGATAGATACTTTCCCAGCGTACTGTCGATATTCAGCTTCTCTTCATCTGATAATTTCATGACGCTGGGCGTAGTGGCGACAATCTTAGTGATTGAAGCCAGGTCATAGAGGTCACTGTTTTGCACTGCCCGCTTCTTATCATAGGTGTGGTATCCGAAGGATTTCCAGTAGATAACCTTGTTCTCCTTCAACACAAATACCTGGCAGCCCGGTGTAGCCTTCTCCTTAATAGCGTTCATCGCTATTGAGTCAATCGTATCGAGCATATGGCGGTTAATTCCGGCATCCTCAGGGATCGTGTATTTGATTCTCATCGCTTGGGTGTCGATTCCAGCACCTTCCTTTTGTTTTGAAGACACCGTAACTGGCAACCTGCCTCTGGCAGCTACACCTCCAAAGAGCAATTGGGCTGAGAGCTCCTGGGCGATATTATTGTTGTTATAAGAAAGAAGGAGGCCATCCAGAGATTCCAGATTGGCAATGCTGGTCAATGCGTAGGGACTCGTAAAAGAGGTGAGTATCACCTTCGCCGGTCCTTTATTTATAAGGTTGATCAGGCGCAGGGCTTGGTCAGACACACCATAGTTTCTTGCGGGGCTATAAGTGTTGCTATGAACACTGAGCAATACGAGGTCATATCTTTCCAGGCTCTTCTTTAAGAAGGCATACTCGTTTCCTGTGGGCTGGCTTCCAACGGTGAAATGCTTCATCGATGCGTAGTTCTCCAGCATTTTTTGAAACGCATTAATATTGGGTGCATGACGGCCTATGGAGAGAGTCGCTATGCGCAGGGAATCGAGGTTGTGAATAGGGATAAGATCGCCTTTATTTTTAAGCAGGGTAAGGGATGCTTCAATGAGGTTCCTCTTCAACAAATCATCCGCATTAGTGTTTAAGTCCTGGACCAGGTTGCTGTCTATAACCAGATGATTATCATTAAGACCAAACCATTCTTTTGCACGCAGTACCTTCATGCAGCGTCGATTGATTTCTTGTTGTGAAACCTCCTTGTTCTTTATCGCTTTTTTGATCTCTTCCATAGCTTTTGGCACGTTCTCAGAAAACAGCAATATGTCATTTCCAGCAAGGACCGCCTTTACATCTACTACGCCTGGTTCATAGTACTTACTGACACCTTTCATATTCAGTGCATCTGTGAAGATTAGCCCCCTAAATTTTAAGCTATCTTGAAGTAAATCTGTTACGATTGGCCGGGAGAGAGTAGAGGCCAGGTTTTTGGTACTGTCAAAGCTCGGAATATAAAGATGAGCAACCATAATGCTGCCCAGTCCCTGGTTAATCAACTTCTTGAAAGGATAGAGTTCCAGGCTGTCAAGCCTTCTCACACTGTGACCAATCAGGGGAAGTTCCAGATGAGAATCTGTATCGGTATCACCATGTCCTGGAAAGTGTTTTGCATTTGCCAACACATGCTGGTCTTGCATACCTTTCATGTAAGCAATCCCTTTTTCTGATACATTGTCCCTATTCTCCCCAAACGAACGGTAATTGATAACCGGGTTCTTTGGGTTATTATTGATGTCGACTACTGGGGCAAAATTGATTTGTACCCCAAGCCTTTTGCTATGCAGGGCGATGCGTTTTCCCATCTCATAAATTAGCTGATTGTCCTGTATAGCCCCCAAAGTCATCTGGTATGGGAACTTAACCGTGCTGTCCAGGCGCATTGCCAGCCCCCATTCAGCATCCATGGCAATCATAAGAGGCACCTTGGCTTTAGACTGGTAAAGATTGGTAAGTCTTGCCTGCCGTATCGGGCCACCCTGGAAAAAGATCAGACCGCCGATTTTATGCTTTTCAACCAGCTGGGCGATGGCATCCACGTGGCCCTGCTCTTTATTGGAATAAGCAGCAACCATGAAAAGCTGGGCAATACGTTCATCTGGCGAAAGCGTTTGAAAGACAGAATCAGCCCACGGAGACGGGCCAGACAGGTAGGGTGGATATAATACGTCTTTGGACAGGTCTTTATCGGCTGGATTGAGAAACCCTACAATTATGAGAAACAGCAGTGAGCAGCCTATGTACCTCAATATATTCTTCATGAATCCAGACTAACTATATTTTCGTCTTTTCACCAATAACGAGTAATCCAATTACCCAAATAGGCCTCAATCTTACTGTTTATCTCAATAGTTTGGGGATAACTATTGGAAATGAATTCACGAAGCTATGTTCGTATCCTTCCTAAACTCTAATTCCAACGACGCAGATGTCATCTGTTTGTTCTGTCCAATCATTGTTCTTGCCAGATGGATTTCTCCATGCTCTCAGGTCTTTTTTAAGAGTGTCTCGCTGCTCCAGCATTGATTGCCCATGCATCTCTAATATTGTCTTTTTAAACCTGTGGTACTTGTATTTTTTTAGTTCAGTTCCTCCAAACTGATCTGCAAATCCATCAGAAAAGAGATAAATGTCATCGCCTTTCTTCAGGTCAAACTTGTTCAGGGTGAAATCGCTCTGACTATCAACTAAAAATGTACCAGAATGATATCTGTCACCTTTCAATTCTATAAGCTCTTTCTTTCTTACAATATAAACTGGGTTGTTCGCCCCGGCAAACTGCATCTTTTTCGCCTTGGTATCTATCATGCAGAGTGATATGTCGATCCCATCCCTAATACCGGCAGCATCATCTTCCCCTGACTTCAAAGTTTCGTTAAGTCCCAGGTTCATTAAGTTTAAAATTTTCGCTGGGTTGTAAATTCTCTGTTCTTTAACGACCGCATTCAAGTGATTATTTCCTATGATGCTCATAAACGCCCCAGGTACACCATGACCGGTGCAATCAGCAACGGCGATGATGAACTTATCTTTTTGTTTGTGGGTCCAGATAAAATCTCCACTTACAATTTCCTTGGGCTTAAAGTACACAAAGCAGTTATCCACTAAATCATGGACCTGTTCATCTGACGGGAAAATGGCTTCCTGTATCTTCCTGGCGTATTTTATACTATAAGTGATATCGTCATTCTTGTCCTTTAAGTCTGCGTTTCTCTTTTCAATCTCTTCTTGCAGACTCCTCTGATATAAGGCGATGGCGACTCCCTTTGCAATCTCTTCAACGAGAGCAATGAGTTCGGCGGTAACGTAATTCGTTTCATCACAACAAATATTGATTGAACCCAAGAGCTCATTCTTAGCAATGAGTGGGCAAAGAAGATAAGAGTTAACGCCTTCTTTGATTAATTCTTTATCTGATCCTGACAACTCCTCCTTTGTTTTGATATCCTGAACAACATAATTCTTGAATTTTCTGAGATGGACCACCCCGTGAAAATCCGAAAGTGGTAATCCAACTCCCTCTTTTAGGAAACTGTTCGTGTTGGCAGCGACCGAGAATGGAGTGAAGGTTTCATTTTCAAAATCAAAGAGCACCATACTCGCTCTGGCAATATCAAGCTCCCTGTAAAGCTTGTTGATCGTGAACTGAATAATCTCGGTAAATGAGTCAGCGCTCAAAATAGTCTTATCTACAGCGTTGATTAGCTTAAGCTTTGATGCTACAGATTTTAGCTGACCCTCCGTCTTCTTAGATTCTGTTACGTCAGAGCCTATATTAATGAACTTGTCAATTTCACCATGATCATCAAAGATAGGTGTGATATTATAAGATAGCCACAGCTCCGTTCCGTCTTTTTTGTAGTTGACCAACTCTTCTCTAAACGAAACCTTATTCTGCTTCTGAACTTGAATTCGAATGAGTGTCTCCTGATCAGTTTTTTTGCCAGTCAATACGTCTCGCAACCTCTTACCTTTGATACTGGCCTCAGAATAGCCAAGCAATCGGGTGAAACCCTCATTCACCCATTCAACAACATCATCTCGGTCCGTCAGGACCACGAAGTTGTCGGTTTTACTTGCAATCAGAGAAAGTTTCTTGATCTCATCGTCAGCTTTCTTTTTCTTTGTTATGTCATTTCCAATTGTAATATATTTATCTATTTCACCTTGATCGTTGAGCACAGGGTTCACATTCATTGAAAGCCAAATCGGATTTCCGCTCTTTGTATAGTTGAGAATTTCCTCGGTAAAAGGTCCGCATTTCCGCTTTTTTGTTTCTATTGATGTTTCAGTTTTAGGATCTGTTAGAGCACCTCTTAGTAAGACGTCGGGACGTTTATCCATGACCTCAGAGACGGTGTACCCGGTAATCCGAGAAAATCCTTCATTGACCCATTCTATTCGATCATATTTATCAGTTATGATTACATAATTGTCCGTCTTGCTTGCCACCATTGAGAGCTTCTCGATCTCAAGATTTCGCTCCTTTTTTTCTTTGTATCGGGTATAGACAAGTGCAGTTACTACCAGAAGCAGTAATACCATGATGATTAGTGAATTCTTCAGGATGGAATCTGTCTTAGCCCTTGAAGCCAGCACTTCATTTTCCTTGGCAAGTATCGCGTTTTGTTCTTCTTGCTGCCTGTGCTGATAATCAGATTCTAGCTTCATAATTTTCTGCGTGCTTTCATGGCTGAAAAGACTGTCTTTGAGCTTTGTGAAATCTAGGTGATACTTTAGGGCATTCTTATAGTCTCCACTGAGCTCATAAACTTCTGATAGAAGTCTGTAGGCAGTTTTTAGTTCAACTTTGGCATTCACCTGCTTCGCTGCTTTAATACTCCTGTCCACGTATTTGATACATTGCCGGTAACTCTTCTGCATTTTATGAATATCCGCAATATCCAGCAGCGTAATGGCCAACCCTTTTTGATCTCCCAGTGCTTTGAAAATTTGCAACGCACGGAAATGGTAGTCAATAGCTGCGGCAAAGTCTCCTGATTTGTTCGAGTACTCAGCTCTGTATTTGTATACATTTCCAATGTTGCCATAGCACCCGGCCACTCCCTGGTCATCCCCTAACTTTTCCTTAATGGTCAGTGATTTTTGCAGGTTTTTAATGGCGTCATCCAGGGTGCTGATATCTCCTGTTTTGCGGACCTGATTGATGTAAACCAGCGCAATATTATTTAAACTTCCAGCAACCCCTTCTTTATCATCCAACTCCTCTCTTATAGACAGCGCACGCTTATAATACTTCAGCGTTTGCATGTAATCCTCCAGATAGTAATATATGATGCCAATGTTGTTAAGCGATGCGGCTATTTGTTGTTTTTCTCCTAGCTCCTCATTTTTTTCAAGTGCTTGCAAGTAGTATTGAAGTGCTTTCTCGTAGTCGTTTTTAAAGTCATAAACCACCCCGATATAGTTCAGACTGATGGCGATAGCCTTTTTGTACATTAAAACTTCAGATTGCTCTGTGGAGTTTTTAAGATACTCCCGGGCCATGGTCAGCCCATTTTTTCCATATCGCAATGCTTTTTCCGTATCTGTACCGCGCAATTCCCAACACAACTCGTTGAGTATTTTTAGGATATAATCAGGACGTAAATTGTTTTCAGTCTCCGACTCCAAAATTTTCTCAAGGGAGTCAATTTTTTCCTCGTGAGATCGAACCTTTGCCAGAGCTTCAATGTTGACCGAACAGAGAAAGCAAACAACTAGCAGTGTGATTATATGGGGTACTCGCCTCACATTTCAATATTAATCCGGATTGAAATTTTAAATATAAGGAGTTTTTACCCGTAAAAGATTAATAATTTCGCAGCATACAATATTCCGGATAAATGTTGGTTCATCTCTGGGTTCTGCAAATGACAAATGGCTCATTCACCAAAATTATTATTGATCGGTCTCATCTATCTGTGCGCACTGCATTGTGTTCGTGCACAGATTAATCCGGATGATATCACCATCATCCGTGACAAGTGGGGAGTTCCTCACATTTTTGCCCCGAAGGATGAGCAGGTAGCCTACGGATTAGGATGGGCATCTGCCGAAGATAATTTTCACGATATGCAGGAGAATATTTTACCTGTACGTGGTAGGACCGCGGAGTACAAAGGGAAGACAGGTGCGATCATGGATGTGTTTGGCCATCTAATGAATGTAAATGGCCTGGTAGAAGCGAGTTATGATACCAGCTTTTCAGATAAATTTAAAACGGTTCTTGACGGTTATTGTCAAGGTGTAAACGCATACGCAGCTGCTCATCCCAATGAACTACTGTTGAAGAAAGTCTTCCCCATTTCACCAAAGGATGTAGTTAAAGCCTATACCTTTTCACTGGCTTTTATGACTCATGTACATTTCGATCTTGGAAGGATATTTCGGGGCCATATTACCAGGCATGAAATGAATGTTGGCGTTGGTTCTAACGGTATGGCGGTATCCAGCACAAAAACAAAGGATGGCAAGACCTACCTGGCCATAAATTCTCACCAGCCTCTGGAAGGCCCCTTTGCATGGTATGAGGCCCATCTTTGTAGTGAAGAAGGGTGGAATATTCTTGGAGCTAATTTTCCTGGAGGAGTGAGTATGTTGGTCGGAGCCAATGAAAACCTGGGCTGGGGGCATACGCTGAACTATCCGGATATGGATGACGTGTACAAGCTCACTATGCATAAAAAGGACAAGTTGAAGTACAAATTTGATGGAAAGTGGGAAGAGTTGGAAGTTAGAAAGCTCAAGTTGAAGGTGAAGATGTTTGGGTTCCTAAAAATCCCAATAAAGCGTACATTTTATTGGAGCAAGTATGGCACAACTATCAAAACGAAGACCGGGATGTATTCTGTAAGATTTCCCTCTAATATGGACATACGTTCAGCAGAGCAATGGTATAGGATGAATAAGGCAAGCAGTCTGGATGAATTTACAGCAGCGCTTGACATGCAGGCTCTCCCAGGTATAAATATAGTGTATGCAGATAAGGAAGACAATATCTACTATCTCTGCAATGGTTTGTTTCCCTATAGAAATCCTGCATATGACTGGAAGCAAGTATTGCCAGGCGATACTTCTGCTACATTGTGGGAAGCGAAGTTCCATCCTCGTAAAGATCTTCCACAGGTGTTGAATCCACCATCAGGATATCTTGTCAACACCAACAATACACCCTTCAATTGCACAGCTCCCGAGGATAACCTGTCTCCTGAGGATTACGATGAGACCATGGGTTTCTTAACGGATGACAACAATCGCAGCCTGCGTTACCATGCGCTGATTGCAGCATATGACAAACTCAGCTGGGAGGAATTCAAGGCCTTAAAGTATGATCTCAGCTTCGCCAAACCAGCACACAATAACTTTATGCTGGGCATTGAAAAATTATTGTCCCTGGATGCTGGAAAATATCCAGGCATTGCAGAGGAAGTCAATATGTTAAATAATTGGGATAGGGTAACAGATATCAATTCCGAGGCAGCCAGTATTGTCATTCTCTGTATCGAGTTTATGGTCAATGAATTGGTAGAAGCCGGCAAACTGCCCGGTGTAACTACCCTGACAGAAGAAGAGGTGGTTGCGGCTGTGAGATTTGCCCAAAAACATCTGCTAAAGTATTTTAAGACAGTGCACGTTCCGCTGGGCAATATTCAGCGTCATATCAGAGGGGACGTGTCACTTCCAGTCGGTGGAGCACCAGATATCCTGGCGGCTCTTCATACCGAATTTTATGAGAACGGAATTATGAAGGCTCGTGCTGGAGATTCTTATATAGAACTTGTTCGTTATAGTAAGGACGGAATAGAAATTGAGACGATTAACTGCTATGGGGCTTCGAACAAACCCGACAGCCCGCACTATACCGATCAAATGGAAATGTTCGTGAACAAGCAAACGAAGACCATGACCTTAGATAAGGAGACGATCTTTAGAGAAGCTGTGAGAAAGTACCATCCTAAATAATAGAAATGAAAGTATTTATATCATTCTGCGCCATTCTGTTGCTGTTTTTTGGCGCTGTCCTGAACACAAAAGCGGAGTTAGGTGATGGCCTGTATGCCGAGATTGTTACATCTAAGGGTAAAATTCTAATCAAGTTGGAATATGAGCGTGTGCCCAAAACTGTGGCCAATTTTGTTGGCTTGGCGGAGGGAACTATTGCTAACAAGCATAAAAAAGCGGGTGAGCCATATTACGATGGTCTCAATTTTCATCGAGTTGTACCAGATGGTATTATCCAGGGAGGTTGTCCGGAAGGCAATGGGATGGGGAACCCCGGCTACAAATTTAAGGATGAGTTTAGCATGAAACTCGTACATGACAGACCAGGTACCGTTTCAATGGCCAATTCTGGAAAGCACACAAATGGAAGCCAATTTTTCATTACGCATCGGGCCATTGAATCGCTGGATCACAAGCACGCCGTTTTCGGTTACGTCGTTGAAGGCTTGGATGTGGTCAACTCTATTGAGGAGGGAGATGAGATAAAGAGTGTGAGCATAAGGAGGATTGGTGACAATGCGAAAGCCTTTATGCCGGCAGTCTACTTTATGGAGAAAGACCGCAAAAAAGCGGAGTGAATATCTGTTAGTTTCTGATTTTAAAAATCTACTTTTACTCTCAATTTACCAAAACCCAACACAAATGAAAAAGTATATACCTTCACTTTTAGTAATTGGATTGATGTTCAACGCCTGCGGTCCATCAGAAGAGGAAGCCAGGCAAACAGAAGAACAAATAGAGGTGGATGCTGAAGAAGCAATGGATGATATCTTGAAGATGGCGGATGAAGCTCTTGATGAGATTGAGCTTGATTCTTCGGCTTCCGAACAGATTGTCGATTCTCTCATGGTTGAAGAAGACGCTGCAGAGGAAGTTGAATAAGCATGAGCCTGAAGTACGATCGTGGTAAACACACCGACGATTTTCTAATTCATTTATACAAGGAACTACTCCTTCCTCGAATGATCGAGGAGAAGATGCTCCTGCTCCTAAGACAGGGTAAGATATCCAAGTGGTTCTCTGGAATTGGACAGGAAGCCATATCTATCGGCGCAACATTGGCACTGGAACATGATGAGTTCGTATTGCCAATGCATCGCAACCTGGGTATGTTCACAGCACGAAAGGTTCCTCTTGAGCGTTTATTCGCTCAATTTCAGGGGAAGATGAGTGGTTATACCAAGGGGCGCGACCGGTCATTTCATTTCGGAACAACCGAGTTGCACATTGTTGGAATGATCTCTCACCTGGGAGCGCAGATGGGTCTGGCTGATGGTATTGCATTGGGAGAAAGATTGAAAAAATCCAAGCGCATCGCACTTGTTGTTACCGGTGATGGGGGCGCTAGCCAGGGTGAGTTTCACGAAGCATTAAACGTGGCAGCTGTCTGGAACCTTCCAATAATCTTTGTCATAGAGAACAATGGATACGGTCTGTCCACTCCTTCACAAGAACAGTTTGTCTTCAAGAAATTCATTGATAAAGGGGTTGGCTATGGTATGGATGCGGTACGGGTTGATGGCAACAACGTAATTGCCGTTTATGATGCCGTAGAGAAAATAGCAATGTCAATGCGCAAGAAGCCCAAGCCGGTGATCCTTGAGTGTATGACTTTTAGGATGCGGGGGCATGAGGAGGCTTCTGGAACCAGGTACATCCCACAGGAATTGTTTGATCAATGGGGGAAAAAGGACCCGGTTGAGAATTACGAGAAATTCATTGTAAAAGAAGGGCTACTCGATGAAAAAGGATGTGATAAGATTAAAAAGGAGATTGCAGATAAGATTGGCAAGGCCCTGGCAATTGCATTCGCAGAGGAGCTGGCTGATTCAGATATTGACCGTGAGTATGCTGACTTGTTCTTCCCTTACAAACAAGCAGTGATCGAACCGGCAGGAGATAATAAACAAGAGCTCAGGTTGGTTGATGCTATTAGTCAGGGCTTGAAGCAATCACTACAGAAATACGACAATCTCATTGTCATGGGCCAGGACATAGCCAAGTACGGCGGTGTTTTTAAGGTTACAGAGGGCTTTGTAGAGGAATTTGGAATAGAACGTATCAGGAATACGCCACTTTGCGAGTCTGCCATCGTCGGTGCTGCTCTGGGGCTGTCAATACAGGGGTATAAAGCCGTGATGGAAATGCAGTTTGCAGATTTTGTCACCTGTGGGTTCAATCAGATTATCAATAACCTGGCAAAAGTACATTGGCGTTGGGGCCAAAATGCCGATGTTGTGATACGGATGCCAACAGGAGCAGGAGTAAATGCAGGGCCGTTTCATTCCCAGTCTAACGAAGCTTGGTTTTTTCACACGCCCGGGTTGAAAGTGGTGTATCCAGCTTTTCCAGGAGATGCAAAAGGACTGCTTGCAGCTTCAATTGAAGATCCCAACCCTGTTATGTTCTTTGAACAGAAGGCACTGTACCGCAGCGTCAGCGAGGATGTGCATGAAGACTATTATACGACAGAGATTGGAAAGGCGCGCCTGGTTAGGGAAGGCAGTAGTGTAACGATCATTACCTACGGGATCGGTGTGCACTGGTCCATTGAATTATTGGACCAACATCCAGAAATATCAGCCGATCTCATTGACCTTAGAACACTCATGCCTTTCGATGAGTCAGCTATACTGTCGTCAGTAAAGAAAACAGGGCGAGCACTTATTCTTCACGAAGACACCCTGGTAGGAGGAATAGGAGGGGAGCTCTCAGCATTTATCTCCGAGCATTGCTTTGAGTTCCTGGATGCGCCTGTTAAGCGCTGCGCAAGTCTCGACACCCCGATACCTTTCTCTGCTAACCTGGAAGAGGCCTTTCTTCCTCAAAGTCGGTTTATAGAGGAGCTGAAGGGCGTACTCGAATATTAAGTTTCTCAGAGATATACTATGGTTTGTTTGAAGTTAACAATTAAGGTTACACATTTTGCAAATGTGCATTTTGTGTACTACATTAATCAGATCAATTGACTACCAACTCAGTGAGTCTTCGCATGGCAATTCGATTGTCTGGCAGTTCCATTGCCTCAACAATTTGCCGTTTTTCCTTATTGGTCAGGTGCCAGCTGAGGGAAATTCTTCCGCCTTTCTCAATCTCGAGTTGAAAATCGATAACGTCTATCTTGCCTTCATACCACTTGCTGGTATATTGTATCAGCTGATCATTGGTGAAATCCTGTACATTGAAGAGGTTTTCATAAAAGCTGCCTACGGGCTTACTGATGTTGGCGAGTATAGTGCGCTCCTTTGAACCTTTTATTTTTGGTTCTTTAGACCGCTCTCTTATCTGAACAATTACAATTCCTGAGGTATTCTCCTTGAGCCAGTTTCTAAAGCTAAAAATGAATTTCATGGCGGTTTTCATGCCGTAATTGTCTCGGGCTCCAGCATCAATTATTTCTATAGCCGGCTCACTGGGCAATGTCACAAGAGGCATAATAAATGGAAATGTGGCATTCATCCTAAGCGCACTTGTGAATTTGAGATTGTCTGCATCTTGTCGCCAAAACAGCCGGCTGTATTCAACTTCCTCAATTGATGGTTGATTATTGATGAGAACGGATGACGTATTGTGCACCAGATAAGACACTGGCTGGGAAGAGATGATCAGCCTTCTCCCGTCATTGACAATGGTCGGTGAGAGGATCAGCGTGGGGATTTTGGCACTTATTTCGGGCTCAGCATAGTCTTTTAAGCTCTTGTCCATTACCCAATTCGTATTTTTATTCAGTTGTGCTTCAAATGCATAGCCACGGTCTTTTGTGTAGGTGTATCCATCCACCTTAACGGTTCTCAGCTTCATGAACATATCACTGAGAGTGAAGCTAGCAGCAATAGGGTTCAGTAAATCCTTAGAAATATTCTCTATCGCCTGAGAGGCCGGTGGCGATGGCTTGTCTTCCAAATTTCTTAGATATAGCTCTCTATAGTAGCTCATTCCAATCGTTCCACCGGAAGAGCCTGTAAGGAGGTGTGTTCGCTTAAAGAACTCTCCATCCGTTATTTCATCGGCAGTCCTCATTAAATGATAGGTCCAAACAGAAGACTTAAGTCCTCCTCCACTTGCACATATAATCACAAGCTTGGGTAATTGACCATTAGCTCCCATGTTCTTTGCCTTCCAGGCTTCGAGCACTTCCTTGCCTTTTGCAATATCCTCTACATAAAGGTCAATATTAGAGCCTTGCTCATTTACTACGGCATTTGTGTACTTCGTTTTGTCAATCTCATAATTAAGCCCATATGCTTTGTTCTTAAAATCGAACATATCCAATTTTGCGCTGTAGTTAAATAATATTGCAAGGCCTAGGGCTACAGCTGTAAACCACCCCCTCAACCAGGTCTGCAGTACCGTAAGAATCATCAGTATAATAGTGAAAAGTAGAATGATGGATCCACCTGCTGGTATCTGGAAAGCGGGTAAATCTTGAAAGAAGCCAACAATGAGCAGAATCCCGAATAATAGCAGCTGAAACCACGCTGCATTGTTCTGATTCTGATTAAATACCCTTACAATCATCTCCTTTCCATAGTGATCTGATTGTCGGCTCAAACTTATTCTCCAAGGTGAGGCTATATACGTGAGTACCTTCCACTCCCTTGCCCATTTCAATGACGGTATCAGCATCCTAAATAATATCCGCTCCTTGTTTTTTCTCTCTTGCTCATTTAACTTGGCAATGGTCTCCTGGGACTCAGTGGACCGCTTAAATCCAAATAACTGGAACACATTCTTATTGGTAGAGAAGAAGTAGACGTAGGCAAAGAGCAAGAAAAGTGAAAGCCCTGCGTAGAACCCAAGTAGGTCAATGGCAATTGCCTTACTGGATTGAAGTTCTTCGTAGGCTTGAAATCTAATGATCAGTCTGGTGTACGAGATTAAGAAGGCAACTGGTACTATCAGGTTGTTTATACTGTATTTCAAAAACGGACGATTCAAGGTAGCAATGAAGGGAAATCGGGAGCCATTCGTTACATAGCTGGCAATGTTGAAAGTCATTATCCACGCCCCCAGACAAAGCCCGATGAAGAAGAACGATAAAAAGCCGACCTGGCCGTCGTATTCAGGACTTAAGAAGAGATAAGGGATACCGTACTTTACACCAATTTGCTTGGTGATAATACCCGCCAATATGGCCCAGAAGAGCAAGAGTAAGATGTTCTTCTTTATCAGGGCAAGGAAGAGCTGAAAAGGGAAGAAGTAGTATACCCTTTTGAATTTCTCTATATTTGGTACTGGTGGTGTCATGGTGTGATATGAGGAGGTTTCCCCCTTATATATAAAACGTAATAGCTCTGAATTAGTTGTCTGTTAACACCAGGTGAGGGAACGATTAGGAGAGTTTTTCCTCTACTATATTTAATATGCCTGCTTCTGTCTTTTCTGCCTCTTTGCGTATTGCATCCGCCTTGGCTAGAACTTCTTCAACATATGTTTTGTCCTCCAGGGCTCCTGTGTTGATCTTCACATTTAGGTAGGCACCAATGACCGCCGATCTGGCGCAGAGAGCACCCACACCTGCATCTGATACGGAAGCGGAGAGTCCAGAATCAGCCATGGCTTTCATAACCTCCATTGAGGCATTTGCCGTTTGCATTACCGCGAGTGGTACTTCTATGGCATGTTTCGTAGCACTTTGAATAGCCTCTTTCCTTGCCGCCTTGTCCTCATCGCTGTTTTTGGGCAGCCCATAGGCCTCCATAATCTTGTTAAAAGCTTGAGTGTCCTTGTCAACGAACTTCATAAGAGCTGCTTGATATTCCTGGCCTTTAACCGCCCACTCTGAATATTCTTCCCATTTGTCGTCCCACTCTCTCTTGTGAGAAGATAGATTGGCGACCATTGTACCCAACGAAACCCCAAGAGCCCCGATATAAGCCGCTATAGATCCTCCTCCAGGTGCAGGGGATTCTGAAGCGGTCTCGTTGGCAAATTCTGTTAGGTTCATATCTATTAGTCTATTTTCACCAGATTCTCCCAGCATGTATTCGATTATCTTCTCCTGAGGGTTGAAAGGTGACAGATCATCTAGTCCCAAAGACTTCACCGCAATTTTGATCTTCTCGGCTTCTGAGATGCCCAGTGAGCGCTGCTGTTTGGTCAGAAAGTAATCAGCTGCATCCAGCATTGCCTGTCGAGGGATCAAGCCAACAAGCTCTGAACCGGTAACGCGAATTCCCTTTGAATTTGCACTCTTACATGTTTCATCAAAAGCAACATGAACAGGTGTAACGCTAATATTCGTCAGGTTATAGGAGATCTGGGCAATACCATATTCTTCAATATACCACCCTATGCCTTTTACGGCCTTCAGCTTGCCCGGTATCCTTACTGGATTGCCATCTTTGTCGTTCACAATTTTGCCGGTGATGGGATTCCCCTCTCGTTTTACTCTTCCCGCTTCCCGAATATCAAATGCGATGGAGTTGGCTCTTCTGGTAGAAGTGGTGTTTAGGTTGACATTATAGGCAACGAGAAAGTCGCGAACTCCCACGGCCGTAGCACCGCTCTTTTTTACCGAGGCGTTGAATTTAGCGGGACCAAAATCTGGTTTCCATTTTGGGTCGGAGAGTTTGTCGAGACCTTCATACTCACCTGATCTGCATACGGCAAGATTAGAACGCTCTGGGAACTTAGCAGCAAGCTCATAAAAGTACCCTGGAATGCCCAATTCTTTTCCAATTCTCTCTCCTAACTTATGCGCATAGGGAACCAGCTCATCCATCAAGATATTGGCAATGGGAACCAGGGGACACACATCAGTTGCTCCCATTCGGGGATGCTCACCTGTTTGTTTGGACATGTCGATAACCTCCGCTGCCTTCTTAATGAGCAGAAACGCAGCATCAATTACTTTCTCAGGTTCTCCGACAAATGTGATCACCGTTCTGTTGGTCGCCCTACCTGGATCCACGTCTAGAAGCTTGACACCTTCATAAGCGTCAATTACATCAGTGACTTGTTTGATCTTTTCCGGATCACGCCCTTCACTAATGTTTGGTACGCATTCAATAAGTTGGCTCATTGTATGTAAGTTAAATCTAACAATGTCTTCGTGATCCTCCTGATGATGACGGCCAGATTAAGGCAACTTCTCATAAATTACCTGGCCACAGGGCCTGGTTCTCAAGAAGGGCAAAATTAACAATCAATAGTTCAGTTCTCCGACAAATATAGGTGACAGAAGCAAATAATGTATCTTTTGCAAGTTAACAGAACCAGATGCTGTCTGTAACCGGACTAATACAGCGATACTATACTTTGCCATTGGTAGACTTGATTTCTCCCTTCAATATCACGGTATCCACTAAATTACTCCCAAATGAATACGGGATATAAGCATACGAGGGCACTTCCTTGGTAATAAAGAGGTTTGCGACTTTTCCCTTTGCGATAGAACCATGCGTTTCACTCAGGTCCATCGCGTAGGCAGAGTTTAAAGTTACTGCATTGATGGCCTCTTCCGGCGTCATTCTCATTTTAATACACGCCAAAGACAGTACAAACGGAATATTTCCTGATGGAGTTGAGCCCGGGTTGTAATCAGTAGCCAGCGCTACCGGCAATCCTCTTTCGATTAAGCTCCTTGCAGGCCCGAAAGGAATACTCAGGAAGAAGGAGCACGAGGGAAGCATTGTCGGCATGGTTTCCGATCCTACGATGGCTTCAATGTCCTTGTCTTCCATTATCTCCAAGTGGTCAACGGAAAGGGCCTTGTGCCTAACAGCTGCTTCAATTCCTCCTATGGACGTGAATTGGTTGACATGCACCTTGGGTTTTAGTCCGTGAGCTGTTCCTGCCTCCATTACCCTCTCCATTTCCGCTACGGTGAAGTAATTGGTTTCGCAGAATACATCAATATACTCAGCCAAACCTTCTTCTTTTATTATTGGGAGCATCTCCTCAACAATCAGATCCAGATAGCCATCCCGATTGTCTTTGTATTCAGCAGGAATGGCATGAGCACCAAGGAAGGTAGATTTAATGGTTAGGTCACTCGATTCTTTTAACTTCTTGGCTACACGCAATATCTTGAGTTCCGCATCAGTGGACAGGCCATATCCACTTTTGATTTCGACGGCACCAGTACCCATGGAGGCAATTTCATCGAGGCGTACCTGGGTTTGTTCGATGAGCTCTTCTTCAGAAGTATCCTGGAGTTTCTTAGCGGAATTAAGGATACCTCCCCCTCGTGCTGCGATCTCCTCATAGCTCAAACCTTTGATTCTGTCAACGAATTCCGCTTCACGACTTCCGGCAAAAATCAGGTGTGTATGGGAATCGCACCAGGATGGAAGCACCAACTTATCCGTTGCATCAATCACCTCCAGGCCTGTCCAGTCCTCAACACCGTTCCAGTCCGACATGCTGCCGTAATCTGAAATTTTACCGTCTTCAACGGAGAGCCACGCATCTTTAAGAGTTGGAAGTTGAGCCATATCCTTCCCTGCAACTTTGATACGTGTGCCATCGTCAACCTGAACGAGCTCCTTAATATTTTTTATCAGGATCTTCAATACGTTTACATCAGAGGAACGAATATACGAACACAATTTTAACTAAATTCGCAATCTCTGGTAATCTGAGGGTTATGGCTGGAAATTCAATCGGTAAAATATTTCAATTAACGACTTACGGGGAGTCCCATGCGGAGTCTATAGGCGGTGTAATTGACGGATGTCCTGCGGGGCTAAGCCTTGACCTGGAAGCTGTTCAGCATGAGATGCAACGTAGAAAACCCGGACAATCAAAAATTGTTACCCAGCGTAAGGAGGAAGATGAAGTGGCATTCCTTTCGGGAATTTTCGAAGGAGTTACCACTGGCACTCCCATTGGATTTCAAATTCCGAATGAGGACCATAAATCTAAGGACTACGATCATATTAAAGATGTGTACCGCCCCAATCACGGCGACTTCACCTACCAGGAGAAGTATGGGGTGCGGGATTACCGGGGTGGTGGCCGGTATTCTGCCCGTGAAACAGCATGCAGGGTTGTTGGCGGTGCCGTCGCTCAACAGATTTTGGATAAAGAAGGAATTCGTATCGACTCTTACGTATCGCAAGTAGGATTAATAAAACTTGATAAGTGCCACGAGGATATGGACCTGGGCACCATCGATGACAATATTGTCCGTTGCCCTGATCCAGAACTGGCTGAACAAATGATTGCTCGAATTGAGGAGGTACGCAAGGAGGGTGATACGATTGGCGGCGTAGTTACTGGTATTATTCAAGGGTTGCCAGTTGGATTGGGAGAGCCAGTATTTGATAAGCTCCACGCGGATTTAGGTAAGGCAATGCTGAGCATCAATGCGGCCAAAGGCTTTGACTGCGGTTGGGCATTTGCAGGCTTGGGCATGAAGGGCTCAGAATTCAACGATGCCTTTGTCTCCGAGGATGGAAACATTACCACCAAGTCCAATTATTCAGGCGGTGTTCAGGCTGGTATTTCAAATGGTAGAGACATTTATTTTCAAGTGGTGTTTAAGCCGGTCTCAACCATTATGCAGAAACAAATGACCGTTAATACTGATGGGGAAGAGGTGGAAATAGAAGGGCGGGGCCGTCACGATCCCTGCGTTTTACCTCGGGCAGTACCTATTGTGGATGCGATGGCTGCTCTGGTTATGGTGGACCACTTATTAAGAAGCAGAACAACCAAGCTCTAATG
>DTRK01000231.1 GCA_012965955.1 Flavobacteriales bacterium
ACTGGCAGTTTTCAAACGCTGTTTCCCACATTTGGTACTGTAAATTCAGTGCTGGGCATCAACAACTTACCTGATGAGCTGGCCGGTTTTGCAGTCTACCCTAACCCTGCCTCATATATGCTCCATGTAACTGTTTATGATGTACAGCAAAACCATAACGACGTAATTGTAATGTACAACATGCTAGGCCAGAAAATTGATGCAGTGCCCGTACCTAACTGCGAAGAACTTATTATTTCAACGGCTCGCTTAACTGATGGTGTTTACTTCCTCAAGCTAAAGAATAATGTTCACAAAGTGGTGGTAGCCCGATAGCATGTTCTCCGCTCAATGGCAATTCAAAAATCATTCAATCAGGATCGAGGGTGGAACTGAATGATCTCTGTCCTGAGATAATCCCGATCTAAATGTGTGTAGATTTCAGTAGTGGTAATGGACTCATGCCCCAACATCTCCTGAACCGCACGAAGGTCAGCACCGCCTTCAATAAGGTGCGTCGCAAATGAGTGCCGGAAAGTGTGAGGAGATATATTCTTTTTAAGGCCAATTGCCACTGCAAGGGCTTTAATAATCTTGAATACCATGACTCTGCTCAGTCCTGAGCCGTGTTTGTTGAGGAAAAGAGTATCGATATATTCATCTTTGATGTCCAAATGTGGCCGGACATTCTCCTTGTAGATGGTAATATGCTTTAGTGCCACGGATCCCAAGGGAACCAAGCGTTCTTTATCTCCTTTTCCCACTATCTTTAGAAATCCATCATCTTCAAAGATGTCAGATATCTTCAGCGTGGTAAGTTCCGTAACCCGGAGTCCTGATCCATATAAAGTCTCCAGCATGGCCCTGTTTCTCAGTCCCTCTGGTTTGCTGAGATCAATAGCATCCAGTAACTGGTTAATCTCTTCAATAGACAGCGTTTCAGGAAGTTTGCGCCCAATCTTTGGACCTTCTACCAGCTCAGTAGGATCGTCTGAGATCAAGTCTTCCAGCAGCATGTATTTAAAGAAGGATTTAATTCCTGACAACACGCGGGCCTGGGTACGCTCGTTCATACCGAGATCATTGGCCCAGACCAGGAATTCCTGAAGATGCGCTAGTTCAATTTGAGCAGGTGAAATCTTGAACTTCCTATGCTCTATAAATTGCTGGAGCTTCGCAACATCGCGCATGTAGGCCTCTATTGAATTACCTGAAAGGGACTTTTCTAATTGAAGAAAGGCTTTGAATCCTTTAACGGATGAATTCCAATTCATGCCCTGGTATTTGGAATTTCCACCACCATCATAGTCAACCTGCTCATGCACACCATCTTCCCTTCATCATTGGTGATCTCAATGGACCATACATGACTCTTGCGCCCAATGTGAACAGCCTTGGCTGTGCCATGCACATAACCCTTTGACACAGGTCGGAGGTGATTCGCATTGACTTCCATCCCAACCGCGTATTGCTTGGTCGAATCCACCACTAAATTACTGGCTATGCTACCTAGAGATTCGGCCAACACAACTGAGGCGCCTCCATGGAGAATACCAAGTGGCTGATGGGTGCGATGATCAACAGGCATTTTACCTCTTACGAAGTCATCTCCAATTTCAACTACTTCTATTTCCAGGTGCTCCAGTATATTTCCCTTTTCTAGCTTGCGAACATTTTCCAGGCTCTCCTCTGTGTTCCAAATTGACATATCAGTGTTTTTAACAAATATAAGTATTGGCTGGTGACGTATTGATTCCTATTTTTGGATAATGAAGGTACTCATCATCAACGGACCCAATTTGAATCTGCTTGGTACCAGGGAGAAATCTGTGTATGGCGAGCAGACCTTTGAAGACTATTTCGAGCAGCTGAAATCGAGCTTCCCAGATGTGGAATTGGAGTACTTTCAAAGTAATGTTGAAGGCGAACTGATCAACAAGATCCAGGAAGTCGGGTTTTCCTACGGTGGAATTCTCCTCAATGCCGGAGGTTATACCCATACCTCCGTTGCAATTTCTGACGCAATTGCCGCAGTGAGTACTCCAGTAGTAGAGGTGCACATATCGAACATCTTCGCGCGTGAAGAGTTCAGGCATATTTCCCTGCTCTCCAAAAATTGTGTTGGTATTATTTCCGGGTTTGGACTGGATTCTTACAAGCTTGGGTTGGACAGCTTGCTCTCCACTGAATAAGCTCATTGACCGGCCTCATTACATGAGATAGTAATGAACGGAGCCATGACGAGTTCATTACAGCTGATTGGCGAACGTCTGAAAGGAGGACTTAATATGATCCAGCATCTCTTCAGTCATTCCGTGATGACACCCCAAAAGAACACCTCCACGCATAACG
>DTRK01000232.1 GCA_012965955.1 Flavobacteriales bacterium
AGCGAACGAAGTAAGCAAATTACAGGCCTTAGGCCTCACCGTATTCCCAAATGCTTATGCGTCTGTACTGATAGATTCCATTTAGGGTGCTCTTCAATATATCTCTCGATGACAACCTTCATCTCTTCTTCTTTACTCCATTCGGGCTGCAGAAATAACTTGCACGCTGGGGTGACACGGGCAGCATTTTCTTCGGCCCATCGTAGATCATCTCTATTATAGACCACTATTTTAAGTTCATTAGCCATTCCAAATATTACTGGCTTTGGTGGTACGGGCTTCTTAGGTGAAAGACAGATCCAGTCCCATTCTCCTGTGAGGTCGTATGATCCTGCCGTTTCAATATGAGTACTGTAGCTGGCTGACTTTAAAGCGGCGGTAAGCAAGGTCATATCGTGCATGGTAGGCTCACCACCGGTCACCACCACGATTCCACCATCTGATACGTCCACATCATTCACTATGTTTGGAACGCCTACAATTGGATATCCATCTACTTTCCAGGAGTCCATCGTATCGCACCAGTGACAACCTACATCACACCCTCCCAATCGAATAAAATAAGCGGCTGTCCCAGTATGGAATCCCTCTCCCTGCCGAGTGAGAAATGCCTCCATTACGGGTAGGCTGCCTTCAGTTATGATCTTATCTTCAAGCACTTCCGACAAAAATAATTATATAAAATGACCTGGGGTTAGCGCATATCCCCTATTGTGGATATGAATATACGAATGGTGAGCCATAGTCCACTTGGAATTCCTATTTGTATATTCGTGTTACGTGCAATTACGAAATAATGAGAAACCTTATACTTCTAACAACATGCCTATTACTACTACATTCATGTCAAAGTAATAGATCCGTAAAGGAAACTTCAAAGTCTTCAAAAACTGACTTCACACAATACGTTAATCCTTTTATAGGAACCAGCAAAATGGAACACACCTTTTCCGGGGCAATTGCGCCATTTGGCTTGGTACAATTAAGCCCACAAACCAATTTTGAAGTGATGTTCAATGATGATGGAAGCTACAATGGCGAACCTATGAATACTGCGCTGGCTACCAACATAGAGATTCCACTCACTATAACAGCGAACAACCAGAGCAAAAGGAGCATATATGTAGATAAAATTCTTGTGAATGGTGAGGTTCTGGAAGGCACTTTATTATCGCATGATGTCATTATCAATGGAGGTGAAATTGTATTTGAAATGAGTAGTACACCTGATCAATAAGATAACTACACCTGAAGAAAGAGAATTGTTATAAACCATGGTAAAATGCGAACTATCTTAAGACTCTTGGCGATCTCCTTTTTGCTGGGCTTATTCACCAGCGCTTATGCTCAGAATGATGAGCAGCACTATTACAAGCTGGGCAAAAAGTACGTGTTCACCAAGGATTACGAAACAGCCGCAAAGCACTTCTACAAATGCATGAGCATAGCAGAAAAGAACAAGAATGAGAATCCCAATTATTATTACTATCCCCTGTTGATGTACTATTATGGCGTAGGAAAGATCAAACAGGTTCAAAAGGCGACTGCGCTAATTACAGAACTGGTGCCTGCATCGCCTGATGTGCCTACCATTGCAGATTCTGAAAAAGAGAAGTATTTCAATGAATTGATGGACGCTTATGACATCGAATTAGATAAATCAGACTATATATTTCTCCGGCATTATATCCATTCTGTGACCAAGGAAATGGATGTGGTGGAGACCTTCGACAAAATGGAATTTGCGGTACGTTATCATGGAAAGAAATCGGTCATTCCAATTCAGGCCTCCTTTGATTTCATGAAAGGAGTCTATGACAAGGCCTACGAAGAATATGCCAACCCGGAGGCAGGGGCGGCGCCATTTAAAATTCGCCTGTGTGATATTTTTGAGGAAGCCTGGAGAGCGGGAAGTGACCAGGCAAAGCAGGTGGTAGTTGAGAATTGTGAGTAAGAATGTTCTTACTACCTGCCTTTTGAAAAATTTCTTCTCGGTTTTCTTTTGCCATAACTTCGTCCCCCACGTGGGATTTGCCTGGGATTCCATTTAGGTGATGCGCCAAGCTCCCTGGGTACCTCAACCTTGGTCACCTCTCTTTCTATCAGGTCCTCAATGAGCTTGAACTTATACATGTCATCCGGGTTGAGCAAGGTAAGTGCTACGCCTGTAGTGTCCGCCCTGGCCGTACGTCCTACCCTGTGTACGTAATCCTCCGCATCATTGGGTGCATCGAAGTTGATCACGAGGTTGATGTCTTTGATGTCAATCCCCCTGCTGAGCACATCGGTGGCAACGAGTATCCTGGTTTGCTTTGATCGAAATTTCATCAGGACTTCTTCCCTCTTTTGCTGGTCCAGTTCAGATGAAATGCCATCAACATCAAAGTTTTTCGACTTAAGAGATTGAACTATTTCAAAGACCTTTCTCTTTGTAGAGCTGAATATCAGTATACTCTGATAATCATCTTTCCCATCAATAAGCGTATCAATCAACCCTATTTTTTGACTTTCATAGGTCAGGTAAACTGCTTGAAGCACACCTTCAGCTGGTTTGGAAAGTGCAAGAGTTATCTCAAATGGATCCGTTAGTAGCTTGTTGGCCAGCTGCTTTATGTTGTGGGGCATGGTGGCGGAGAACATGAGGTTCTGCCGTTTGGCAGGACATGCGTCAATGATCTTCTGAATATCCTCAATGAAACCCATGTCCAGCATTCTGTCAGCCTCGTCAAGTACGAGAAACTTCAAGGTCGAAAAGTCAACGTAGTCCAGGTTCATGTGGGCGAGTAGTTTACCAGGTGTTGCGACAATGATGTCTGTTCCCTCTACAAGGGCTTTCTTCTGATCAGAAAAGTTGATTCCATCGCCTCCTCCATAGATTGCCAACGCCGTCAGGTCAAGGAAATAGGCAAATCCCTGGATTTCTTTCTCTATCTGAAGGGCCAGCTCTCTGGTTGGGACAACAATGAGCACTTTGATCCCCTCACTTGGGTTTCGCGACAGGTGGTCTAACAGCGGCAGGACAAAGGCTGCTGTTTTTCCTGTTCCTGTCTGGGCACAGGCAATGAGATCCTTTCCGTTCAATACTGCAGGAATGGCCTGAGCCTGTATCGGAGTTGCCTTATCAAATCCCATGTATCCCAGCGCTTCAAGCAGCTGGTCGTTCAATCCTAATTCCGAAAATTTCAAATGGCCTGTTTGTTATTATTCAATGATTAGTGGTAAGAATGAAGCAACACCATCAATAGTTAGTTCAAAGATATACTGTCCTGCATTTAGATCATCATTGATTACAATGACATTGTCGCCCGTATTCGCCTCAAATGTTTCAGTGTGCACAACTTTTGCCGTCATATCCATTACCCTGATATTAGCCTCCTTGGCCTGTGCCAGCGTAAACTCAACCTGGTAAACTCCAGCATTCGGGTTGGGATAAATATTAAAACTGGTTCTTGGTGCATACTCATCCATCCCCGGAGGTTGGCTGCCACAGGGTGTCGACAATTCACAGTACCTGGCTATGAATTCCTGGTAATACTGGTTGGCTATTACCTCGTCATGAACGAACACCGTATTTTCGTCATTGTTATTCTCCGCCGCTGAAGACCAGTTATGAGAACCCGTGAATACCATGGGGTCTGCTGCCGAAACCCCCTGGTCAATTATTCCATACTTGTGATGTATCTGGTAGGTAACCCCCTGGTGTGATTGAATGTCAACACCGTTTGCAATGAGCTCAGTGTACTCTTCGCCTTGGTCATTTATGCTTTCCATTACTCCTTTAACGTCCACGCCAAATTTATCGTTAGCAGCTTGAACTGCGTCACCGATCTCATTTTTTGTGAAAGATAGAATGCAAAAGTACAAACTGTAGTCAGTATTGTCCATCGCTTCTACTATATGGGAAGTGGTCTGGTCACTTGGTGAGAAATAGACCTCCATCGGGTTTCCACCTACGATGAAATTGTGAGGTGTATTGTCTAGTTTGTCCGGGCCAAACCTGGCATTTGACGAATTAGGAGTTAATCCTGTATCGCCAAACATCTCCTCAAATTCAAGGGTAAAGGCTTTCGCAACCGCCTGATCCTGAATGATGATCAAATTGTTGTAGTCATTGAATAAGTTGGTGGTTGTAAAGTTGGTTGATCCGGTAAGAACATAGGAGTTGTCCGTATCATCCCGGTCGATGACGATAAATTTGTTGTGCATGATGCCACTTCCGCCTGTGTTCACACGTTCAATATAGCCTATGCCTGTGTCCATATTACCCAGTTCAGTATTGGCTACGGCAGACTCACTTACATACCGAATCTTCACCCCACGGTCGTAGGCAGCATTGATTGAATCTACTATCATGGCATTGCTGTTATTGTAAATGGCAAGGTCTATAGTATATTGTGCTCTGCCAATGTATGCCGAAATGGTGTCGTTGAATGTGCCGTTCAACTCAATGGCGTAGGTGCCTGAAGCCACCGAGGTATCAACAGAATTGTTGAAGTATACTTTGATGTCTCCACTGGAATTGGATGTGGTGCCAAATAGGTCAACTCCTGAGAAGGCGGTATCTGTGCCTGATACAGTATAGGCTATTACATAATAAAATGTGGCCGGACTTAATGCTGTAAGAGAAAGCGAGTGAGATGTGTTGTTGCCTCCCTGGTTAATATCACCGAGCTCAAGCGAACTGGTCAAACCATAACGAATATTAGTGGATCCTAAGCTGTCTGTGGACCAGGACAGGTCAAAACCCGTGCTGGTAATATTGGTCTGTACAACGCATGAAGTGAAGCTGAAAGTAGATCCTGCTCCTAAGTCGGCAGCATCCCTTGGTAAGATCTGATATCCATCATTAGCTGGACTGGAGAAGGTAAATTGAGAGCTGATCCCTACCAGGGAGATGGCTCCTATAGGAACGAGGCCGCCTACTAAAGGTGATTCTGTTCTCACATAGGAATTGCCCGATTCACCGTTGCTGGTGAAGGAATAAGCGGTATTGCCAAGAAAGTTCGAACACCCAGCAGCAAATATAACATCGTCAATCTGCACCAATTCCCCCTCGTTGGTCTCATCCATTTGTAGGGGTGTTATCACTTGTGGAACGGGCAGGGTGTTGCCCGTGGATATGGTTGTGAAACTCGTTATAGGATCAATTTCCAATAAGCCGTTATAGTCCTTTAGACTACCTGTTACAGTGATCGAGTCACCTCGATTTGGTGTAAATGCAATAGAACCCGTTCCTGGGTAACAGGCGATCCCTGCTGATCCATCCTGTATGTATCTGATGACTCCAAGCTCTGAACCGGAGGTGACAATACCTGTTACCGTCACTGTGGAACCCAATGCAAATGTCCGTGCATCTGCTATGTCTGTTTGGGCATTGGATAGGGTAGCAGTTGTTAATACAGCGGTTACAAGTAGTAGTTTCTTCATGCTTCTGTTATTGATTTCATGTTAGACGTTAATCCAGTCAGGATCGTTTGTTATATGGTGATTTTTAAAGAGAGATTGTATCGCCTTCCCAGTCCGAAGAACACGTTGGAAGTTCCTGCATTAAAATATCCGCCATTCGTGGCATCAGAAATATAAACGTGATCAAGCGCATTCAATAGGCTAAACCTAATATCTAGCCTCACATCCTTCATATTGAACCCATACCCACTATGGATATCCAATAAATAGTAGCTCGGCATCAACCATGACTCTGTTCTTTTGTCATTGCCCTGGAGTGTATAAGGATTAAAGTCAGCGTAATGCCGTGTAAAATAGGTGATACGCGGTTTCAGGTAGATTCTATTCTTAGGTAGCCACAGCTTGTTCTTAAGTTCATAGCGTGCAGATATTGCAATCTGGGTTTGTGCGGCATCGCCCACATGTACGCCAGTCGCGTCAAAATCCAGAAAGGCAATGGAATCGAGGTTGTCGTCATATACAATGCCCGAATCTCCAGACATCCATTTCCATTCCCCTAATGATATCAACCCTTCTATCTGAAAGTCCGGATGTATTTTAAATGCCGCGTCCGTTTCCACGCCTATATGAAGCGCTTCCATCCCCTGTATATTAAACTGAACCTGACCTCCGTCTCCATCAGCTACATAAGTTGTTTCGGGCTTGTTTTTCCACTTGGTCACGTACGCATTAACATTTACAGCTGTCTTAGCATTTCTAAGTGCATAACCTACTTCTACAGCCGTAATGATCTCATTTTTAATATTCTCTAAATACTCATTTGAGAAGTCTATTACATTTTGAAAGCGAGGGGTTTTAGATATGTATCCCATATTCATAAACACATTATGGAATTCGTTGAGATTGTAATTAGCTCCTGCTTTCACCGTCACACCTGGTTTCCAAAGCCAATCTCGCGTTGCGTATCTCGCTTCCTTGGAAGCTACCGTATAGGAAATTGGGTTAACAATAGACACCGGTCCGTTTGAACCTACATTGTCAACAAATACAGTGTCACCCGAAGTATATACTGTAGCTCCGGGGGTAGCCGTGATATAGTTAGTACCGTCATGGTATAGAGTGCCGCCATATGGCAATGCTTGCTCTAATACTACATCTCCTAATACCAGGTCTTTACGAGCGAAATAATCAATACGCTTATAACCACTGTACATGGCAGAAGAACTCATGAACATGCTCCAACTGTCCTTCTTGTATTCAACCTGTCCAAAGATGCCACCCCAATTAACATAGCTGTCATTGTTATAGGCAATTTTATCACCCACCCTCTTAATTTGTGTCGGATAATCCTGTAATTCAGAACTCGTTTCGTCATCTAAGCTCACATAGTAATCACCACCAAGAAGATCATACACCTCCCTGTAATGCTCACCTTTATAGCTTCTCAAATCCAGCCCTCCGGAGATTTTAACATAATCGTTCTTTTGGTAGGAAAGCACCGATAGGAGTCCATACCAGAAGTGATTGTTTACACTGCTGCGCATGATATCAGTTGCCTTTCGTTCAGTGGTGTGATAGTTAGGGTCTATAGGTGAAGTGAGATTAGTACCGAATACGTTCACATCGTAAATACCCTGCCAGACCAGCTGTCCATCCGCACCTTGAATGGTATTGCTTGCTGAGGTTCCTCCACCATTACCGATTGACAGGTATGCCATATTTGAAACTGTTAGCTTGTCATTTACCGTCCAAAAGTCTTTTACTGTAAACTGTGGTTTATGGTAGTAGTTCACCTTTTCGTGCAACACCTCTTCATTCCCAGGAATTGTGTCTCCGTTAGCATCCACATCACGCCTTTCAAGCATTCCCCAATGTTGATTGTACTTAAAGCCCATGTCTAGTCCTCCAATAGTATCCACAAAATTGGCTGCTAAATTTTCAGCTGCAACTTTATCGATGCCGATACCAGCTAATTGGTCGTACATAGCTTGATCGTCAATAACACCTTGATTGTTGTCAAGCATAATTTGGTAGGCTTCATCGCTACCCTCAAAGAGGTCTCGGGCATATCCATTGCTGTAAGAAGCAATGGGTATTTTGTACGATCGCTGCCCGTGGCTTTGTGGTGCACCCATTGCGCTTATGCTCAGCAGGTGTTTACCAAGAAATTTTTCAGCCTTCAAATAGTAGAAATATCCTTTGGTGAATGTTTGATCGACATAGCCGTTGCCTTGCTTGAATGATCCAGCAGCAGTGATACCGAATCCATTCTTCATCTTTCCGGTGGTAATACCCAAGCTGGTCCTTGTATAGCCATTAACCCCTATCTCTTGCTTTATCGTTGCGCCTTTAGCATTGTCAATTCCTTTGGTGAGAATGTTCATGGTGCCTCCCACTGACGGCAGGGCAATTTTCGATGCACCGAGGCCTCTTTGCACCTGAATGGTTCTGGTGACCGCATCAAGTCCAAACCAATTAGACCAGTACACCCACCCGTTCTCCATGTCATTTACTGGAATACCGTCAATCATCACCGCAATGTTCCTTTGGCTGAAACCCCTGATCGTAATTCGGGCATCACCGTCTCCTCCTCCTGATTGTGTCGCATATACGCCAGGTGTTGAATTGAGTATCATCGGAATATCTTGGGAGGCCAGTTCCTCCTCAATTTGAGCAGGAAGTACATTGGTAAAGGCTACGGGTGTTTCTCTGTCTCTGGCTACATCAGCAACTACCTGTACCTCTGTCAAAGTGGTGGTACCCAGTTTAACAGGTTTCATAATAAGCAGCTTCCTATCCAGTTTGATTTCCTGAGTAAATGATTCGAAGCCAACAAAAGAGACAGTGAGGGTATAATTGCCATAATCAGCTTCGATCGAGAAACTACCATCCAGATCTGTGACCGTACCTACTCCCGGGCCTATAAGCACTGTGGCTCCTATAAGTGGTTCTCCAGTTGTAACATCCTGGATAACTCCTGTGATCTTTCCCTTCTGTCCGTACGAGGCTCCACACACACAAAACAGAGCCAGAAAAGCCATCGTTTTCTTCATCTGAAGAGAATACATTGAAATAAATTAATTGGGAAAGGGATAATTTATTTAACCAATACCTTTTTGGTTAGGGTACTTCCGTTCTCCAAAGCAGTCTGCACGAGGTAGACACCCTCACTGATTTTCCCAAGGGAAACCTGTACAGATCCGCTATTCAAGGTGATTGCCTGTTTATATACCATTCTGCCGATCACATCATATACTTCAACTCGATCTATGTTACCAGTGGCTTTAACCTCAAAGTTTCCCGCAACAATAGGGTTCGGGAAAATATACATCGCATCAGTCCCGAGGTTTTCAGGCTGGTTGATTCCAAGAGTTGCACATCCACAAGTATGGAAGCCAAGACTGTCCCACGTATCATCTGGAAGAGAGTCCCACTCCAGCGTAGCGTTGAACTCAGTAGGATTCATAGTAACTCCATCTTGAACACTTGATTTTCTTATTAAGGTCTGTCGCTTGGTCCACCACGTACCACCATTGGCATCAGTGTATCCAGCAGTAGCATCATCTGTCCAGGCTGATCCTGGATCTTCCCCTACTTTTCCAATAATGTCCACAATGTCACCGGTAGTTGTTTCTAAGGTGATCGCATCATCACCGTTGAAGTACATCGGTGCTGGGTAGTCAACATCAAAAATATCACCCTTGGCGTAAAATGCCGGATCTGTAGGCACTGACCAATACCCGGGAGGATCAACCCATACAGAGTCTGTTTGGCCATTGATGACAACTACGACATCCCCTGAGAGGAGCATGCCAGAAAGTGCGAGGGATTCTGTCTCTGTTCCACTTCCGTTTGAATACCTTTTCACGACATAGCCGCTAAGATCAATTGTGTTCTGGGTGGGATTGTAGATTTCCAGTCCGTTATTCTGTCCAGATCCTTCTACATATTCTGAGAAAAAGAGGTCTGAGCATTGTGAGAATGCAAATCCAGCTGTTGTAATTGCAAGTACTGAGAGTAATAGTCTTTTCATAGTCTTGTTTAATTATTCTTCCTTTATATCCTAGCCATGCAAAAGTAGTAAATAAGCGGAATAAAAGAGTGTCAAATATTTGGCTCGCAATCAGGTGATTAGGGTTATTTGATTTCGCCCAAATATTAATTCCCGTATTTTTGTTGCATATTTAGCGCTCTATGAAGACGAAACAAGATATTGTAAGGGGTTGGCTGCCCAGATACACGGGAAGAAAGCTAAAGGACTTTGAAAAGTACATCCTCCTCACCAACTTCAGCCATTACGTTAATTTATTTGCTGCCAAGCACAAGGTAAAGGTTATGGGCAAGGACAAGCCCATGGAGAGTGCAAGCGCTGCTGGAATCACCATCATTAATTTCGGGATGGGCAGTTCCAATGCTGCAACCATCATGGATCTGCTTACCGCTATCAAACCCAAAGCGGTTTTGTTCCTTGGGAAATGCGGTGGGTTAAAGCGAAAGAATAAGCTTGGCGATTTGGTGCTTCCAATTGGAGCCATAAGGGGAGAAGGGACTTCTACCAGTTATATGCTGCCCGAGGTGCCCGCACTACCTGCTTTCAACCTGCAAAAGGCAGTCTCTACATCCATAAGGAAGAAAAAGAAGGACTATTGGACCGGAACAGTTTACACTACCAATAGGCGTGTATGGGAACACGATGCAGAATTCAAAAAGTACCTCCGGCAAACTCGCAGCATGGTAATAGACATGGAAACTGCCACATTGTTTACTGCTGGATTTGCAAATGAGATTCCTGTAGGTGCACTTTTGCTGGTATCAGATCAGCCAATGATTTCGGAGGGGGTAAAAACAGCTGAGAGCGATAAAAGGGTAAGTGATAAGTTTCTCAATATGCATTTGCAAATTGGTATTGATGCTTGTAATGAACTAAAGAACAAGGGAACATCAGTTAAGCATTTGAAATTTTAAATAGTGAAATTGATGAAGAAAATAGGAGTGGGATTGGCAATGATGATGATGACTAACTGGTCCATAGGCCAGCTGTTGTCGGATACTTTAATTGCAACATACACTACAACAGAAATTGATTCCATATACACTGCGTCAGGACTTCCATCCTTTGTCGGTGATATCATCTATGATATAGAGGTGTATAAATTGATCTACCAAACGCCAGATGCAGTTGGCGGCATCACATATGCTTCAGGTGCACTGTTCATTCCGGTAGGAGACACCTGCAATGGGCCTTTGATTGGCTACCAGCACGGGACCATTGCGAACGATGCGAATGTCCCATCCAGGATTGGGGGCGAGGCGATCATTGGAATTATCGCAGCAACGGGAGGATATCGCGTGACAATGACAGATTACCTGGGCTTAGGCGATGGGCCTGGATTCCATCCATACATACATGCGAAGTCAGAAGCTACTGCTGTGATCGATATGTTGCGGGCTGGCAGGCAATTTTGTGACAGTGTAAATGTACCCACCAATGAACAGGTATTTTTAATGGGGTATTCCCAAGGGGGCCACGCCACAATGGCAACCTTGCGTGAAATTGAGCAATACCACAGTGCAGAGTTTGACCTTGTTGCTACCATTCCCATGGCAGGGCCATATGATGTGTCGGGCGTTCAACGGGAAGTGATGGAAAGTGATAGTGTCTACTCCCAGCCGGCCTATTTCCCTTATATCGCCTTGAGTTATGACATGGTATATGATGTTTATGATAGCCTGGAGCAGGTGTTTATACCGCCTTACGATTCTATAGTGCCTGAGGTTTTTGACCGCAATACCAATATTGGGTACATCAATGGACTGCTAACTCCGGTGATAAAAGACATGATTGACACCACCTATTTCAATGCCTACTTGAATGATTCTCTTCACCCTTTTAAGATTGCTTTGAGGGACAATGACCTATACGATTTTGTTCCTCAATCATTTGTGAGGATCATACACTGTTCAGGTGACCAGGTCATTCCTTTTGGAAATGCACAGGTAGCTTACGATGCGTTTATCGCTGCTGGTGCGGACAGCGTGGAACTGTTCGACGCCGGGGGGAGTCTGGATCACGGTCCCTGCGCGCAGTTCGCCATCATCGGGGCCAAGATTTATATTGACAGCAGGGCGAAATGGTGTATGGTGATTGGAGAAGAGGAGGAACAATTGCCAGTAGATCAACAAGTGAAAGTCACGCCTAATCCATTTTCAGCAGAAACAGAGCTTTCATTTTCCAACCCCAACAATTCAAATTATATACTCATCGTTCAGGATTTGTCGGGTAGGTTGGTAAAGACCGTTCCCAACATCCGAACTGGCACCATCAAGTTGAATTGGGAGGGGATAGATAAGGGAATCTACTTCTTTAGGCTATCAGGGGAGCAGGAATTTTCCGGAACTCTGGTAGCTCAGTAAACTACGAGCCTCTCTTTGCTGCAGTGAGGGTATTCATCAGTAAAGATGCGATCGTCATTGGGCCAACACCACCGGGAACAGGAGTAATGTAAGAGCTTTTCGCTGCTACTTCATCAAACTTTACATCGCCCACGAGGCGGTAACCGCTCTTTTTGCTGTTATCTTCCACTCTGGTAATTCCAACATCTATTACTACCACTCCTTCTTTAACCATGTCGCCGGTCAGGAATTCAGCGCTTCCTAAAGCAACAATTATAATATCGGCATCAAGAGTGAAGTCTTTGATATTTGCTGTGCGACTGTGGCAAAGTGTTACGGTACAATTTCCCGGGTTTTTTTTCTTGCCCATCAGAATACTCATCGGCAAGCCCACGATATGGCTGCGGCCAATTATGACGCAGTGCTTTCCGACTGTGTCGATCTTATATCTTTCCAAAAGCTGCATGATCCCGTAGGGGGTGGCTGAAACGAAAGTGGGTAGGTCAAGGGCCATCTTGCCAATATTTTCAGGATGAAACCCATCTACGTCCTTTTCAGGCGCAACGGCCTCAATGATCTTTTGTTCATCAATATGATCAGGTAGAGGAAGCTGCACTATAAATCCATGAAGGTCGGGATCGTTGTTGAGCTCTTCTATTTTTTTGAGAAGTTCCTCCTCGGTTACGGATGCATCAAACCTGTAAAGGGAAGATTTGAAACCAATGAGTTCACAGGCCTTTACTTTAGCATTTACATATGTGTGGCTTGCGCCGTCGTCTCCAACCAATATAGCCGCGAGATGCGGGATGCTTCCACCTGCTGCTTTAATCTTTTCGACCTCAACAGCTAATTCTGCCTTGATATCAGCAGAGGTCTGCTTTCCATCCAGAAGTTGATATGTCGTTTCAGACTCCATATTATTCAATTTTTATTCGGTGGTAATTCGATTGTAATTCTTGGTGTTTCACTGGCATATCAACTGAATAGCGCAGATGACGTGAGTGTTACGAACATAATTACGTGCAGCGAACTTACATATTCGGCATCATGCCCTTCATTCGTTGCATTGCAGCCCTTCCACCGCCACCAGTCATCATCTTCATCATCTTACTCATATCGTTGAACTGCTTGATGAGTTTATTGACATCTTCAACGGTAGTTCCACTACCTGCTGCGATTCTCTTCCTTCTCTCCCCATTAATAATAGGAGGGTATGCACGCTCTTCCTTGGTCATCGAACCAATGATCACCTCGATTGACTTAAAGGCATCGTCATTAATGTCAATGTCTTTTAAGGCCTTACCCGCACCGGGAATCATTCCCACAAGATCCTTTATGTTACCCATCTTCTTGACCTGCTGAATCTGCTTGAGGAAGTCGTCAAAGTTGAATTGGTTCTTAGCAATTTTCTTCTGCACGCGACGGGCCTCTTCCTCGTCGAATTGCTGCTGGGCACGCTCTACAAGAGATACCACGTCACCCATGCCGAGAATACGGTCCGCCATCCTGTCGGGATGAAATGCATCCAGCGCATCAATCTTCTCCCCGGTACCAATAAACTTAATGGGTTTGTCAACGATTGACTTAATGGACAGGGCAGCCCCACCTCTGGAGTCACCATCCAATTTCGTTAGTACAACACCGTCGTAGTTTATTTGTTCGTTGAAGGCTTTGGCTGTATTAACTGCATCCTGCCCAGTCATGGCATCGACCACAAAAAGCGATTCGTTGGGGTTTACGGCCTTTTTCACTGCGGAAATTTCCGCCATCATCTTCTCGTCGATGTGCAATCGTCCGGCCGTATCGATAATGACTACATCATTGCCATTGGCTTTCGCCTGCGCAACACCCTTCTGAGCCAGAGATGTGACATCCTTATTCTCCTTGTCGGAATACACATCTACACCTGCCTGTTCGCCAACAACATGGAGCTGGTCAATAGCAGCCGGCCGGTAGATATCACAAGCAACGAGTAAAGGGTTCTTGTTTTTCTTTGTTCTAAGGTGCAACCCCAGTTTGGCACAAAAGGTGGTTTTACCGGACCCCTGTAAACCAGCGATGAGAATAACCGTCGGATTGCCGGTGAGGTCAATGTCAGCATTGGTACTACCCATCAAATCAGCCAGCTCATCTCTGGTGATCTTAATCATCAACTGCCCTGGCTCAACAGCGGTCAATACATTCTGTCCTAGTGCTTTTGCCTTTAAGCGCTCTGTAAAATCCTTGGCTATTTTATAGTTGACATCAGCATCAATCAGGGCACGGCGTACCTCTTTCAGTGTTTCTGCAACGTTGATTTCCGTAATGCTCCCCTGGCCTTTGAGGATTTTAAACGCACGGTCGAATTTGTCACTTAAATTTTCAAACATCTTTTTCTAAAGAAAATTAAAAGGGGTGCAAAGTTAAGAAATAATTCAGGTATTCCCCTGAGTTGATCCAGCATTTTAGACTCACATTCTGTCGGGCAGTTCAATACCCAATAGCAGCATGGCAGATTGTATGACCTTGCCTGTTTCACTTGACAAGTTCAACCTGAAAGCGGTCACCTCTGGATCCACATCTTTGAGAATAGATAGCGCCTGATACAAATTGTTAAAGCTTTTCGCCAGCTCGTATACATAATTGGCGACCAAGGCTGGAGAAAGGGCTTCACCTGCATCCTTAATTACTTCGGGATACTCGTTTAAGAGTTTGATCAAATCCCGCTCTTTGTCCTCCAAATCATACTCGTCACTGAAAGTAAGGTTCTGATCTGTTTCTGCCTTCCGCAGCAGAGATTTAATACGTGTGTAGGTGTACTGTATAAAAGGTCCCGTGTTGCCCGCAAAATCTATTGACTCTTTAGGGTCAAATAGCATCTTCTTTTTAGGATCTACCTTCAGTAGAAAGTACTTAAGGGCGCCCAATCCTATCAGGTTATAAAGACGATCTTTCTCCTGTTCTTCAATCTCCTCCAGCTTGCCCAATTCTTCAGATAGCTCCTTGGCAGTTTGAATCATCTCCGCCATGATATCGTCTGCATCAACGATTGTACCTTCCCTGGATTTCATTTTTCCAGAGGGTAATTCGACCATGCCATAGGAGAGGTGAAAGTTAGAGCCCGCCCATTCATAACCCATCTTTTTCAATATTGAGAAGAGCACCTTAAAATGATGAATCTGCTCATCGCCGACTACATAGATCTGTTGATCAAGGTTATATTCTTCAAAGCGCTGTACCGCTGTACCTATATCCTGCGTGATATAAACTGAGGTACCATCAGCTCTTAGTACCAGTTTTGGATCCATTTTGTCATGTGAGAGATCGCACCAGACGGATTTATCGTCTTTTTGATAGAAGGTTCCGTTCTTAAGGCCTTCAGTAACATAATCCTTCCCCAGTATGTACGTATTGGATTCATAGTACACTTCATCAAATGTTACCCCAAGATTTTCATAGGTCACATCAAAGCCTGCCAGTACCCAGGAATTCATCTTTTCCCAAAGATCCCTGGTTTCTTTGTCATCTGCTTCCCAACGCTGCAACATCTCCTGGGCTTCAAGGATCAATGGTGCCTTTTTAGCCGCCTCTTCCTCATTCATGCCTCCATCAACCAATTCCTTGATCTCCTCTTTGTAGTGTTTGTCAAAGGCAACGTAGTATTTTCCAACGACCTTGTCTCCTTTTAACCCTGATGATTCAGGTGTTTCTCCATCTCCCCATTTCTGCCATGCCAGCATGGATTTGCAAATATGAATGCCGCGGTCATTGATGATATTGGCCATGATCACCTCATGTCCATTGGCTTTGAGAATGTTAGAGAGAGAATAACCCAACATATTATTTCTCAAATGCCCCAAATGCAGTGGCTTGTTAGTGTTGGGTTGTGAATATTCCACCATAATGATTTTTCCAGATGGTGCGCTCAAATGGCCATAGTTATCTTCTTTTGCAATATTTGCCAGGAAGGCTACCCAGTAGTCATCCGTAATGACCAAATTGAGGAAGCCCTTTACCGTATTGAAATCCGCAACTTGGTCGCAATGTTTGAGTAGGTACTTACCGAGCATCTCTCCGGTTTCTTCCGGAGATTTCTTGGAAAAAGAGGTGAAAGGGAAAGTTAAAACCGTAACATCCCCGTCAAAATCTTTTCTCGTTTTTTGAAGATTGATCTTGTCCTCGGGGAATACCACGTCAAAAAGATTTTTCAGGCCTTCACTTGCTGTCTTCTGTACGATTTTTTCCAGCTCCATCGTCTTCCAAATAGATAAAATTTGTTTGGGGAAATGAGTTTAACTAGTAATTTTGTATCGCTTTAATTTTGATAACAAAAATAAGAAGGATTTATCTGATAAATTGAGGAAAATCCAATTGTATTTTTTCGAACCATGAGTGAGCATAGAAGGGCGATTGTGAGAGGGGTAGCTGACACATTTGATCAGGCCGTTGCAGCGTATTTTGGAACTGGGCCTTCAGACGTTGATGAAGCGAAGAGGCAGCATGATACATACGTTGCTTCCTTGCGAAAATTTGGAGTTAAAGTGAAAGAACTTCCTACGGACAATGACTATCCAGACTGTTGCTTTGTGGAGGACCAGGTAGTGGTCTGTGACGGCAAGGGTCTGTTGACCATTTCAGGACACGATACCAGGAAGGGGGAACAGGATGTGGTGAAGGCTGGACTGGAGTCAGAGCTGGAACTGTCAAGGATGACACCGCCTGCCAGAATGGATGGGGGAGATGTGATCAAATTTGGAGATAAGTACCTGGTGGGTATAAGCACAAGAACCAACAGAGAGGCTGCGCAACAACTTCGTGATTTTGTAACCCCAATGGGTTATACGGTTCATGAGATACCCATTCCTTCCAATGCGCTCCATCTGAAAAGTATTGCTAGTTCCCCTGCTCCAGGGTTAATTTTAGCACCAAGAGTATATTTTGATGAAAATAGTTTCCCTGAAGACGCGGAAGTAATATGGGTGCCTGAAGAAGAAGTTTACGGTGCAAACACCATTGGATTTGATAACGATATTTTGGTGGCAGATGGCTATCCACATGCACACAAGGCATTGACCGACAGAGGTTTCAATATTCATCCAATTGAGATGTCTCAGATCAGAGCTGGAGATGGCTCACTAACCTGCCTTTCCGTATTTTATTAAAGAGATTCTTAATTTATAACCTATTTAAAATGGAAGATTTAGCTACAGAGACTATGAGTTCAGCAGAAATAATGAAAATGGAGGACAAGTATGGGGCGCACAATTACCACCCGTTGCCAGTTGTTCTTTCCAGAGGCGAAGGTGTATTTGTATGGGATGTTGAAGGGAATAAGTATTATGACTTCTTGTCGGCATATTCAGCAATAAATCAAGGTCACTGTCACCCAAAAATTGTTGATGCCATGGTAGACCAGGCTCAGAAGCTGGCCCTGACATCAAGGGCATTTTACAATGATTGCCTTGGTGAGTATGAGAAATATGTGACGGAGTATTTCGGATTCGACAAGGTATTACCAATGAATACCGGAGTGGAAGCGGTAGAAACTGCTTTGAAACTCGTTCGAAAGTGGGGATACAAGAAGAAGGGCATTCCTGAGAATCAAGCTAAGATTATTGTTTGTGAGAACAACTTCCATGGAAGGACGATTACCATCATTTCGGCTTCCAATGATCCGGAAGCGCGTAATGACTTTGGACCATTTACCCCTGGTATTGTCTCTATACCTTATAATGATATTGATGCTTTGGCGAAAGAGCTGGAGGATCCAAATGTTGCTGGTTTCCTGGTGGAGCCTATTCAAGGTGAAGCTGGTGTATTTGTCCCGGACGAAGGCTATCTTACCAAGGGGTTAGCGTTGTGTAAGGAGAAGAATGTATTGTTTGTTGCTGACGAAGTGCAAACTGGCATTGCACGTACTGGTAAACTACTGGCTTGCGATCACGAAAATGTAAAACCAGATATCCTGATCCTTGGTAAAGCCATTTCTGGTGGAGTATTCCCAGTTTCAGCGGTATTTGCCGATGATGATATCATGTTGGTCATCAAGCCGGGTGAGCACGGTTCCACATTCGGTGGAAATCCTATTGCTTGTAAGGTTGCAATTGCAGCATTAGATGTAGTTCGCGATGAGGACTTAGCAGCCAAGTCGGAAAAGCTTGGCCAGCTCTTAAGGGATGAATTGAACAAGATTGATTCTGGCATGATTACTTTGGTAAGGGGTAAAGGACTCCTTAACGCCATTGTAATTAATCCAAAAGATGGAAAAGAAGCATGGGATGTTTGTGTAGCCCTTAAAGAGAATGGAATGTTAGCCAAACCAACTCATGGCGACATCATCC
Source organism: Flavobacteriales bacterium (assembly GCA_012965955.1). Lineage (GTDB taxonomy): Bacteria > Bacteroidota > Bacteroidia > NORP154 > NORP154. The sequence goes on from DTRK01000232.1 coordinate 18,120, forward strand.
GATTTGCTCCACCTCTGGTAATCACAGAGGAGCAGCTCCTCGATTGCGTGGACATCATAAAGCGTACACTGGCACAATTTGAGTAAATCCTATTGTGTCTTATTCCCCCAACGTAGCTACCATCACAGCTTTAATGGTATGCACCCGGTTTTCGGCTTCGTCGAATACGACCGAGGCAGGAGATTCAAATACTTCCTCGGTAACTTCGAGGCCGTCCAGCCCGAATTTTTGATAGATCTCTTCACCAACTTGCGTCTCCCGGTTGTGGAATGCTGGAAGGCAGTGCAGGAACTTTACATTGGGATTGCCCGTTAAATCCATTGCGGCCTTATTGACCTGGTAGTCTCTTAATAACTCAATGCGCTCAGCCCACACTTCATCGGGTTCACCCATCGAGACCCAAACATCGGTACACAAAAAATCACAGCCTTTTACGGCATCTTCCACGTTGTCTGTAATGAGTATTGAGCCGCCGGTTTCTGCGGCAATCTTCCTGGCCTCCGCTACCAAACGCTCCTCCGGCTGTACGTTAGTAGGAGCCGCAGCCCTGAAGTCCATTCCCAGTTTAGCTGCACCAATCATCAACGAGTTGCCCATGTTGTTTCGGGCATCACCCATGTAACAATATGAAATGTCATTGAGTTCCTTGGAACTATGCTCTTGCATGGTCAGAAGATCGGCCAGGATCTGTGTTGGATGGTATTCGTCTGTCAGTCCGTTCCAAACAGGAACACCAGCATGCTCACCTAAGATTTCTACGATCTCTTGTCCAAAACCCCGATACTGAATTCCATCGTACATGCGCCCCAGGACACGCGCCGTATCTTTCATGGATTCCTTTTTGCCTATTTGTGATCCGGAAGGTCCGAGGTAGGTAACGTGACCTCCCTGATCATATGCTGCGACTTCAAAGGCGCATCTTGTCCTGGTCGAGCTCTTTTCAAATATCAAAGCAATGTTCTTTCCTAAAAGCTTTGGGGTTTCTTTGCCGTCTTTTTTAGCCGCTTTTAGTTCAGCTGATAAATCAATTAAATATTTGACTTCCTCTGGTGTGAAATCCAGAAGTTTTAGAAAGTTCCTGTTTTTGAGATCCGTCATAATATTCAATTTAATTATTTGTCATGCTTTTCTTTGTACGGTCATGCTGAGTAGGGCAAAGAATCTTTACATACCAATCGAAGGTCTATTAATTTTCATATTCCATGGTGAGCTTCGTACCGAAGCTTCGGTCATCGAGTTTTGTCGCTTCCGTGATTACACTTTTGTCTCCACCGTGGTTGATGAAGTAAAGTGCTGCTCTCACTTTAGGTGCCATACTTCCCTCTCCAAAAGCTCCTGAGTCAAGCAACGCCTGTGCATCTTTATTGTCGAGAAATTCCAATTTCTCTTGATTATCCTCACCATAGTTTTTGTATACATAAGGCACATCAGTAAGGATGTAAAACTCATCGGCCCTGATCCTTGAGGCTAACAGAGAAGAGGCGAAGTCCTTGTCTATAACCGCATCAACCGTTCTTACCTTTCCATCTGGGTCTTTGTATACCGGAATTCCCCCTCCACCTCCAGCGATTACTATGGCTCCTTGTCGTGCAATTCTTCCAATCGTATCTCTGTTAAATATCTCTTTAGGCATTGGGGATGCCACCACCCGACGCCATCCTTCCCCATCCTTTGAACTCTCCTTGAACAACCAGCCTTTTTTGACTTGCATTTTATCTGCCTGTTCTTTAGTATAACTGCGGCCAATTCGTTTGGTGGGATTGCCAAATGCAGGGTCATCTTTATCGACCACAACCTGTGTTACCAGTGTGAGAATAGCCTTATCCACCTTCTCTTCTATAAGGATATTTCGCAGCATCCTCTCAATCATGTAACCTATTTCGCCCTGGGTTTCTGCCACACAAATATCCAAAGGCATTTGTGGAATACCATGGAGTTCTTCTCCTGCGTCATTCTGCATGAGCAGGCTTCCTACCTGAGGCCCATTTCCATGCGTTATGACCAGATCATAGCCATCCTCTATTAGGAATAACATTTGCTTCAAGGTGGCTGTTGCATTGGCCTCCTGTTCTTCTATGGTTCCAACCTGGTTGTCTCTAAGTAACGCATTGCCTCCCAAAGCAACTACAGCTAACTTCCTTTGCTTCTCCATGTTTTCCCTGTTTAAAGCTAAAAAAGCAGCCAAAAATATCAATATTTGTACTGCCAAATTCAATTCCCCAATAAGGCATACAAAAGAACGAAATTTAACAATAGAATGATTGAAGAGCGAGCGGATTTGAAAGGAAGTCACTTAACCTTGGATTGCACTGGTTGCAGAGGAGATATTCTTCTCGATACGGAAGAATTAAGAAAATTCATGGAGGATCTGGTAATGGTCCTTGGAATGAGAAAACTGATGGATCCTGTTCTGGTGCGCTGTGATAATGAGCTTAATGCCTGGGATCAGGGAGGCATCAGTGCTTTTGTTATGATAGCGGAGAGTCACATAAGCATTCACACGTTTCCGGACGCCGGATTAGTAACGGCAGACGTGTATTCTTGTAAACCTTTTGATACCGAAAGGGCTATTTCCATGTTCGAAAAGGCGTTTGAGCCACAAGAAATTAAGACGCAAATAATAAAGCGCGAGATAGAAGGCTTACGCCGTTCCCGACTCGATCTCCTATCTCTGGATAATCAAATAAATTAGATATATTTGTTGTTCAAATTTTGGAGATACCGATTGCAGGAATGAACCGCGTATATATATCACTTCTTCCCATATTGCTCTTATTCTTTAGTGGATGTGAGAACATCTTCAACCGCAATATTGCGGAAGGCTCCATTGAGTTTGAGATAACGTATCCTGAAACGGATCATGGTGATCTGATGGCTGGAATCCTCCCGAATCAGATGATACTACGATTTAAGGATGGTAGGACCGCTGGTACTGTAGGTACGCCGATGGGTATATTCAAAACGGACTTGTTGGCTTTTCCTGAGACGAGAACGGTTTTTCAGCTGGTAAAACTGATGAATCAGAAGCATGCTCTTAGAGTTGACTCCAGCGAAATTGAATCGCTGTATGCAGAATTTCCTGAAATGAAGATTCACTTTGTTGATTCTACAAAGGAAGTAGCGGGTTATGAGTGCAAGATGGCAATTGTGACCTTCAAGGACAATATCAAAGAGGAGTTTAGTATTTTTTATACCGATGAGATTGACCTGGATAATTCAAATTGGTTTACGCCTTTCCATGAGATTAGCGGGGTATTGCTTGAGTACCAGGTAAGAAAGTACAATTACGAGATGCGCTTAACTGCCACAAAGGTGGTTTCGGAGGATATCGAAGAAAGCTATTTTGTTGTTCCCGAAGACTATGTACTGATTGACCAAGACGGCATGGACAAGATTTTCGAAGAATTTAGGGACATTTAAGTTTGTTTACCCATTTCTAATTGCGTGATTTGCATTTATGACCCGAAGAAAAAGCCGTTCGGCCCCCAAAAGTAAGAAGCCAAACTTTTTCCAATCAGCAAGAATCCTTTTAAGCGACGATAGATATAGGAAGATAGCTGGTTTATTTTTCCTTTTTATTGTTGCACCTTATCTGCTTATTTCCTTTTCATCTTACATCTTTACCTGGAGCTCTGACATGAGCCTTGTCGAATCCAAGGGCTTCTCATTGGTGTTTAACTCATCAGTGCAAGTACAGAATTGGTTGGGGCGTCTGGGTGCTGTGGTTTCACATTTATTCATTTACAAATGGTTTGGGATCACTTCTTATTTATTTGTTCTCAATAGTTTTCTCATAGGTGTTCGACTGGTCTTTGGGGTCTCTTTGCTTCCTGTGAAGCGAATCTTGAAGCATTCATTCTTCGTTCTCATTTGGTTATCGATCGCTTTGGGATATACTTATAATTCATTGGAGTATAGCGATGCATTCAATCACTTGATGGGGGGTGCATTTGGTATTTTGAGTGATCAGTGGCTGAGAGGTGTACTGGGAAATATTGGAGCAGGGATATTTCTTGCATTTGTATTCTTTTCATATCTGATCATAGCTTTCAACTTTTCGTTCAATTGGTTTAAGATATCTGGAATGGATAAAGGTGATGAAGGAGAAGAGGACGACTCTGCTTCTTCGTCAGGAACAAGAGGAGCAGGCATAGAGTTGGTTGTTGATACGGAGGCTACCCCGAAAGTTGTTGGGACTGAAGGAAAGGAGGGTGAAAAACCTAAAGATGAATCGGAAGAAGATAGTGAAGAAACTGGAGAGTTAGAATTAGAAATAACACAGAAAGGCAAGACCAATTCAACAGATAAAAATGAAGGAGACCCGAAGGGAGAATTAGAGCTGGAAATTGAGGAGGTTGAAGAAGAAGAAGTTATTCCTTCAGATCAAATTAATCCGGAAGAAGAGTTGGCAGCATATGACCCAACCCTGGATTTGTCATCCTTCGAATTTCCGTCAGTTGATTTGTTACTTGACCACGATGGTTCTGAAATTGAAATTGACAAGAGTGAGTTGGAACGAAACAAGGACCGTATTGTGGATACCTTGCGCAATTTCAATATTGAAATTGACAAAATAAAGGCAACGGTGGGGCCTTCTGTTACACTCTATGAGATTGTTCCATCGGCGGGTATCAAGATATCTAAGATCAGGAATCTCGAAGATGATATTGCATTGAGTCTAAGTGCTTTGGGTATCAGGATAATTGCTCCTATACCAGGAAAGGGAACGGTGGGAATTGAAGTGCCAAATGTCAATCCAAAGACGGTATCGATAAAGTCCATCCTTGCTTCGGAGAAGTTTCAGAGCTCAGAGGCAGCGCTTCCAATTGGCCTGGGTAAGACCATAACCAACGAAATTCTCATAGCCGATCTTACTAAGATGCCGCACCTCCTTCTTGCGGGTGCTACAGGCCAGGGTAAATCCGTAGGACTGAATACAATTTTAGTTTCCCTTTTATACAAAAAACACCCTTCCCAGGTAAAGTTCATTTTAGTAGATCCCAAGATTGTGGAGCTAACACTGTATAAGCACATTGAGAAGCACTACTTGGCCAAACTGCCAGATGGGGAGGATGCAATCATATCTGACACCAAGAAGGTAATACATACCTTAAACTCATTGTGTATTGAAATGGAGGATAGGTACAAACTATTGCAGGATGCCCAGGTTAGGGAGTTGTCGAGATACAACGCCAAATTTGTTAATAGGAAATTGAACCCAAAGAATGGGCACAGGTACTTGCCTTACTTAGTATTGGTGATCGATGAGTTTTCAGATTTGATTATGACAGCAGGGAAAGAGATTGAAACCCCTCTTACACGTCTCGCACAGAAAGCCCGAGCAATCGGTATTCATCTTATTATTGCGACACAAAGGCCAAGTGTCAACATTATCACCGGAACCATAAAGGCTAATTTCCCAGTACGGATAGCGTTCAGGGTAACATCGAAGATCGACTCAATGACGATACTAGACAGGTCAGGTGCTGAGCAATTGGTAGGAAGGGGAGACATGTTGTTCTCCAATGGAAGTGATCTCATCAGGCTTCAATGTGCATTTGTAGATACTCCCGAGGTAGAGGCTGTTGCGAATTTTATCGGGACGCAGCAAGGATATCCAAACGCTTTCGCATTGCCTGAATATGTTGATGATAGCGCAGGTGGTGGTGCCGGGAATGCTGGAGACAGGGATGTATTGTTTGAGGAAGCAGCGAAAATTGTTGTCGTACATCAGCAGGGCTCAGCATCATTGCTACAACGTCGTCTTAAGATTGGATATAACAGGGCAGGAAGAATGATTGATCAACTGGAGTCGGCTGGAATTGTCGGTCCGTTTGATGGAAGTAAAGCGCGGCAGGTCCTTATGCACGACGAATATAACTTGGAACAGTTTTTGTCAAATGCAGACCAGAGTGATGACGAAAAACCTAAACCAGAATAAGAATGAAGCAACAGATAAGAACATTATTACCAATACTATTTCTCTTTTGTTATATTGGATTGCACGCCCAAACGGCAGGAGACCACGACCCTAAGGCTAAACAGATCCTGGATGCGGTGAGTGCGAAAAATAAGACGTACAGCGCCGTGAAAATCAACTTTGAGTTGCTTATGGACAACAAACAAGACAATATTCACGAATCTCAAGAAGGTACGCTGCTACTGAAAGGTAATCAGTACAAGCTTGAAATGAGTGGAACCGAGGTGTATTGTGATGGAAAAACGCAATGGAACCATTTGGTCGAGAATGAAGAGGTACAGATAATTACACCTGAATATGAGGAGGGAGAATTAAATCCAACCAATATATTCACGATTTATGAAAAAGGCTTCAAATATCAATATGTCAAGGAAGAAGTAAAGGGTGGGACAACGCTGCAGCTTATCAAACTCTTTCCTGAAGATGCTGATTCTAAGAGCTATCATACCATTAACTTGTATGTGGATAAGGCCAAGAAACAGATTCACTCAATTACAATTGTCGGAAAGGAAGGCGATGATTTTACTTATAGGATCATCAAGCTAACACCCAATCCAACCACAAAGGCTGCAGACTTTAAGTTTGACTCGGCGAAGCACCCTGATGTGGAGGTGATTGATCTGCGGGACTAGGAGTAGGCCCACTTGCAGGAACAGATGGTGGAACAATCGGTACTCCTTCTCCCTGAGACAGCACTTTGCCCCCTTCACATGTTATTGTTCTGGAAGGAAGCTTACTTAAGATATTCGAATCGTGAGTTGCCATTATTACAGCTGTTCCGCCAGTAGCAATTTTCTTCAATAGTCGAACTATGTCCTCAGAAATTTCTGGATCAAGGTTTCCAGTTGGCTCATCGGCAAGGATTACCTGTGGATGGTTAACCAGGGCGCGCGCAATGGCAACACGTTGCTGTTCTCCACCAGAGATTTGGTAGGGCATGGTATCTCCTATATCAGTCAAACCGACCTCCCGTAGAACCTCTTCAACCTTTGCAGCA
>DTRK01000233.1 GCA_012965955.1 Flavobacteriales bacterium
AAATGATCTGCACAGCTACAAACACAGCTGCATTGAAGAGTATCAAGCGAATCAGTACATCATTCTGCTTGAAAACCGCTTTTATTTCATCGGATACTCCTGCCATTATTTAGAAAAAACGATTTGACCCCCTGGCCCAATACTTAATGATAAGAAATCCAAACAGTGCACCTCCGAGATGCGCAAAGTGAGCAATATTATCCCAGGAAAAATTATTCATCCCCAGATACAGTTCGCCAATCATTAGCAAGGGAATAAAATATTTTGCCTTAACAGGTACCGGGAAAAACAACAGCATCAACTCCACGTTGGGAAATAACATTCCGAACCCGATGAGCAATCCATAAATTGCCCCTGAGGCACCCACTACGTAACCATTGTATATTCCATTTAACTTTCCTAAATCACGATCAACGTAGTTTCTGCCCGTCAAAATCAGCTCTCTTCCTTCACTTCTAATTAGCTCCATATATCGAGAATGGTGTTCCATCTCAATATTGGACCAAGCTTGTTGCAACTCATACCAGTTAACTCCTGTGTGCAGCAAGGAAGCACCAAGTCCGGTGAGAAGGAAATAAATAAGAAACCGCTTAGAGCCCCAGATTCTCTCCAGTTGAGAACCGAACATCCAGAGGGCGAACATGTTGAACGCCAGATGAGCCCAACCTCCGTGGGAAAACATGCTGGTAAGTATTTGAAATGGCCTAAAATGTTCAGATCCGGGGTAATAGAGGCCGAATGTGCTATTCAAATCCTGATGAGAAATCTTTGCAAAAGCAATAGAAGCCACAAAGAACAAGATATTGATGATCAATAAATTCTTGACCACCGTTGGTGTAAGGTTGAATTGTCTCGGTAAATAATCTTGAACAGCCATTGGTCTTCTATCTCCTATTTGCCAAATTTTGCATTCAGCTCCTCGTTTGTCAAAGTAGTAATAGTAGGATTCCCATTGGGTGTGTAATAGGGCATGCTACACGCGAACAACTCATCGATCATCACGGTCATTTCTTCTTCCTGAAGTACACGTCCAGCTTTAACACAAAGGCTCTTTGCCATAGATCTAGCCAGGTTATCTTGCCTCTCCAGCTTTAAATCAATGACATTGTCTTTATACATTTCCAATATTCGTTCGAGTAAAACTTCTGCGTCCTTTTCCACTGAATCCGCCGGTACCCCTTCTATTACCACAGTATTCTTCCCAAATTCCCGAATTTCAAATCCAAGCGTATTCAACTCATCTTTCATCTCCTTCACCAGCTCAAAATCTCCGGGGTTCATGGCAATGGTTTTTGAAAACAAACTCTTCTGAACAGCTGCCTTAGAACTTTTCAACGCGAGCAGATACCGCTCATAGAGCATCCTTTCACTGGCATTTTGTTGGTCTATTATGATTAAACCCGATTTGATCTGGCATATTATGAACCTTCTATGAATTTGAATCGGGCGTCTGGCCTGACCTCTCTGATCATCATTTTCGTCGAGCTCCAGCTGGGATTGATTTACATCAGATTCCAAGTTTTGCCTTGCTACTGCACCTCCTGGTCTATACAACTCTTCCCAGTTCTCAACTGAAGGTTTAGATTGTGAGGATGTATCCGTCCATGTTGCCCCCTGGTTGAAAGGGTTATACGTAGGATCCACTTTAACCTCCGGCATGTTGATTGCTTCTCCTTTACCCAAAGGTGGAATTTCAAATCCGGTCTCTCGTTCAAAGTCAAGCATTGGAGCAATGTTATGCGCTCCCAGGGCCTTTTTAACCGCAGCCATGAGAATTGCATAAATTGTTCTGTCATTTTCAAATTTCACCTCTGTTTTGGTAGGGTGAATGTTGATGTCTATGGTCTTAGGATTCAGCTCTAGAAAAATGAAATAGGAAGGAATGTTCTCCTTGGATATCAGATACTGAAAGGCATTTTGAATGGCGTGGTGGAGATATCCATTCTTGATAAACCGCTTATTCACAAAGAAGAACTGTTCACCCCTGGTCTTTCGAGCAAATTCAGGCTTCGAAACAAATCCTGAAATATTTACTACAGAAGCGTCTTCCTCTACTGGGACCAATTTCTGGTTATAGTTCCTGCCAAACACACCAACGACCCTCTGGCGCAAGCTTCCCTTTGTCAAGTGAAATACCTCATTATCGTTGTTGAACAGAGAAAAAGCTATGTTGGGAAAGGCGAGCGCCACCCTCTGGAACTCATCAATAATATGCTTCGTCTCTACCGGATCAGATTTCAGAAAATTTCGCCTGGCTGGAACATTGTAAAATAAGTTTTTGACGGCGATAGATGTACCATCATTGCAACCACATGGTTCATTGCTGACAATGTCACTTCCTTCAATATTGATCTGCGTGCCAAGGTCATCTTCTTGCCGCTTGGTCTTTATTTCAACGTGGGCAATAGCCGCTATCGAGGCCAGAGCTTCCCCCCTAAACCCCATTGTTCGGATATTGAAGAGGTCTTCGGTCTTTTGAATCTTAGAAGTCGCATGGCGCATCAAGCACTTTTCTGCATCGGATTTAGACATCCCGCAGCCATTATCAATTACATGAAGTAGCGTTTTGCCAGCGTCTTTTACAATCACCTTGACAGAAGTAGCGCCAGCGTCAACTGCATTTTCAAGCAATTCCTTGATAGCTGATGCGGGCCGTTGAATAACTTCACCAGCGGCAATCTGGTTTGCTACACGTTCAGGAAGCACATGAATAATATCGGGCATCTTGATCTAATAGGTAATAATGTATGCCGCCAGGGCAGATAAGAGAAAAACCAATATAAGGATCGTAAGGTTAGCCTTCATTGATGCTCTTGAAGACTTGGGTTTAAATTTAATGCGTGCACTCCCGGTATTGTAGCTACCTGCTGCTCTTTCCTTATCGCGCTTCTCTTTCTCCTCATCATAGTAGATCGGTTTGTAATCAAAGCGTTGAGGCTTTGTGGTACGAAAAAGCGATGGAAATCCAGGAAGCAACATATTTTACTTTGCGATTGTCATTACAGAATTCGTGCCGGGTCAAGAACAAGACAAAATGGCATCAACACCTCCGTCTTGCCAAGATCAGGATTTATCCCAATAGGTCAAGGATATAAAGGTCGGAATTTTACTCCAAATATTACTATAGTTAAATAATGGATTATTCGCCTTCTGCGTGTGATTCGTACGGAGCAGTGTCTCTGCCATATCAGTTATAAAGCCCCTCCTGGCTAATTACTTCCTTAAGAGCCATCATGCAGCGATATATTCAGGCGTGTTCTCACCTAATCTTAAATCAACCGTGGGTTATTTAGAGGCAACAATCCGAAAACCTATGGTGTTGTCGCTGATTACGGGCTTGAAGTAGTTGCTGCGGTATGCACTCCGGCAGCGTATCACATTAATGAACCAACTACCCCCACGGAACACGAATATCTCCCCAGATGATGGGCCAGCAGGGTTGGTTTGGGGCTCCGCTGGATAATCGCCATACCAATCGCTGCACCATTCCCAAACATTGCCGTGCATATCGTACAAACCCCAGGCATTGGGGACTAAACTGCCCACCGGTAGTGTTTGCTCTCGATACTCCCCTTTTGCATGGTCCTTGTATGGAAAATTGCCGTTGTAATTTGCCTGCTTTGTAGTGAGATTATTTCCGGTGTTAAATGGTGTTGTGGTACCTGCCCGGCAGGCGTACTCCCATTCCGCTTCCGTAGGTAAACGGCAACCCATCCACTGGGCAAAAGCAGTAGCATCCGACCAGGATACATTAATCACCGGCTGCTTTCCACGTCCCCAACCTTCGTCTTTAGGATTTTGTCTGCCCGTCGCTTTGCAAAAGGCATCGTACTGTTCAAAGGTAACTGCGTATTTGCTCATCTTAAAAGCACTGAGCCGTACTTCATGTTGCACTTCATCGTCTCTTCTTCCGACTTCTCGATTTGGGCTGCCCATCGTGAACGTTCCGCTGGGGATGGATATCCAATCGACTGCCACCCCGTTTTTTTCTGTTTTTTCATCTCCGCCTCCAATGTTTTCATCTTCGTCACCGCGGATTCTGCATAAGAACCACTCTACAACATTGACTCCTAAAATTGCAATCCTTCTCTTCATATCTTTGGTCTATTGACTTCTTGTTTCATAATGAATTGGCTAAGGCCGATGTTCCTATTTCATTCGCAAATTATTTATACGCTATTTTACTCACAGAAGTTAGGTTCATTACTACAAAACAATTCCCTCCAGAGGTTTTGACCATTTTGTGGGACATACAGGATTCGAACCTGTGGCCTCTTGCCTGTCAAGCAAGCGCTCTAAACCAACTGAGCTAATATCCCTTCTTAAAATACTTCTTGTAGATATAGTTAGAAGATTGTAGTATTATCCAAAGCACAAGGACCAGATATCGCCAGCTGCTGTTTGAATATGCCACCAAAACTCCTGGTTGAATACGCTTTGCGTAGTTTACACTATTTGAAATATCCAAATTGCGTTCTTGTAATTCAAGGTTCTCCTCCTGCAATTCCTTCCTTGCAGCACCGAGTTTCACCTTCTTCCTCTTCAACTCCACAAACAGCTTGTGATTCTCCGCCTTCAGATGTTTTATGGTATCCTCCTGCTTACCTGTTCGATGAAAGAAATACGACTGGTAAAAATAGGAAAAATGCTATTCTCATCAATGACTAATATTACGCTTACTAATTCAAGGATCGTAACACTCTTTTGAGAATGGAATTGCTACAATGACACCCCTTGCATCATGATGGCGGCCAGGATAGCTCCAAATGTTCCAATGGCGTAACCCAAAACTGCCAAAAGTACTCCCACAGGAGCCAAGACAGGACTAAACGCACTTGCCACTATCGGTGCCGAAGCAGCACCTCCTATATTGGCCTGTGATCCAATGGCTACAAAAAAGAATGGTGCTCTAATAATCTTAGCTACAAGAAGCAGCAAACAAATATGGATAACCATCCAGACGAGCCCGATGACGATGAGGTATTTGAAGACCTCCCAATCACGAATCAATTCAGCTATATTCATTTTCATACCGATGGTCGCAACCAGGATGTAAAGGAATACACTTCCGATCTTTGAAGCTCCAGCACCTTCATACTCCCGTGCCTTAGTAAATGACATAAGTACTCCAAAAGTAGTTGCACAAACAACCAACCAGAAAAACCCCGACCCAAATGAAGTAATGTACTGCACCCAGGAATCAGGGTTCGCAACCAATGTTTCTGTAATAGCTCCACTTATTACAGGAGATATAATATCTGATAACAGGTGAGACAATCCCACAGTACCTAAGCCTATGGCGGCGATAATGAACAGATCAGACGTGGTGGCTGTTCGCGTAATTTTTTTGGAGTAAGATTCCATTTTAGTCTTCAACGATTCAATAGCCGAACTGTCTGCTTTTAGCTTGATATCGAGTTGGTCACTAATACCGGCTCCATATAATAAGAAGGCCATCCACAGATTTGCCACAAATACATCCACCACGATCATGGCCGAGAAGAGTTTGTCCGAGCATTCGAATATTTCTTTCATTGCGGTCTGGTTGGCACCGCCTCCAATCCAGCTGCCGGCAACTGTGGCCAATCCAGGCCAGATCGCCTCTCCACTAGAGGTGTAGAAAACTTCAGGAACCACATAAGCAACCAGCCATAAAGCCAATGGAGCACCTACTATTATTCCGATTGTGGCTGTAAAAAACATGATCAACGCCTTGGGGCCCAAGCCAATAATGCCTTTCAGATCGATATTGAGGCTCAACAGCACCAGGCTGGCCGGCAACAAAAACCTGGATGCTACATAGTATAAATCGGAACTGTTGTGAAATTTCTTGAGTTCGCTAACCGCTATGCCATTTTGTTCCGCAATTCGGACAACTTCATCCTGCCTCATATCCTGTGGCACCTCTATCCCGCTGGACTTGAAGAACTCAGCAACATCAGCTAGCGTGTACCACTCAGGTGCAATAATGCCAAGTGATGTGCAAATCGCTGGTAGGAAATAGCAAAGCAGCAAAGAAGGAACGTATTTATAGAACTTTTTCAAATACGGCCTATCGCTTTCGGAGGTCTTGAAAACAAAGGCAAGGATAACAATCAGTATACCAAGAATGATCGCGTCATTTGTAATAAGAGGAGAGGTCATAAGGAGAGAATGAATAAAGGGTATTTATTGCGTCGGGGAGTTAACGGCCCGCTCGGACTTAAAGGATTTCATAAAGGCCTCCCAATTGGAAGTCTTATAAACATCTTCGTTAATGAATTTGAGCATGGGTTCAAACTGGACGGGCTTTTGAAATCCCTGTACCCCTGTAATCAAATTCAGGTCTTGATCTATAAATACAACTGTTGGATAGGCAATTCGTCCATTTACAGGAGCGATGGCCTGCGTGAACTGGTGCGTTCCATTGCGGCCGCGTTTGTCCTTTACATAGCCGGGATTCTTGAATACCGTTGACTTGAACGTACAGGAATCAGGCCCTTCAGCATTGAACTTTACTGCGTAGTAATGCTTGTTGATATAATCAGCTATCCACTTATCGTTAAAGGTGTATTTGACCATCATCTTACAGGGACCGCACCATTTTGTATATACGTCCACCATGATCTTGCGTGGTTCTTGTTTGTTGAGCTCCTGGGCCTCATCAATCGTAACCCAGTTTACCTGGGCAAAGGAACTCATAGCAATCAGAACTAACACCGACGTAAGTATTGCGCGAATATTTTTTATGCTCATTGATTTATGGGTTGTCCAGTTGAGTTTTTTGCTTTTTGTTGCCCACTTTGCTTCATCACCGCCTCCTTGTACTTGAGATATTCGTTGGAGCCATAAAACGCTAATATACCCGCCATGACCAGTTCACCCTTGTAACCCTTATGGATCACCAGCCTGTTGGTATTCTCGTCCATTACTACAAACGAAGGATAAAACAGTTGATTGTCCAAAATTGAAGCAGCCAGCTGGTGCACTCCTCTTCTGCCTCTTACCAGAGTGGGATTTGGGTTGATAAATGTATGCTCGTCATGTGTTATTGGATCTGGTTGCTCAGCATTTAGTTTAACCGGATAGTAATACTTGTTCATGGCCTGAATTACCGAAGGTTTTTTAAAGGTATTGGCATCCATTTTCTTGCAGGGCCCACACCAGGTAGTATAAACATCTAAAAATATTTTCTTTGGAGGATGGTTGGCCTTTTTGTCTTTCAGGTAGAACTCTCTGGCTGCCTTTTGAGCTTCAATTGCCTCACTCCATGTCATCCAGTTTATTTTGGGAGTAGCTGCATCCTGAGCACTCACTAAAGAGGTGGTAACAAGACAGACGTTTAGAAAAGCAGATTTGAGCATTGTATTCCTCTATGAGCTAATCAAAAATACAAAAATCGATCCAAATCAGGCAGATACGACTTACTAAAAGTCATGCTGCCCGCTTAGTGAATTCCGTGTGTAAGCTTCTTAAGTGGGAAGCTTAACAAGAAGAACACCAGTCCTGCTCCAACTGGAATATACACGAGAATTTCAAAGAAATCAGACATTGTAGATTCCTCAGCAAGCTTTTCCATATAACCCGAGAATTGCCCAGCTATCATATTGCCCATTGCCGAAGCAAAGAACCATATTCCAAACATTAGACCCACCAATCTTTTAGGAGATAGTTTGCTCACATAAGACAAACCTACAGGAGAAAGAGAAAGCTCTCCCATAGTGTGCAAAAGATAAGCAAGTACCAGGAAGATCATACTTACTTTTACCGCACCATCTGCCCCCACTATTCCTGCGGTAGCATTAACCAAGGGAACAAATCCAATACCCAACAGAACCAGTCCAATCGAGAATTTCTGAGGGCCTGTAGGATTGAACCTGGTATCTGCCAGCCTCCTCCATACCCAGGAAAACAATGGTGCCAGGGTAAAGATAAAAAGTGCATTCAAGCTCTGAAACCAGGTCGCCGGTACTTCCAGGTTTTCAGCCCTAAACTGGTCATACACCATCCAGCTCAGCATACCTGTTAGTATGGCTATACTGAGTCCCATAAAAGCAATTCCTAATCTATATTCTTTGCCTAGCTTAGATACAAGCCCCCCAAATAACCAAACCAAAATGGCAACGGGCAGAAAAGATATAATTGCTGAAACCACCTTAAATAGCATAGCACTACTTCCAACCAGATCTCTATCGGTGTAGTCTCTGGCAAAAATATTCATACTACTTCCAGCTTGTTCAAAAGCCGCCCAAAAGAAGATAGAGAAGAATGCCAAAATACCAACCACGATCAACCTATCCCTCTCGACTTTTGTCAAACCCTCTTTTTTGGGAGGTTCTTCCTCAACTGCTGTTTCTTCAATCTGCTTTTCTTGATCCTTTGGTGCTAAACCAATATGTCCAAACATCTTCTGTGACAATTGAAATTGTATCATTCCTATGACCATAAAGACTCCAGCTAGTCCGAATCCCCAGTGCCAACCAACTTTTTCCGCCAGATAACCACAAAGAATAGATCCCAGAAAAGCTCCAACGTTAATCCCCTGGTAAAAGATGGTATATCCAGAGTCTTTTCTCTTACTTCCATCGCCATAGAGCTGCCCAACCATAGAGGATATATTTGGTTTGAAAAAACCGTTGCCTACTATCAACAGTCCAAGCCCAAGATAGAATGCCGGCATAGGATTAAAAGCCAGAGCAAAATGTCCCATTGACATTAGGATGGCTCCCATCGTAATTGCCTTTCTAAATCCAAATACTTTATCAGCGATCATTCCTCCAAAGATCGGTGTGATATACACCAACATTGTATACCAGCCATATAGAGACCCGGCTTCCGTCGTATCCCAACCGAGTCCAGGGTTTTTACCTGTAATCTCTTCCGTCAGATAAAGAACCAACAATGCTCGCATGCCATAATATGAAAATCGTTCCCACATCTCTGTAAAAAAGAGAATGAACAGCCCGATAGGCTGCCCAAACAACTCCGTTGTCATTGCTACTGGCTTATTTTCGACTGAACTTTCCATTTTGTGATTTTATTACCTGCCTACAGCAGGCACTTTGTTATATGTTTATAAATTGCCCATAATAAAGTCTGTCATCTTGGTATAAAGATGGAGTCGCGCATTGCCGCCTCTAATTCCATGCGCTCTGTTCGGGTAGATGAACAAATCAAACTGCTTGTTCGCATCCACCAGGGCATCCACCAATTCCATCGTGTTTTGATAGTGCACATTGTCATCACCAGATCCATGGACCAAGAGGAACTTGCCTTTTAGCTTGTCAACATGATTAACCGGAGAATTATCGTCATAACCATTGGGATTTTCCTGAGGCGTTTGTAAAAACCTTTCGGTATAAATCGTATCATAAAATCTCCAATTCGATACAAGCGCTACGGATATTCCAAGCTTAAAGATCTCAGCGCCTTTTGTCATACAAAGTGCGGTCATATATCCACCGTAGCTCCAACCCCAGATGCCAATTCTATCGGGATCCACAAAGTCAAGACCCTGCAGGTATTTCGCCGCCGCCATTTGATCAATGACCTCCAGGTGCCCAAGATTCTTGTAGGTAGATTTTGAAAATGCCGCTCCTCTTCCCGGGGTACCTCTATTATCAACACAGACCACTATGCATCCCTTTTGAACCAACATCTGGTACCAGAAATAATTATTTCTTCCCCATTTGTCTTTCACGGTTTGTACTCCTGGCCCGCCATATACATGCATCAACACCGGGTATTTCTTGCCTGGATCAAAATCCAGTGGTTTGATAATCCATGCATTCAAAGTGGCGTCCGGAGTTTTGATACTAAAAAACTCCTGTGGTGCTACATGATAATGCGGCAGCTGCTTTTTCAAATCTTTGTTGTCCTCCAACACCCGAATTTCTGTTCCATCAGCTTTGTGCAAGGATACATTGTTGGGCGTATTGGCATCAGTGTGCGTATTGATATAAAACTTAAAGCCCTTACTAAATATGGCATCGTTATATCCGCTCTCAGTGCTGAGTATCGTTTTATTCTCCCCTTGTAAATCGATGGTAAATAGATTCTTAACAATTGGGTTGGCCATCGGCGGGTCCAGCTTAAGGCCGGTTACTTTATAGTCTGCTCCTTCGTAAGAAGTAGCAGTCTTTATCGTTGAATTGTGGTTCTCTGACCCTATGTAGAATATCCGGTTGGCTTGTTCATCATACCCGATATATGACCTCACATCCCATTCACCTGATGTCACCTGCTTGATAAGCTTGCCCTTTAAGGTATAATGGTAAACGTGGTTGTATCCATCTTTGTCACTGCTCCAAATGAAGCTCTTGTTGTCACCAAGGAAGGTAAGATCATCAGTGATATCGATATAGGTATCCCGTTTTTCCGTGAGAATTACCTTGACTTTTTTGGTAACGACATTTGCCAGAAGTAGATCTAAATGGCTCTGATGCCTGTTCATTCGCTGAATTGAGAGTATCTCAGGGTCATTTGTCCACTTGATTCGTGGGATATACTCGAATTCATTGCCCAGATCAATTTCAATATCTTCACCCGAATCCAGGTCGTAAACATGTATGCTCACCTTGGAATTCTCCTCTCCTGCTTTTGGATATTTAAAACGGTATTGAGTTGGGTAGAGCCCTCCGAACATATCCATTGAGAACTCCTTGACATTGCTCTCGTCAAATTTATAATACGCAATTTGGGCGCCATCTGAAGACCAGAAAAATGCCCTTTGGAAGCCAAACTCTTCCTCGTACACCCAGTCCGTAGCGCCATTGATGATGGTATTGAATTTCCCATCGCTCGTTACCCGGGCCTCCTTACCCGACACTGCATCCTTAATGTAGATATCGTTCTCACGAACAAAGGCCACCTTCGAAGCCTTCGGCGAAAAAGTGGCATATCGCTGCTTGGCTCCTTCGCTTAGAAGTGTGAGGGTTTTCGAATTTCTATCCCATATGTAATTGATCTCTTTGGTAGAATACCTATATAGTTTCTCAACGGCTGTTGGCAGCATAATCTTGGTTTCATCATCGCTGAACATATAATCCCTCAGCGAAATTGACTTCCCCGAATTTGCATCAACCAACCACTCAGGGCGCAATAACGTGTCCACGGCCTCGCCAGTTTCATACTTGAACTTTACAATGAATGAATCTTCACCGACTTTCTCACGCGTTGTATAATGAATACCATCATTCATGGACCTTATACCATAAACACCCTTCTGCCTAAAAGTGCCGTTCTTCCAGATGTCCTCCAACGTAATTGGCCGATCCCATTTGGCCTTGCTGTTCCGGCTCGAAGGGCGTATTGGCGGACCTGCAGCGGTTGACTCAAAGAGAAGAGTGCTGATAAGAAACAGGCTCAATATTAGCTTGCCTACAATTGAAGTCCGATTTGGAAATATTATTGTCACCTCTCCGGTATCTGGTTTGAGAATGGGCAAAAGTAATTAAAAATTGCTTTACGGTTTTCAATATCTTTATACCCTAAAAGCAAAGCAGATTTATAAAAAGCGCACAAGATTTGAGCCATAAGATGGAATATGCAAAAATCACAGCAGAACATCTGAATACCTTTGAATCCATTGTTGGAGCTGATAATGTTCTGAGCGATGCAGACGCCATGGAGCAATATTCGCGTGATGAGACCGAAGACCTGGTCTATTCTCCGGAAGTAGTGCTAAAACCACAATCTTCTGAGGAAATAGCAGCGATTCTGACACTGTGCAATAAGGAGCACATACCCGTAACGCCGAGAGGAGCCGGAACAGGCTTGAGTGGAGGTGCGCTGCCGATCTATGGCGGTATCGTCCTCACCACTGAAAAGCTCAATAAAATCATTGAACTCGACGAGAAAAACCTGCAAATCACTGTTGAGCCTGGCGTAATTACCCAGGTACTGCAAGAGGCGGTGGTAGAAAAGGGATTGTTCTACCCTCCGGATCCATCGAGTAAAGGGTCCTGTTTTATCGGTGGGAACATTGCTGAAAATGCGGGAGGGCCCAAGGCTGTTAAATACGGTGTGACCAGCGATTATGTTTTGAACATGGAAGTGGTACTGCCTACCGGGGAGATCATTTGGACCGGTGCAAATGTGTTAAAAAATTCCACAGGGTATAATCTCACCCAATTGATAGTCGGGAGCGAAGGAACACTGGGAGTCGTTACGAAAATTGTACTGCGGCTGATTCCATATCCAGACAGGACCATGCTTATGTTGGTTCCATTTTTCTCTGCAGAGAAAGCCTGCGAAGCCGTATCAGCAGTGTTTAGAGCTGGGATTACACCCTCTGCACTGGAATTCATGGAACGCGATGCAATCGATTGGACCCTGAAGTTCGTTCCCGACATAAGCGTCACTGTCAAGGATGATATCAAAGCCCATCTACTGGTTGAAGTTGACGGAAATTACGAGGAGGTGTTGCTTGCAGAATGTGAGAAGATATCCGAGATCATGGAGAGCTATGAATGCGATGAAATACTGGTTGCTGAATCGGCGCGTGAGCAAGACGAGCTTTGGAGGTTGAGAAGGCTGGTAGCAGAAGCGGTGAAATCAAATTCAGTTTATAAAGAAGAGGATACCGTGGTTCCACGTGCCGAACTTGCCAATTTGTTGAAGGGTGTCAAAGATATCGGAACGCGGTATGGTTTCAAGTCCGTTTGCTACGGGCATGCTGGTGATGGCAACCTTCATGTCAACATTATTAAAGGAGACATGACAGATGAAAAATGGGACAATGACTTACCCAAAGGAATTCGTGAAATATTCGAACTCTGCGTCTCCCTGAAGGGTACTCTATCAGGAGAGCATGGCATAGGTTTGGTTCAGAAGGGCTATATGGACATCGCCTTTAACAAGAAGGAGCTTGAAATCCAGCAAGAAATCAAGCGCCTGTTCGATCCAAATTCTATCCTGAATCCGGGCAAAATATTCACGTGAAATGAATTTATTTTTTTGGACAGGTAGAACCAACACTTTATTGTATTTGACTGTTGGTTTTACTTAACATTCTCCTGAATATTTAGTATTATTACTCTATCATAGCGAAGGTGCAGAACGCGCCTTGCATAAATTGAAGAATATTTTCTTTTAGGTGTAACTTTCGCGTATAGTCAATTGTTCTATTAACAAGCGAATAATTTACTGTCAGTAAGACTTTATGAACTGAATTATGAACCTCATGCCTCCATTTAGTGCATGGCCTTTGTTCATGGTGGGAATTGCATTTACCATCATGCCCTTGGCAGGATATGGTGTGTACTGTACACCAGATACCGATTGCAGTGACGGAGATCAGGTCGAAAACTTTACTTTCAATACGATATCGAACCTCAATAGCGGAGGAAGCAATTGCAACACAAATTCTTATATCAACACGGGACTTACAACGACGGTTACAGTAGGAATCAAATATGCCATTGGAATGCAGGCAGGATCCAACTGGGCCCAGGGATTTGGGGTATGGATAGATTATAACCAGGATGACGATTTTGATGATCTGGACGAGTTTGTTTATGCCTCTCCATCAGCGAGCCTGAATTGGTTCAATGATTCCATCATCATTTCTTCATTCGCTCTACCAGGTGTAACGCGTATGAGGGTGCGCTGTCAGTTCCAACAAACGATAACAGCAGGAGAGTCGTGTACGAACTTCAATTGGGGAGAGACGGAAGATTACAATGTGCTCATTCAGCCGAACACTTCTACACCTGTGGCAAACTTCATGGCTGATACCATCTTCACATGTACAGGTCTCATCAACTTTAGCGACCTCAGCCTATTTGCCCCCACCAGTTGGACCTGGGATTTTGGGGACGGTAACTTTTCCAGTGCTCAGAACCCATCACACACATATGGAGCTGATGGAACCTATAGCGTCAGCCTCTTGGTTTCCAATAGTTTCGGAATTGATTCCATTGCGTTCTCCAATTACATCACGGTAAGCTTAAGCGGACCTATCCCTCCTTCTTGCACACCTGTTACTTTTGGACATTGCTGCCAGATGGGAATTTACAATGTGACTTTTGAGGCGATCAACAACAATTCCACCAATGGCAGCGTGAGTTATGAGGATTTCTCATGTGGATCGGTGGCTAATGTGACCATGAACTCAACCTATGCAATATCGGTAGAAACAGGGCCAACCTTTGAGGAAAATGTTGAAGTGTGGATCGACTATAACAATGATGGCGTGTTCTCAGGTGGGGAACAGGTATTTACGTCGTCACAGGTCGTAGGGGTGCATACCGGTTTTGTGACAATTCCTGGTAATCCAGTGTCATATACCGGTCTTAGAATGCGGGTAGGCTCCGATTGGTGGCAGAATGCTGCGCCTTCGCCTTGCGTGGATGTGCAGTACGGTCAGTTTGAGGATTATTCTGTCATTATTCAGCCAGACACAATTCCTCCAGTAGCTGACCTTATCGCGGATGCAACACTCACCTGTAGTGGTACCGTCAACTTTACAGACCTTTCTTCCCCTGCTGCCACGTCCTGGCTTTGGGACTTTGGTGATGGATTCACCGATACCACGCAAAACCCAACGCATACCTACACCATAGACGGTATATATACGGTAACACTCATTGCCACCAATCAATACGGCAGCGATACGGTGGTGTTCACCAACTATATTCAGGTTAATGTGTCAGGAGGAGGACCCATCTTGCCCTCATGCACACCAGCCTCATTAAACTATTGTTGCGGGTTCGGTATTACACAATTCAGCTTCAACACCATCTCCAGCACCACCCTTGATGGAGCAGCAGGATATGAAGATTTGACCTGCTCCTTTGGAACAAATGTAGTGGAAGGGCAGACCTACAATTTCTTCGCAGACATGAGTAGCTCTGCCCCAGGATTACACAATATCAGGGCCTGGATAGACCATAACAATGACGGCTCATTTGACAATGTTTCAGAGCTTGTTTACGCTGATGACAATGTGGCCACCACCAGTGGAACAATCACTATTGCTTCAGGTGGGGTACTCAATACTGCCCTGCGCATGCGTGTTGCCGCAGATTATGATTTTGAAGCGGCGCCACTCCCTTGCGCAGATCTGGAACGAGGTCAGGCTGAGGATTATGCGATCACTGTATTGGCAAATACCAATCCTCCAATTGCCGGCTTCTCGGCCCAAAGTACTATTAGCTGTGATGGGATTGTATCATTCATTGATGAATCAAATATGGTGCCCACATATTGGCTCTGGGATTTTGGGGACGGGCAGACCAGCAACCTACAAAACCCGGTGTACTCCTACCAGGCCGATGGAGATTATACCGTTACATTGATAGTGGCCAACTCCAACGGTAGCGATACAGTTGAGATTGTAGATTATATAAGTGTGGTTCTTGGAACCGGACCTGTGCCTGCCTCGTGCACTCCAAGCACCCTTCAATATTGTTGCGGTTATGGGATATACAATGTAACGTTGGCAACGATAGCGAATAGCACAGGAGGTGGGGCAGACGGTTATGAGGACTTTAGCTGTACTCAAAAAGCCTATTTGGTGGCCGGGCAGAGTTATGGTTTATCGGTAACAACGGGCGTCAGCAACCCACAAGACACACGGGCCTGGATCGATTTTAACAATGATGGGATACTGGATGACTTAACGGAACGCGTATTTATGGAAGATGATGATTTCAGTCCATCCGCCACAATATCCATCCCGCTTGGCGCCGTTCAGGACACCGCACTTCGCATGAGGATCTCTTCTGACTATTCTGGAAGTGCTCCCACTCCTTGCAGCGATGTTTGGTATGCGCAGGTAGAGGACTATTCTATAGTGATTGGCGTACCTCCTATCTCTGACTTTTCTTCTTCTGACTCTACGTTTTGTGAGAGTACCTGCGTTTCATTTAACGATCTGAGCACCAACAATCCTAATTCGTGGTTGTGGAACTTCCCAGGAGCATCACCCTCCTTTTCAACTGATCAGAATCCTGTTAATATATGCTATGCTAATCCAGGCACTTATAACGTATCCCTTATAGCTACCAATAATTTTGGGGGCAACTTCAACAATATCACTGGAATGATCACTGTGCTGTCATGTCCAACTCCGGTTGCGGATTTTTCTACCAGTGCCAGCACAATTTGTATTGGAGAATGCCTGAACTTCACCGATATTACCACAAATACCCCTGATACATGGGCCTGGTATTTCCCCGGTGCTGATTCAACAAGTTCTTCAGTACAAAATCCGACAGGTATCTGCTATTCGACCCCTGGAACCTATGATGTTACGCTGGTTGTGTCCAACGCAAATGGTACTGACTCAATTACTAAAAGTGGGTTAGTCACTGTGAATCTATGTGTTCCAACTGCTGGATTTACTGCTAGTACAAATTCAGTTTGTGAGACAGCATGTGCAGGCTTTACTGATCAGAGCACAAATAATCCAACGTCCTGGGCGTGGTCATTTCCCGGCGCATCACCTGATACATCAAATGTGCAAAACCCTTTGGGAGTCTGCTATTCCATCCCTGGAACTTATGACGTTACCCTGGTAGTCTCTAACCTAAGCGGAAGCGACACTATCGTGATGACGGACTATATGGCCGTTTTAGCCTGCCCAATTCCTGTGGCTGACTTCGCCCCCAGCGATTCTGAAATATGTTCGGGAGACTGCATCACTTTTACTGACCTCAGCCAAAATGTGGTCAACTGGATCTGGTCATTTGAGAATGGCACCCCCAGCTCTTCATTCATTTCCAATCCTGGGACAATTTGCTTTTCGGGACCTCCGGGCTACTACAATGTCAGGCTTATTGCAATCAATGCCATAGGCTCAGATACAATGAACAGATCAATTTTAATCGACTCTGCTGTTGCAGATATTATGGTTGACGATACACTGTTTCAGAATTTACCGGCTACCTTCAATGATAATAGTGTTTCAGCGGTAGACTGGTATTGGAACTTTGGAGATGGTAATTCAACCGGTTTCCAAAACCCTATCTACACTTATTCCAATATAGGCACGTATACCGTGACGCTCATTATCACCAATGACAACGGATGTGTGGACACTGCCACAAAAGATATTGTTGTTGTTAAATACATCGGGATGGAGAAACTCCATGATATATCTGCTATGTCAATATATCCCAATCCGGCATCGAGTAATATTTATATTCAATTCAATCTGCCACCAGGAGAATCTTCGTGGCTGGAAATCGAAAATACGCTGGGGGAGTTGGTTTACACTGACAGGGATTTATCCACCGGCTCTAATAGTATCGAGCTGAATATTGCATTCTTACCAACAGGAATTTACTACGTAAACGTCGGCAACAGCAGGGGCATTGCCGTGAATAAGTTCATAAGGCATTAACAATTCGATGAGGATATCAATCGCAAGAATATTGTTTATTCTCACTGCTTCCTTCCTAATTCTACAGGAAGCACGTTCGACTCACCTGATGGGTGGTAACCTGATCTATGAGTACCTGGGGGACACGGATTCCGATGGGGACTACAACTATAACATAATATTTAAGACCTATATCAATTGCAACTCCCCATTTTGGGGTGGGGCATTTCCAGAACCAAGTCTTTCAGTGGGCATTTATGAGGGTGTTGCCACACCTACCGGATCTTTGCCGCTCATCACAGCTATTACAATGCCCCTCACCGACAGTATCAAGATCGAACTGAATTTGCCTGATACTTGTGCGGTGGGAGACACTGTATGTATTTATGAAGTGGTGTACGAACTCGAGGTTGATTTGCCTTTGACTTTCTCAGGGTATCATCTTTATTATAGCAGGTGCTGTAGAAATTGGGATATCATCAATGTATTTGATCCAGGTACACAAGGCATGATCTTTCACGCATACATTCCTCCTAGCCTTGTAAACAACAGTGCTCCGGTGTTCTCCGATCTTCCTGTTCCTTTTCTCTGCGTAGGCGACACGCAAAGTATTATTAATACGGCTTTCGATGTAGACGGTGATCAGCTGATCTTCTCATTTGTGCATCCCTACGATAATCTCTCGAACAATCCGGATCCCTTACCCTTTCCCCTACCCTTAATAACATACAATCCGGGCTATGATAAAAACACTCCCTTCGGCACAGGGGGATATGCATACATCAATGGGGCAACAGGGTACTCGGAATATGTTTCTCCAAATACGGGGCAGTACGTAGTGGCGGTAGAGATTCGCGAATTTCGAAACAGCCAGCTCATAGGCATTACAAGGAGAGATATGCAATTACAGATTATCAACTGCCCTTTCAATCCCGCGCCTGGCTTGTCAAATACAAATGGTAGTGGTCAAACACAATACGCTATAGATGAGGGGGATAGTTTGTGCTTCCCGATAATATTCACAGACCAATTTGGCGACAGTTTAATCATGGAAATTGTAAGCCCGATTTTCGATACCGCTTTAACTAATCCCGCAGCAACCATTCAAAACCCGGTTGTTGGGGACAGCGTGGTACAGTCTGATTTCTGCTGGAACACAGCCTGTGGTCAGGGGCAAAGCATCCCATACCTCTTTACTGTTTCTGTTAGGGACAATGGTTGTCCACCTAAAACAAAGGACATAGTATATGAAATAACGGTGAACCCATTCGATGGCCCGGCTGCGATTACAGGAGTGACCAGTGTTTGTCCATTCGAAGCAGGCCTCACATATAGCGTTCCCCTGATAACAGGAGCTACCTACGACTGGGCCATAACAGGTGGAACCCAGGTATCCGGAGGAAATACGGAATCGATTGTGGTAGACTGGGACAGTACGGGATTGGGAATAGTACAGGTCACAACAACTAGCTATCTCGGGTGCATAGATGGACCGATAACGTTAAATGTCACTGTCAACCCCTATCCTGCTACCGATGCCGGGCCCGATCAGTTCATGTGTTCTGCGGACACTACTCAATTAGGAACAGCAACAACAATCAATTACGATTATCTGTGGAATCCCTCCACAGGTATGGACGATGCAACCATTTCAGATCCTCTTATAATATTATCCAATACTTCCAGTACAAATGACACAATTTTTTATGTGGTGACTACTACAGACAATCTTACCAGCTGCATAATGACAGATACCGTCATGGTAGTTGTATCTCCAGCTCCTTTCGCAGACGCAGGTACTGATGTGAGCTTTTGTTCCGGTGATGTAGTGGCCATTGGATCAGCGGCCCTTCCTGGATATACATACATGTGGATGCCTGGCACTGGACTGAGCGACTCTACAGTCGCCGATCCAACAATTACGCTCATCAACCTGACCACTTCGCCAGATACATTTGAATATATTGTCACAGCCACAGACACGGCTCCGAATTGCTATACCCGGGATACGATACAGGTAATTGTACGCCCTTACCCCATACCCAATGCTGGATCAGATCAGAGTTTTTGTTCTGGTGCAAGTGTCACCCTCGGAACAACAGCTACCAGCGGTTACACTTATCAATGGACTCCCTCTAACGGATTGAGTTCTGATACACTATCAGATCCCGTTCTGACTTTGATCAACACAGATACTATAATTGACACGATAGAATATGTGGTGGCCACCACCGTCTTTGGATGTACAATCAATGATTCGGCTATGGTCTATGTGCACCCAACGCCTCTTGTTGATGCTGGCCCCGATCGCTATCTGTGCTCAGGAGATTCGGATACAATCGGCACCCAGGGATTTGGAGGGTATTCATACAATTGGACACCGACTACCGGCCTTTCTGATTCTACGATTGCGACCCCAGTAGTAACACTTACCAATCCTTTCATTCCAAACGACACAAGCATTTACACAGTAGTCGTGACTACGGCATTTGGATGTCAGGATTCAGATAATGTTGAGGTAGTCGTGAATCACCTTCCTGTTTCAGACGCAGGTGTTGACCGTGCCTTTTGCTCTGGTGACACCGTAGATCTGGGCGCACCACCTGTTGGAGGATATCTTTATGTTTGGTCGCCCTTCAATGGCATTTCAAATGTGTCGAGCTCCGAACCATGGCTTACGCTGATCAATGCCGATACGATCATTGATACGATCACTTATGTAGTGACGACCACGGTAGGCAGCTGTAGCACGACAGATTCCGTTGAGGTTTTGGTGCACCCCAGCCCTATCGTTGATGCCGGCCCTGACAGGTATATTTGCTCAGGAGATACCGTCACTATCGGAACGGCCGCTCTTGGATCTTATGGCTATTTGTGGACGCCATCTGCCGGATTGTCAGATTCTACTGCTGCCGATCCGGATGTGAGCCTCACCAACCCAGCATTGGCCAATGACACAACGGAGTACATAGTTTTGGTTACGACAACCTTCGGTTGTTCAGACATGGACTCTACCCTGGTGATTGTCAATCATTTGCCACCTTCCAACGCAGGTAATGATACAGCTTTCTGTTCCCGTGACACTGTTGATCTCGGAGCGCCTACAACTGTTGGCTATTCATACGCATGGCTACCTATTGCGGGTGTATCTGATATAACTATCTCCGATCCACAGCTTACCCTGATCAATACCGATACGATCATTGACACAATTCTGTATTACGTGACTACTACTGTGGGACTTTGCAGCACCATGGATTCAGTGGAAGTCATTGTTCACCCCACCCCAATTGTCGATGCCGGACCAGATGTGTACATGTGTTCCGGTGATGCGGATACCATTGGATCGATCGCTTTGGGGGGATATTCCTACCTCTGGAATCCAACTTTCGGACTTACTGACCCAACGGTTTCAAACCCCGTGGTCAGCCTAACCAATCCGGGCATTCCAAATGATACCACTGAGTTCATTGTAACGGTCACTACAGGATTTGGATGTATAGACGGTGATTCTGTGCTGGTTATTGTCAATCACTTACCTGTTTCAGAAGCGGGAAATGATGTCACATTCTGCTCAGGGAACAGTGACAGCCTGGGCATCGATTCTACCGTTGGCTATACCTATCTCTGGTTTCCTGGCACCGGCTTGTCAGATTCGACAGCAGCTGATCCAAGTATCACCTTGCTCAATGCGGATACCATTGCAGATAGCATAATGTACTACGTCACTACTACGGTGGACAGCTGTAGTACCGTAGATTCGGTTCGGGTGATCGTCCTGCCTTTACCACAGCTCAATGCTGGTGCTGACACCGGATTCTGCTCCGGTGATACCATTGCAATAGGATCTCCTCCCCGGACTGATTATACGTATTCCTGGTCGCCGGTTACTGGTTTGAGTGACACAACAATTTCAGACCCTACAGTGACACTGCTCAATGGCGATACCTTAATTGACACGACGTATTATGTGCTAACAGCGGTTGATACCATCAGCAACTGTGTGTCGTCTGACACGGTTCGCATCCTGGCTTATCCATTGCCAAGGACTCCGGATATTCTCGGATCAATTTCGATTTGTCCAGGTGCCGATAGCCTCGTTTATTATGTGAATGGCGATGCAGGTTCTACCTTTGACTGGTCGCTTACTGGAGCGGGCAGCATCATTTTCGGTCAAGGCAGCGACTCCATATTGGTCAATTGGGATACAACTACTATCTGGCAAATTATAACTATTGAAACAGATTCAAATACGTGTCTGGGTGACACTTCAGCAATTGACGGGAGCACTAACCCAGATCTGGAGCCGCCTGTACCAACTGGTCCGGATACGTTGTGTGGCAACAGTATAAACGGCGTAATTTACACAACGCCTTTTGCTAATGGGTCAGTGTATGACTGGTATATCAGTGGTGGTACCATCAACAGCGGAAACGGCACCAATGCGGTTAATGTGGATTGGGATAGTTTGGGTACCGGGTATATCTGGTATGATGAAACCAGCACCACCATTGATACAGTTTGTACAGGAACATCTGATAGTTTAGCCGTGCAGGTATTCACGGTACCTGTAGGTGTCCCTATCATGGGAGACTTTGTCATCTGCCAATACGATACTGCATCAGAGTATTCCATGGCAGGATTCCCCGCATCCAACTATACCTGGATAGTGGGTAGTGATACCATTGGTGATGGTATTGGACTAGACAGTCTTTTCATCGCATGGGACAGCGCAGGAACTTTTGTTTTGAGCATAGTCGAAACTGCACCAGGTAACTGTGTCAATACTGTGAGTGATACAGTAACGGTATATGTGAAGCCGGTTGTAGATTCCATTGTGGGTGACACCGCCATCTGCTTTGACATCAACGATACATACAACTATCATATCAATGGATTCCCCGGCTCAACATATCAGTGGACAATAGTGGGCGGCACTATTGTAAGCCTGCCCCTTGATAACGACACCGTCACGATAAGATGGGACTCCGTGGTCAATGGAAATCTTTCGGTCATCGAAACTTCGGCAGATACCTGTGCCGGTGTGGTAGTATTGCTCAACGTTTACGTGTACCCCATGCCCGCAGACAGTACTATTGACGGCAGTTTCACCTTTTGTGAGGACAGCCTCTCCTTCATGTACTCCATCAATGGACTGCCCGGATCTTCTTTTATATGGCTATTGGATACCGATACTGTTGCCTCAGGTGTTGGCGCCGATACTATAAACCTGGTGTGGGACTCAGCAGGCACTTATATCATTACACTTATTGAAAACACGATCAATTCATGCAGCGATACGCTGGCTGAGACGGTAACTGTGTACGCTAAACCGATTACCTCGATCCTCAGTGGCGACACGGCTATTTGCTTCGATACTGCAGATACATACCTGTATTACGTATCTGGATTTGGTGGTTCCACCTATGACTGGACAGTGGTCGGAGGAACTATAGTCGATACTGCACAATTGCAGAATGACAGTGTAACTGTATCGTGGGATTCTGTTGTCTCTGGCACAATTTCCGTTGTAGAGACCTCCGCTGATTCTTGCGCTGGAGATACGGTGCGCCTGGACGTGTCGGTTTTCCAACCTCCGGTAGATTCAACTATTGATGGAGGATTCGTATTCTGTGAAGACACCCTGGCATTTTCATATACGTTTACAGCCTTACCTGGGTCAGATATCACCTGGACACTGGATGGTGATACTATTTTGGCAGGTGTTGATGAAGACACGGTCACCATTATCTGGGACACCGCAGGGACTTATGCCCTCATGGTCGTGGAAGTGACAGCGAATAACTGCTCTGATACTTTGACCGACAGCATTACCGTATTCCCCAAGCCTACCATTGACTCGATATATGGAGATACCATGATATGTCATGATACCAGCGACACGGTGCTTTACTATGTCAATGGTTTTGGAGGATCGTCTTACGCATGGAGTATTGGCAATGGCACCTTTATCAGTCTTTCGCTCGACAACGACAGTATCCTGGTGATGTGGGATACTTTAGGGATGGGTGATCTGACGGTGGTGGAAATATCCCAGGACTCATGCTGGGGAGATACTGTACGTCTCAATATAATGCTAAACGAAATCCCCTCTGCAGATTCCATCCTGGGGATGTTTGAAATGTGTCAGTACACTAGCGGAGAAACGTATTCTGTAATCGGACTTTCAGGGTCATCATATATCTGGAATGTCCCCGGATCAACTAATATCATTGATGACAGCAGCAGCAGTATTACGGTGGATTGGGACAGTGCAGGAAGCTTTATCTTGACGGTTGTGGAAATAAGTGCGGAAGGTTGTGTAGGCGATACGCTAGATTCCATCGTGGTGATCAATCCCTTCCCCCAAACAATGCTGTTGACGGGAGATACCAATGTTTGTCCCCCTAATAATTTGGGCGAGATTTATACGGTATTGGGATATGACAGCTCTACTTATGTGTGGACAGTTAATGGTGGAGTGATTGACACAGGGCAAGGGACTAATTCGATATTGGTAGATTGGGACACTACAGGTATGGGTTCCGTAAGTGTAGTTGAGATCACCAATGATTCATGTGTAGGTGACACCATTGGATGGCCAGAGATTATCCTGGATTCTCCCGGCATTACAATGAGGGTGGTATCTGATGGGGAATTAGAGGACACCGAAGTTGAGATTAAATGGGACATGTTCAATAGTATAGGATTCCCAGACACCATTACCCTCCTGCGCCGGTTGAATTTCACTTCCAATATGTGGACGATTGAAGCTATGGTGGATGCATCAGATTTGGTATATGTAGATGATGGACGACTGACCAGCGATTACAGTTTTGAATATCAAATCGTCGGCTTGAATGCTTGTTTGGATACGGTCGCATCGCGAATTCACAATACAGTTTTACTTAATGGTACGAACGAAGAAAGTGACAATACGGTAGACCTAATTTGGAACAGGTATTGGGACTGGGATAATGGGGTGGACCATTATGAGATTTGGAGAAAGCTGGATGATGAGCCATATTTCACGTTTTATGAAGATGCAGGTATCGATACGAGTTACCGCCTGACTACCGGTGCAGATGGCTTCTTTCATTGTTATCGCATACTGGCCGTTGAAAATGGTGGCAATTCTGAAGAGTCATGGTCAAATGAAATCTGTTTAGAGTTTTTGCATCTACTGGATATCCCCACGGTTATCTCACCAAATGGCAATGGCCTGAACGATGTTTGGAAGATTGGAAATATTGAATATTATCCTGCTGTTACGGTTGAAATATTCAATAGGTGGGGACAGCGGCTATATTATTCTGTAGGATATCCTGAATTATGGGATGGCACCTATAACGGCAAAGAGCTACCAGTTGGGGTGTATTACTATATTATTGATATTAAGAGAGAGGGAATTGAACCATATACGGGGAGCATTAGTATTTTACATAGGGAATGAAGTGAAAAGTTGGAAGTTGAAAGTAAAAAGGGTAAGGGTTTAGTAATTAGTAATTGATTAGTAATTAGTAATTGAAGGGAACTTGAAACGTATCGTTGTCATAATGTGCTTTTTTGGATTTCTGCTGTCAGATGCATATTCACAGCAATTACCTCAGTACAGCCAATACCTGCTGAATGACTTTGTCATTAACCCGGCAATGGCGGGGAGAAATGATTATAGTCTCATTCAGTCTAACGTGCGCTACCAATGGCTCGGCTTCAACGATGCCCCCAGGACGTTTACCGTCAGCG
>DTRK01000234.1:0-23427 GCA_012965955.1 Flavobacteriales bacterium
CAGCCGACGTTTCTACAGAAACTCCAGCAAAGGAGGAAGCTTCGACAGAAGCGAAAGAGGAAGAGGCCAAGGAAGAGGCAGTGGCTGAAGAAGTAAAAGCTGACGAGTCCGCCGACGTTTCTACAGAAACTCCACCAAAGGAGGAAGCTTCGGAAGAAGCGCAGGAGGAAGAGTCAAAAAAAGAAGAAGTTGAGGAGGCCAAAGAGCCCAAGACCGAAGAAGTTTAATTTAAAGAAGCATGCCATGGCGAAATGCCATGGATCCCAAGAGATTAAAAGATGGCAAACCAATCAGAAATAAGATATTTAACCCCTATTACGGTAGAGGTAAAGAAAGACAAATATTGCAGATTCCAAAGAAGCGGTATTAAGCACATTGACTATAAGAATCCTGATTTCTTGATGAAGTTCATTAATGAACAAGGGAAACTGTTACCTCGACGCTTGACAGGTACTTCACTGAAGTTTCAAAGAAAAATTGGTACTGCTGTAAAGAGGGCTCGCCATCTGGCGATCTTACCTTACCAGGCAGACCTTTTGAAATAATAAGCTCTCATTTCATTTATTGAATCATGGAAGTAATACTTAAGGAGAACGTAGACCATCTGGGTTACAAGGACGAGGTTAAGACCGTAAAATCTGGGTATGCAAGGAATTACTTAATCCCAAGAGGATTGGCAATTACGGCGAACGAGACCAACCTAAAGGTTCTTGAGGAGATTCTAAAGCAACGTTCGGTAAAGGAGCAAAAGCTAATTGACGAATTCCAGGTAATCGCAGATGCTTTAATGGAAGTTGTTGTGAAGGTAGGAGCTAAGGTGAGTGAAAAAGGAAAAATATTTGGTTCTGTAACTACAATACAAATTGCAGAAGCTATTCACTATGAAGGCCACGTTGTAGACAGGAAGCAAATCCACATTTCTGAAGATGCAATCAAGGAGCTCGGCACCTACACTGCGAAGATCAAATTACATCCAAAAGTAGAGTTCAATCTTCAGTTCGAGGTTGTTAAGGAATAGTATTCCAATCTGAATTTTATTGAAATTAAATTTCCATTCAAAAGAGATAGGGATTGAAAAGTGCGCGTACTACTCGTAGCGCAAGGCCTCAATAGGATCGAGGCGAGCTGCTCTAACGGCGGGATAAATACCAGAGATGAGTCCTACAACTACGCATAAGACAATTCCGCTGAACATCCAGATCCAAGGAACAATGAATCCCCCATCTGAAACAAGGGACACTATGTTTCCTATCATAACACCCAGAATAATTCCAACCAGGCCACCCATCTGACAAATGACCAACGACTCGATGAGAAATTGCTGCCGTATTGTCTGTCTCGTTGCCCCAATTGCCTTCCGAATACCTATCTCCTTTGTTCTCTCGGTCACTGAGACCAGCATTATATTCATCAGTCCAATTGCTGCACCCAGCAAAGTAATGATACCAATGAAGGTTGTTGCTCCCGTTAACATTTGAATATTTTCAACAACCAAAGCCGCCAGTTGATCAGGGCGTATGATTTCAAAGTTGTCCTCTTCCCGCAAGGGCACTTTTCTGATCAAACGAAAGGTTCCCCTGGCCTCCTCTACTCCAGCATCCAAATACTCGGGGGCTTTTACCAAAACTGAAATCACATAGGACAAGCTCGGCCTGAGGCGGTGTTTCATAACGTTTTTCAAGGGAATGATGCATAGATTATCTCCACCAAAGCCCATGCTAGACCCCTTGTCTGCCAGCACACCAATTATCCGGTACTTACCATTGCCGATACCAATTACCTTATTAACGGGATTCTCATCTGGTTCAAACAACGTCTCCACCAGCTCCTTCCCCACCAATACCATATGGCTTCCTGTTTCCACTTCGTGCAAGGTAAAATTCCTGCCCCGCTCCAAATCATAACCAGCAGTAATCAGATAATTTTCATCACTGCCAAATACTCCGATATTGGGATTGGTCTTTTTAGATTGGTACTTCAATGTTGCCTGCCATGTTCCTATGGCAGAGACTGAGACAAGAGAGCCATAGCCATACTCTTCCCGAAAGCGCATTGCCTCTTCATACGAAATATTCTTATAGCGCTTGCGTCTTTTACCGCCGAGCTCAACCTGGATATTCATGGCACGGTTCCTAATTTTAAATGTATTCGCGCCCATGCTCTCAAAGGAGGTGTAGATGGTCTGCTTGATTGAGTCAATCGCTGTTAAGATTCCCACCAAAGCAGTGATGCCAAATGCGATGCTCAGAATGGTAATTATCGTCCTCAACAAATGCCCCTTTATCGCATTCATTGCGATTTTAAAACTCTCTAGAAGAACGCCTGTACCTTTCATCTCAATTTATAACATTGTACAAGGTAGGAATAATTGATTTTTCTGATTAAAATTCTTCAATAATTCGTACTTTGCACAGGCCGATATACGTGTTAATACGGCCCGTTCTTAAGAATATAATAAGAGGTTAATACCCTTTAACAAAACAGAATAATAATGGCTTTTGATATTGAAATGATCAAGCAGTGCTACACACGCATGGAAGGGCGGGTAAAAGCAGCGAGAGAAATTGTTGGAAAGCCCTTAACGCTATCCGAAAAGATCTTGTATAGTCATCTATGGCCCGGTGGGGAACCCGAGGCATTTGAAAGAGGGACATCTTATGTTGAATTTGCTCCTGACCGTGTGGCCATGCAAGATGCTACGGCCCAAATGGCATTGCTTCAGTTCATGCAAGCGGGTAAGAAGTCCGTGGCGGTACCTTCTACCGTTCATCTAGATCACCTGATCCAAGCGAAGCTGGGCGCTGATCAGGATCTTCAAGAATCGATCAATAAGAACAACGAAGTATTTAATTTTCTCGAATCGGTATCCAACAAATATGGCATAGGTTTTTGGAAGCCCGGTGCCGGTATCATTCATCAGGTGATTCTAGAAAACTATGCATTTCCGGGTGGCATGATGATCGGTACCGATTCTCATACGGTGAATGCAGGTGGTTTAGGGATGGTAGCCATCGGTGTTGGTGGCGCTGATGCTGTTGATGTAATGGCCAGCATGCCCTGGGAGTTGAAGTTTCCGAAGCTCATTGGCGTAAATCTAACGGGAAAATTAAGCGGATGGACAGCTCCGAAGGACGTTATTTTAAAGGTTGCTGGAATCCTTACGGTGAAGGGAGGTACTGGATGTATTCTGGAGTATTTTGGACCTGGTACTGAGACCATGTCGTGCACTGGAAAAGGTACCATTTGCAATATGGGTGCTGAGATCGGTGCGACCACCTCCACCTTCGGTTATGACGCGTCCATGGAACGTTATCTTCGCGCAACGGACCGGGATGATGTGGCTGATGAAGCGAACAAAGTCAAAGAACACCTGACTGGCGACCCTGAGGTCTATGCTGATCCGAATTCCTATTTTGATCAGGTTATTGAAATAGATCTTTCAGAACTTAAGCCCCACTTGAATGGTCCTTTCACACCTGACAGGGCTACGCCCGTAGAGGACATGAGGGCCGAAGCAGCCGCCAATAATTGGCCAACAGAAGTGGAATGGGGACTCATCGGTTCCTGCACCAACTCTTCCTATGAGGATATTTCCCGCGCATCGTCGATTGCACAACAAGCCGTGGACAAGGGACTGGTTCCGAAAGCTGAATTCGGCATTAACCCGGGATCGGAGCTGGTGAGATATACCATTGAACGAGATGGTTTTATTGAGATTTTTGAGAATCTCGGTGCCAAGATATTCACGAATGCCTGTGGCCCCTGTATAGGACAGTGGGCACGAGAAGGTGCCGACAAGGAAGAGAAAAATACGATTGTCCACTCTTTCAACCGAAACTTCTCCAAGAGGGCAGATGGAAACCCAAACACACACGCTTTTGTAGGATCGCCGGAAATGGTAGCTGCCGTTGCCATAGCTGGGGATTTAGGATTTAATCCTGTAACCGATTCCCTAACCAATGATAAAGGGGAAGAAGTGATGTTGGATGAACCAACAGGCTGGGAACTGCCTCCCAATGGATTTGATGTTGAGGACCGTGGCTACCAGGCACCGGCAGAAGAAGGAACAGATGTCGAGGTTGTAGTTAAACCAGATTCAGAAAGACTCCAGCTTCTTACGCCATTTGAGGCCTGGGATGGAAATGACATTGTTGGAATGAGGTTGCTAATCAAAGCTAAAGGCCAATGTACCACAGATCATATCTCTATGGCTGGCCCTTGGCTGCGGTTTAGAGGGCACCTTGACAATATTTCAAACAACTGTTTGATAGGAGCTGTAAATGCTTACAACGAAGAGACAAATAGTGTCAAAAACCAAATCACAGGTGAATACGGTGAAGTTCCGGCCACGGCAAGGGCTTATAAAGCTGAAGGCATAGCCACCATTGTGGTTGGAGACGAGAATTATGGTGAAGGGTCATCCCGGGAACATGCAGCCATGGAACCTCGATTCCTGGGAGTTAGGGCAGTATTGGTCAAATCCTTCGCGCGTATCCATGAAACGAACCTCAAGAAGCAAGGGATGCTGGGACTTACTTTTGTCAATAAGTCTGATTACGACAGGATATTGGAAGATGATTCAATTGACATTGTAGGGTTGACATCATTCTCAGTTGGAGAACCTTTAACTGTGATTCTAAATCATGCAGATGGCTCAAAATATGAGTTTAAGGTGAATCACAGTTATAATCCAAGTCAGATTGAATGGTTCAAGGCGGGATCAGCTCTTAATTTGATTAAAGTAGCTTCCGAATAGACTTCAAATTCCAAATTTTGTCAAAATAAGATGGTGAGAACCGGGATTTTTGTAATTGGCATTCTACTGGCTATTGCAACTGTTCAAAGCACAAGTAAAGCACAGGCGGTTGAGCAAGGAACCATTATCATTGATCCATATTATGGATTTCCCTTGTTCGGGGAAAAATTTGCGGAATTAGTGGCAAAGGATTCCAAAAGCACAATCAAGGGAATAGGTCCGGTGGGTGGGAGAGTTGAATATATGGTCTCTAATCGCCTGGGGTTCACCATGCAATACATTCACAAGAGCATCAATGTTAGCTGGTCTGGCCACGATAAAACAGGATCAGCAATAGATTCTACCGGGTATCTGGTTAAATCAAACATGTTGATCGGTGTCAATCTTCATTTAGCAGCGTCAAATGATGTGCTAGACATGTACATTAGCATGGCAGCTGGCACAAACATTCATGATGCACATGTTATAAGGGATTCGCAGAGCTCCACCAAGACGGATGTGAATTGGCAAGGAAATCCATTTGCAATGAGGGTAGCCCTGGGTGCGAGGTATTATTTCACCAATATTATTGGAGTCAGTACCGAGTTGGGAATAGGTGGCCCCCTGGTAACAATGGGAGCTTCCATTAAGTTTTAGCATTCTAGTTTAGTAATTATCAACACCCTTTCGATAACTATTGATCACTAACAACCTAATATTAATGGCCGCGGCTAACGAGGAGGTGGAACGCACCCCTGTTTGGCTGATGCGTCAGGCCGGCAGGATATTGCCAGAATACAGAAAGGTGAGAGGAAGCGTGAGCGGCTTCAAGGAACTTGTGCAAACTCCGGAGCTGGCATGTGAAGTCACATTGCAACCCGTTGATATTCTTGGTGTGGATGCGGCCATTATCTTTTCAGATATCCTGGTCGTTCCGGAAGCAATGGGATTGCCTTACGAGCTCATTGAGGCAAAAGGACCGCTATTTCCAAAGACCATTGAGAATTCCAGGGATGTCGCTGACTTGCGAGTAGCAGAAGGCCATGAGCTACAATATGTATATGATGCTATCAAGCTGGTAAAGGGGGAGCTGAATAATCGAATTCCCCTCATAGGGTTTGCCGGCGCACCGTGGACCCTACTCTCTTATATGGTAGAAGGACAGGGGTCCAAGACTTTTTCCAAAGCGAGGAAATTCCTGTATCAACAGCCGGAAGCAGCACATAGCCTGCTCGACAAGATAGCGGACAGCACAATCAATTACCTGAAGTCACAAGTTACGGCTGGAGCGGATATACTTCAGGTATTTGATAGCTGGGCCGGTGTGCTCAGTGCTGAACAATACAGCGTTTTTGGAATTCCTTATTTGTCAAAAATTTGCGATGCAATAGATGAAGTTCCCCTCATAATCTTTCCCAAAGGGGCGAACTACGCTCTCGATGAGCTCAAAGAGCTAAACGCGAATGTTGTAAGTGTTGATTGGAATGCAAGTACGGAAGACATTCGGATTCTGCAATCGGCCGGAAAGGCTGTGCAGGGTAATTTTGATCCGGCAGGATTGTACGCATCCAGGGATGAAATTGAGTTAGCTTCGTTTGGGCCTAAAGGGCACATAGCCAATTTAGGACATGGTGTGTATCCCGATACACCACTAGATAATGTAAGGTGTTTCATAGATACAATAAAAGCCTTTAGATTTTGAGCGGGATCATTGTCTCTGACAAAAAGGTAATTACCGGTTGGTGTTTTTATGATTGGGCAAACTCGGAAACACCAAAACCCTTATCGTCATAATGTCGATCTACATAGCCCTCTGTATCTGGGCATATTTTATTTATGGGCAGAACATTTTTGTTATCGCTGCAGGATTAGTTGGTTTTGTGATGGGTGGATCCCAGGCACTGGCACGCTCCACCTATTCTGAGATGCTGCCTCAAACTGAGGATCACGCCACCTTCTTCAGTATCTATGATGTGATGGAAAAACTATCGGTAGTTATTGGAACTTTGGCTTTTGGATTGGTAGAGCACTGGACAGAAAGTATGCGTGACTCCATTGAAATTCTAATTGTTTTCTTCGCTATTGGAATTATTCTCCTCAGCAGAATTAAGAAGTAGAAGTACGCCTGACCCCAGGCTCCCACATCCAGAAGTAGCCCGGTTCCTATTCCCGTCCAAAGGGAGATACTTTGATCTTAAAATGAGCAAACAGAGGGTTTCTTTCGCCAACTAGTCAGGCAATTCGTAAATTCGCAACCTATCCAGTTCGTAAATGAAAGTAGACATATTCATACCCTGCTTTGTTGACCAGGTTTATCCGGAAACGGGAATGAACATGGTAAAAATTTTAGAGAAATGCGGCTGTGAGATATCCTATAATCCGGAGCAAACATGCTGCGGCCAAGCGGCATTCACCTCTGGTTATAATGATGAAGCCAAGAAGGTTGGGGGGAAGTTCATCAAGGAATTTTTGGATAGTGAATACATTGTAACACCTTCCGCTTCCTGTGCTGGAATGGTAAAGAATTACTATCCCGACTTATTTCACAATTCTGCCTTTCACAACGATTGTAAAGAAGTCCGCTCCCATATGTATGAGCTATCTGATTTCCTGGTCAACACGCTAAAAGTCGAGGATATGGGCGCTGAGCTCAATGGTGTTGGTACGTATCACTCTTCCTGTGCTTCCCTTAGAGAGTACCAGGTCCATGATGCTCCCTATAAGCTATTGGCAAAGGTCAAGGGGCTGGTAATGAAGGAGCTGGAGGAGGCAGACGTATGCTGTGGGTTTGGTGGTCAGTTTTCCGCGAAGTTTGAGCCTATTGCGGTGGGCATGGTAGAACAAAAAGTATTGCATGCTGACAATACAGGTGCTGAGTATATTATCTCTACTGACTCGTCCTGCCTGATGCACATTGAGAGTTTTACCAAACAGAACAACTCCAATCTGAAGGCGATGCATCTTGCAGATGTATTGGCAAGTGGATGGTAGTCTAAATGTTCTCCAAGGGATTATTCGTCAGATAGTTATCCACGAATTCCCGGATACATCCCCCACCCCCTTTTTTAGTCATTATGAGGTCAGCGATTTCTTTGATTTCATCACAAGCATCTGCGGGACAGACAGCGAGACCTACGGCCTCCATAACAGCTTTATCGTTTAAGTCATCACCAATGAATGCAGTATTCTGCAAGGGTATGTCGAGCTCCTCGCTCCAGGCCTTCAAAGTGTCCAATTTGGGTTCCTGGCCGATATGCACATGCTGAATACCCAATAAATCGGCACGTTGCATAATCAGGTTAACCAAATAACCGGAAGATATAATACCCACTTGAAATCCCTTCTTGGTCAGGCGGCGGATTACCACGCCGTCTTTGACATTAAAGCGTTTGAACTCGTCTCCTGCATCCGTAACAAACATGCCTCCATCAGTCATCACACCATCTACATCCAGAATGAGCAGTTTGATGTCTTGTCCCGAGACCTCTGCCATTTGCCTGAGGTTGCGCTTCAGCATGAGGTCGGCAGACAAACCAAAGTGGTCGGCGAGCAACAAGAGATCCTCGGCAGATACAGTTGTAGCCCCATTGACAATTTCCCCTGCACTGGCTGATAGACCCAATTTATCCAGTGAAGTTAGCTTATCACCAGATCGTTTAAGGAGACACGCAATATTATCTTTTAATAAACTCATGCTTACTCATGCAAATCTATACAATAGTTCGTCCAATTGATTCTGCAACGCCTCTTACGCTGCCGAGCAATTCAGTGAACTGCGAATGATCCAACTGTTGAGATGCATCTGACTTGGCCAACTTCGGATTCGGGTGAACTTCAATTAGCAATCCTTCAACCCCCATTGCCGTACAGGCTCTCGCAAGATCTGCAACCCCATATGCATACCCCATCGCATGGCTGGGATCAAGAATGATGGGCAGGTTGGTGTACTCCTTCAAATAAGCCACACCACACAGGTCCAACGTGAAGCGCGTCCCTGTTTCAAAGGTTCTTAACCCTCTTTCACAAAGTATCACATTGTCGTTGCCACCAGATAGAATAAACTCGGCCATTTGCACAAATTCTTTGAGTGTGGTACCAAAGCCTCTCTTGAGCAAGATAGGCTTATCGGTCTTACCACAACGCTTTAATATTCCGTGATCATACATAGATTTGGCGCCAATCTGCACTATGTCGGCATACTCAATGATCTCGTCAACGTGAGTAGAATCCCTAACCTCGGTGATAATGTTCAGTCCATACTTAGAACGCATCTTATCCAGCAGCTTCAGGCCTTCTAATCCCAAGCCCTGAAAACTATAGGGCGATGTCCGTGGCTTGTAGCATCCAGCACGCAATGTTGAAACACCTAGCTCCACCATCAATTCTGCTGACGATGTAATCTGTTCTTCTGACTCTACCGAGCAAGGACCACCTATCATCATGGTATTGTTATTTGCCCCACCTATCTTCACACCTCCAATGGTGACCTCTCTCGTATCTGGAATATAGTCCCGGCTTGCAAGCTGCATGTCATTCTCAAAAAGGAAAGTCTCGTCAACCAGCCCGTCATATTTGGTATCCAGTTTCTTAATACCGGAAGAAGTAATGAGCACATGAACATCATTTTTCTCGATAGAAAAAGCGCTCAACTCGTCTGCCATCGCATTGGCTTTGTCTTGCTCAACACCCTTTTTTAGGTGAATAATCATAGTCCTCCTTTGATAAAATCAATAAATACTAAAACTCCTGCCACCTGAATAGGCTTGGCCACAACAGCCAAATAATTGATGGATAGATCGACAGATTTTATATCCCTACGTACGTTCCAATTGCCTGCTAAGCCTTCCATGGTAATCTTTTGATCAGCACATTAACACATATTCAACAATAATGCACGCTACTCAAACGCCTGCATCTCATGAAGACGTTTATATGCCCCACCAGCCGCCATCAGGTCATCATGTGTTCCTCTCTCGGTTATCTTCCCTTCATGCACCACAGCAATTTCATCAGCGTGCTTGATGGTAGACAGGCGATGTGCTATCACAAGGGAAGTCCTATTTTTCATCAGGTTGAAGATAGCATCCTGGACCATGCGTTCCGATTCTGTATCCAGGGCTGAAGTAGCCTCATCAAGAATAAGAATTGGTGGGTTCTTCAGTACTGCCCTGGCAATACTCAAACGCTGACGCTGCCCCCCAGACAGCTTTCCACCCATATCGCCAATGTTCGTGTCATAACCTTCAGGCATCTCTTCAATAAACCCGTGAGCATTAGCTATTCTGGCAGCTTCCATAACCTGTTCCTCCGTTGCGTTGGGGAGGCCAAATGCTATATTATTAAAGATCGTATCGTTGAAAAGGATGGATTCCTGTGTTACAACGCCCATCAGCTGCCGTAAAGCTTGAACCTTGTAATCTTTGATAGACTTCCCGTCAAGAAGAATAGCCCCTGACTCATGATCATAGAACCTGGGAAGCAAATTAGCAATGGTCGTCTTGCCACTACCAGATTGCCCTACCAGGGCTAATGTCTTTCCTTTCTTGATTTTCAGGTTAACCTTCTTGAGCGTTGGCTTGTCCCTATATGAAAATGACAGGTCTACGAATTCAATCTCATGCTCAAACTTATCCAGACCAATTGCATCTGGTTTATCTGTTATTGTTATGTCTTCCTCAAGAATCACTCCGACCCTATCCAATGAAGCGGCCCCTTTTTGAATGTTGTAGTACGCGGAGGCAAATGATTTGGCGGGGGCAATAACCTGGGAAAAGATCAAAATGTACGCAGTGAATACCTCGGCTCCTAAGCCGGAATCTGTATTCAGGACCAAATTCCCTCCGTACCATAAGATGATCACCATCACCATAATCCCCATAAATTCACTCAAGGGTGAAGAGAGATCTCTTTTTCTCAGCATTCGGATGAATATTCGCATGGTCTCGTTATTCACCCTGGTAAACTTAATATTGGTGCGTTTCTCCGCAGTAAACGCCTTTATTATCCGGATACCCGTGAGTGTCTCTTCAATTAAAGATATCAGGAAACCAACCTTCTTTTGGCCTTTGGCCGATGTGCGTCTTAGGCTTTTTCCTATTTTCCCAATGATCAGGCCGGTCACGGGTAACAGGATAAGCACAAATAATGTGAGCTGAGAGCTTATCACGAATAGAGTTGATAAGAATATTAATATCTTGACAGGATCCTTAAACACAAGTTCCAGGGATGTCATGATGGACACTTCTATTTCCAGAATATCAGTGGTCATGCGTGCCATCAGGTCACCTTTGCGTACTTCAGTGAAATATCCGAGAGAAAGGGACAGAATCCGCTCATAGACCTTCTTTCTTATGTCTCTAACGACACCATATCGGATAGGAGCCATGAAAAACATGGCGAAATAGCGGAAGACATTTTTCAGGAAGAATGATACTGAGACCAGAGCGCAAATAAAAATCAACCCTTCAGCCTGTCCTTCAGTAGTAAGCGTACCCTCAGGAGCAATGATCTTTGTCAGGTAATAGTAGCCATGGTCCATAACCACTGAGCCTTTTAGCTCAAAGGCGGGTAATTCTGTAACGAGAGGATGGATTTTGAATAAGATGCCCAGTAAGGGAGCTATCATTGCCAATGAGAACAGCTCAAAAATGGTAGAGAGAACATTGAAGATCACATTCAAGAATGCATATCCCAGATAGGAACGTACGTATCCCAATATTCTAAATATGTCCTTCATCCGGAAATTATCTGGGAATCATCAATTAAACGCCTGTGTAATTAGACGGCGTTATCTGTTTGAGCTCGCTTTTCACCTCAGCACTAACGTCTAAACCCTCAATAAAGTCTAAACAGGCTCCTTCATCTAGTTTACCGTTGACCCTGGTAAGATTCTTGAGCTTCTCGTAAGCATCATTCACCCCTTCTCTTCTAAGGATGGTCTGGATAGCTTCGGCAATCACTACCCTGTGCTTCTCAAGATCTGCACTTATTGCTTCCTCCTTGATTATTATCTTATTAAGTCCCTTCACCAACGATTTAAAGGCAATTAAGGTATGCGCAATAGGCACTCCAATATTTCTTAATACGGTAGAGTCT
Source organism: Flavobacteriales bacterium (assembly GCA_012965955.1). Lineage (GTDB taxonomy): Bacteria > Bacteroidota > Bacteroidia > NORP154 > NORP154. The sequence goes on from DTRK01000234.1 coordinate 11,831, forward strand.
GTAAGATCCCTTTGCAGCCTGGAGATTGGCAATTTAGCTGCAAGGTGTTCAAATAAGGCATTAGCCACACCTGCATTCCCTTCGGAATTCTCAAAATCAATTGGATTTACTTTGTGCGGCATAGCTGAGGAACCGATTTCTCCCTCTACTATTTTCTGCCCAAAATACTCCATGGATATATAGGTCCATAGATCACGGTCCAGATCAATGATGATATTGTTGATCCGTTTGATATTGTCACAGATGGCAGCAAGGTTGTCGTAATGTTCGATCTGAGTCGTAGTTTGTGAACGGTGGAGTTTCAGGGTGTCGTTAACAAAGGTATTAGCAAAAGCTACCCAATCAACTTCTGGATAGGCCACTACATGTGCATTCATATTGCCGGTTGCACCGCCAAACTTTGCGGAGAATTTCAAGTCCTTCAACAGTGCCATTTGAACATCAATTCGCTCCACAAAAACTTGCAGCTCTTTACCCATTCTTGTAGGCGATGCCGGCTGTCCATGGGTATGGGCCAACATGACCACAGATGACCAGGCTTTTACATGTTTAGATAATATCCCAATCACCTCATTAATAGAAGGATAAAGTATATTACTTAAAGCATCACTCAGGGCATAAGGAACTGCTGTATTGTTCACATCTTGAGACGTTAACCCAAAGTGTACAAAGCTTTCAAACTCACCTATTCCCAACCCCTGCATGCGGTCACGAACGAAGTACTCAACTGCCTTAACATCATGATTGATTGTTTTCTCTTTATCCTTGATCCACTTGGCATCATTTTCCGAGAAATTCTCGTAGATACCTCTAAATCTGGGAAAGGAGTCTTTAGGGACATCACTCAACTGAGGAAGTGGCAATTCAACAAGTGCGATGAAGTACTCCACTTCCACAAGCACTCTGTATTTCATCAGGGCATACTCTGAAAAATATTGATCCAGATCGCTTGTTACATGGCGGTACCTGCCATCTATAGGAGAAATTGCCGAAAGTGATGATAAATCCATACTATATATCCTATACTTTGCCTCTATACGGTGCTCCAGAGGAGTACCTGCGGCGCAAATATACGAATATACAGGATAGCGCTATCTGATCAACACTACCTTTTTAGTGCCCAGAAGCACCTCTTCCCAGATTTGAACGTAATATGTTCCATCTGGCAGACCAGATAGGTCAATAGCACTGGTATTTTCAGCATCGACTTGAAGTAGCAGACGACCCATCACATCCAGGACATCAACTTTCAGTCCTTTTGAATAAGAATCGATGTATATGGTTCCAGAGCTAGGATTCGGGTAAATGCGCAAAATTTCCATTTGTTCCAGCAACTCAATGCCCATCACTTGCAGCGAATCAGAGATGATAGTGCAGCCATTGGCATCTGTAACCGTGACTGAGTAGGTTCCATTCATTAAATTAGTTGCAGAAGAACCAGATTGAGAAGCAGGGTCATTCCATGCGTATGTGTAAGGTGAGGTGCCACCCAGCACAGCCGCACTTACCCAGCCGTCAGCGCAAGAATCACAAGCAGGATCTACACCGAATAAAGAGACGGTTAATGTGTCAGGCTCAACCACCGTTGCTATTGCTGTGGATGTTCCAGCACTTGCATCCGTTACAATAACGGTATATGTACCCGGACATAACATTGTCGCCATTGCCGTTGTTTGATTGGCCGGGTCATCCCATAAATACGTAAAGGGTGGAGTACCACTAATTGCAGTTACATCCACTGACCCATCACAGTCCCCAACACAAGTTATGTCATTGGTACCAATGATAGCGGCAATTACCTGATCTCCGAGTTTAAAGTTGGCACCGAGGACATTACCAGCAGGTCCGTCCGTTTGCATTTCCAATACCGGATAATCCTCTCCATTGCTGTACCAGTGATAATTGTAAACTGTATCAATCGCTGGATTGGGAGCTCCAAGTTGAATGGGATCGATCAACTGCCATTGGCCAAATGTGATAATAGGATCACGCATCATTATGCTGTCATAAGTGATCTCCATAATGTATTGCCTGATTGCCTGATAAGTTCCTGACGGAGTAGTCAATGCCCCATAGGCATCGAACGTTGACGTCAGGAAACTCCTGTGGTTTACTCCTATTGAATCAATTGGAGCACCTACAGTTGCACCTGAAAACTGAAAATTATATGCTGAAGTATCTGTAAATCCTGACCCATCAGTAGAAGGAAATTCAACGACTGTTTGGCTAGGGGAATACACAAGGCTCAAAGGGGTACCCGTTCCAAAAAAGTCAGTAGAGATCCCTTGAAAAACGACACCTGCAGAATCCGAGTAGAGATAAGCCGCAAACCCATTGTTGTCTGTTGCAATCGTTGAAGTTGGAAAATCTGCAGCGCTCGCGGTTGTTGCAGGATCAACATAAATAATGGTCTCCATATAATCTAATTGAAGATTTGAATAATCCCAGGTCTGGCTACCTGTGCCCCCAACAATTGTCCCAACTGGCACAATTGAATCATATACATTTGTTACAGTATCCCCGATTGATGCAAAATCAGCCAATGTAATTGTGATTTGCCCCTGGCTGGGCATTGCGCATGAAATAAGTAACACCGTCACACTTCCGAATAGCAACTTTTTCATATTCTTTTCTTTTGGTTGTACATACCAAATATAGGATTCATTTGTTATTATTCCAGTAGCGTCCTCTGTAATATACTACCTTTGCTACCGTCCTTAAGGGAATATACAATCAGGAAAACCCAGTATTTACGATGTTCAAAGGAGTTGCTCTAGGCGTAAAGTCATATTTTAGGGCGCATGACTTCATCAAGGAGCATAAGTTATGGGGCTATATCATCGCTCCAGGCCTGATGAACATGCTCTTGTTTACAGCAACCCTCCTGATAGGATGGCATTATTCTGATGAATTAACTGCCTATTTTCTTGAGCTTTCTGGCATGACTGATCCCGCGGAAGGAGCCTGGGGTTGGTTCAGTACGGTACTGAGGTGGTTTTTTATGATCTTTTTCCGGCTGTTATTCCTGGCCTTCTATCTATACTTATATAAATATGTTGTTCTGATCATTCTGTCACCTGTATTGGCACTTCTTTCAGAAAAAGTAGACGGCTTGCTTACCAATCAGGAATTCCCATTTGTCATGAAACGCTTTGTCAGCGATGTATTGCGTGGAGTTATATTGGCACTTAGGAATCTAGTGATAGAATTCAGCATGCTCTTCGGGCTCTTTTTATTCTCCTTTATTCCTGTATTAGGATGGATCACCCCCTTCCTGATGCTCGTGGTAGAGTTTTTCTTCTTTGGTTTTTCAATGATTGACTACTCCAATGAACGAAGAAAAATGACGGTTCGAGAAAGCACACGGTACATTATGGCTAATAAAGGACTTGCAATTGCCAACGGAGGTGTCTTTCATTTCCTCTTACTCGTACCAATAATTGGCATCATGGTCGGGCCCACCTACGGTGTAGTGGCGGCAACACTTGCAAGTCATGAAAAAAGTGAAGAAACCCCCGTACATCCTGCCCAATGATCAAGATAATTGCGGTTAAGTATTTAAACACCTTGCCATTTGTATATGGGATTGAAGAGTCGGGATTTTTAAGGGATTTTATTCTTGAGCTTGACATTCCGTCAATATGTGCGCAAAAGCTCGAAAATGGTGAAGCGGATATTGGTTTGGTGCCTATCGCTGCACTGAATAAACTTAAGGATTACAACGTATTTAGCGATTACTGCATAGGAGCTGAAAAATCAGTCGGGTCAGTGCTTTTAGTAGCCCAAAAACCGATTGACGAGTTGAAAGAAATATATCTCGACTACCAATCGAGAACCACTAATTTTTTAATTCAAATAATCTATAATAAATATCTGGATATAAGCCCATTATGGATTAACAGCACTGCAGGTTTTGAGCGTTCTATCAGAGGATCAACGGGTGGGGTAATCATCGGTGACCGCGCCCTTGAGCTGGCTGACCAGTTTCGTTACAAGTACGATCTAGCCGCATTGTGGAACAAGTATACCAACCTGCCTTTTGTCTTCGCATGTTGGGTGGCAAAATCTTCAGTCTCCAAAGCCACTTTATCACAGTTCAGTCAAGCTATATCCTGGGGAGTCGCGCACAAGCATGAAGTGGTACATGATTCGGATATTGATATTGATGTGAAGCACTACCTGGACAATTGCATCAGCTATGAACTCGATTACAGCAAAAGGGAGGCAATGGAATTATATCTGGATGAATTACGTGCCCTACATCTAGCACAGGGAACGAGTACCTAGCATATCAGGGGGCTGTAGGTTTCCAAATGCACATTTAATTGCTATATTTATTGCGGAATACGCCCACATAGCCATATCTTTGCAAGCGCATTTTCCATCATACAGCACCCTTTTAATAAGAATTCAAATGAAAAAATTAGCTGCTCTTGCTCTACTAATTACTTTTTTCTCCATCACCATAGCTGATACGCCTGCACTTCAAATCTCCTTCAAAGATAAGATGAAGCAGATCAAGGCCAAGATGAAGTATCAGAACGAAGACTATAAAGCAGCGTTGAGGCTTTATCGGGATATTTATTTGAATGAGGCAGAGAATGCCCTGATTAACTATCGGATTGGTCAGTGCCATTTGGCTCTGGGAAGTGTCAATGAAGCATTAGAGTATTTCGAAAAGGCCTATATGCTAGATAATTACCTGGATGGGATTCACTCCTCTCTCGGACAGGCATATCACCTCAAAGGAGATTTGGATCGTGCTGTTGAAGAGTATAACAAGTACAAATCGACACTTTCAGAAAAACAGCTATTGAAAGATGATGTACTATTTTACCTCAAGCAGTGTGAGTATGCCAAGTCTCTAATGGCTAAGCCTATTAAGGTTACCATTAAGAATATGGGCAGCAATATCAACTCTGAGTACCCAGACTATGCTCCTTCCGTTTCCCTGGATGGCAAAACGTTTATATTCACCTCTCGCAGATCAGATACAAAAGGGAAAGGACGAGACAATTATGACCACGGCTACTATGAAGATGTGTACGAATCAAACTACGATGAGTCAACCAAAACCTGGTCAGTGGCGGAAGGCATTAAGGGCCGGATAAATACTGTTTTCCACGATGCTAGTATGAGCATATCTCCTGATGGCACGGAGATTTTTGTTTACAAGAATGCCCCAACCACGACTAAGAGTGGAGACATTTATATCTCGCGAAAAGGATCTACTGGTAAATGGTCCAAGCCCAAGCCGATGCCACAAAAGACGATTAACACCTCTTATTTTGAGAGTTCAGCTTGTCTTACAGCAGATGGTAATATATTGTACTTCGTTAGTGAGCGAAAAAAAGGATATGGACACGGTGACATCTATAGAAGTAAGAGAATCTCCCGATCAGAATGGGGAGAAGCAGAGAATCTGGGGCCAGTAATCAATACGGATAAAGATGAAATTGGCGTGTTTATCCATCCCGATGGAAAGACTTTGTTTTTCAGTTCCAAAGGACATGAGTGTATTGGCGGATATGATGTATTCAGATCTACGTTAGTAGATGGAAAGTGGTCGAAACCCATTAATCTAGGCTACCCTATTAATACTACAGGTGATGATGCCCACTTTGTAATGACCACTGACAACCAAACAGGATATTATGCGAGTTTGCGTTCAGATGGGTTTGGAGAAAAAGATGTGTACGAGATCAACTTTGAGAAGTATGATATTGTTCAGGGAGTGGAGATTAAAGAAAAGCAAATTCACTCTCTTGCAATTCTGAAAGGCACCGTAACTGACAATCAGATTCTTCAAGGAGTTAAGGGTAAAATATATGTTATCGACCCTGCAACTAATGAAATTGCCGGATCTACAACAACTGACGAGAATGGGCAATATTTCATAATCCTTCCAGGTAATATAGAGTATGAGGTGGGTTTTACCAATGAGAAGTTCAAAAACAGTAAGGTGAAAGTTAAGTTAGTAGCTGATGAAAACACCACACTTACCACTATCAAGAACTTTGATGTAGAGAGGAAAGAACAGCTAATCTTTGTGAAACCTGAGTTGTTTGAAGTACAGAACATTCTCTTTAAGCTAGCCAGCGCGCAGCTGGAGATCAGTGAAGCATCTAAGAAACAATTGGATGCTGTAATTAAGCAGTTGGAGACTGCGCCTGGCTTTAAAATTCAAATTCACGGCCACACTGACGACATGGGTAAGGAGAAGTACAACTTAGAACTCTCTTTAGAAAGAGCCGATTTCATTGCCCAATATGTAGAAAACAAGGGCGTTGAGCCAATTCGGCTAGTCGTCGAAGGATTTGGTTCTGATCTTCCTATCGCACCAAATACTACTGAAGAAGGCCGCTCCAGCAATCGAAGAGTTGAAGTAAAATTGATTGAAAACTGATCTAATGTTGAAGAAGAACTATTCTTCAGCACCACCTTTTTTAGTCCAGGTAACTCCATCGAGAACTTTTTGTACGTGATTCTCGAATTCTCTTAACTCATCCGGGCCCCCTACCCTGTTTTTAATCGTCTTTCGCTGTCCATTAAAGTGCATTGTAGTGTAGGTAGTGGGAAAATCTGTAGCAGGGCTATCGTACTCGTTTTCAAAGCCAAAGTAATTCACTGTACGCGCCAGGTGTCGAATTGAGTTCAAAGCATCAGCACTTAATCTGCCTGTGTACAATCCTACATTCTCGACAAATCTTTTTCCATTATATACCACATACCCACTGTTGTATATATCCGCCGTATATATGGGGCACCGCCCATAGCAAGGTGTTTTGCGAATGGTCAGATACAATGAATCAATGGCCGATTCTACTTCGGCTGCCTTATGCATTGAGGTGTCTAGCTTTATCACATCTATATTGATCTTTATAGGTTCAGTCAACACCACCTTTTTAGTACTTTCTGTAGAAACCTGCTTTGATGTTTTACATGCGGCAAAAGCTGTTACCAACAAGATTGATGATATATAAAATATTGAAGTTCTCATCTTTTTATAGTTTGTTTTTATAGAGCAGAAGGAATCTGGCTCTACGGGCAGACTCGTGAGTAATCACGACACGGTGTGTTGGGCGATCAATCACTGCTGGTTTCATATGCACTATTTAGTTCTATTTGAGGATGCTAACGGACAATTACCTTGCCAAGCACAAAAGGAGACTATCCTTTATAGCCTCGCTCCTTTGCCATTTTTTCTAATTTCTTCTGAAATTTCGACTTAGGAGTTGCCGGCTTCTTCTTATGATCCTGAAGTTTCTTCAAAATGGCCTCCTCATCCACAAATCGCCTCATCAGGTATTGCTGGGCGAAGGTAATCATGGTAGCTACGAAATAATAGTAACTAAGGGCAGCAGCAAAGCTGTTAAAGAAACCAAGGAACATGACAGGCATCATGTACATCATGATTTTCATCTGTGGCATCTGCATTTGGCCTCCTCCACTCATTTCAGTATTCATCTTCACCGACAATAAGGTGGCAGCCGTCATCAGCAGTGTAAACAAGCTAATGTGATTGCCATAAACATCGCTTAAACCCCAGATATATGGTTCCCAGCTATAAATCGAATCATAAGAGGATAAATCAGTAGCCCACAGAAATGGTTGTTGTCGCAGCTCAATAGACGAAGGAAAAAAGCGATACATTGCGATTAGGATCGGAAATTGCACGAGCATGGGCAGACAGCCGCCCAGAGGATTCACCCCCGTCTTCTTATACAACGCCATTACCGCCTGCTGCTTCTTCATCGCGTCAGCCTTGTCCGGATACTTCTCATTGATCTCATCAACTTGAGGCTTTAACACCCGCATTTTAGCCGTCGACTTATACGACTTATACATCAGGGGAAAGAGCAACATCTTGATAAGGATGGTCATGATAAGAATAATGATTCCGAAGCTGTCGATCACCTTTCCCAGCCAATTGAAAACGGGAATGATCAGTCCAATATTCACCCAGCGGAAGATTCCCCAGCCTAGCGGAATAATCTCCTCATAAGCCATGTCATACTCTTCCAGGCTGTTGTAGTGATTTGGACCAAAGTAGAAGTTCATGACAAAAGTCTCATCCCTCTCGTGGTTATACGGAATCCAGAAATTGGCCTTCATCTGTTTAACAAAATCTTCGTCCTCTTCATCCGTGACCGTTTCGAGAGTAGTTGGCGTTTCAAAATTGGTTTTCGCCGTTAAGATGGAGGAGAAGAACTGCCCCTTGAAGGCTACCCACTTAACTTTCGTTTGCAGTTTCTCTTTTTCGTCACTTGTTTCAGATAAATAATCAACCTCGTCTTGTAAGTACTTATAGTATACTGTAGAATTCATGCGCTCATTCTTCATGCTCTTCTCCTGGCCGGGTGAATAAATGTTCCAATCAAAAGAAACTTCTCTGGTATTCGAAGCTATGGCACCATCCACCTGATGAAAGTTCATCCTAAAATCCAGGTTAAAAGAGCCGCCTGTAAGCGTATATTGATGTTCGATATAGCTGTCGTCATCGGCATAGAGGCGCATGCCTAATGTTTTAGCATTGCTGCCTTCTACTTCAAATGACCTTCCGTGCGCCTCGAAATATCTCTCCTGCGTCATAATTTTTTCTGTTCCGGCGAAGAAGGTCGTATTAAACACTGTTGAATCACCTGTAAATAGATACAATGGGAGCGAATCGTGCGTCTGATAGTTTTTGAGTTCCACATCCCGGATCATCCCACCTTTGCTGCTAATGGTGATCTTCAGATGCTCGTTCTCCATGAAATAGAATTTCTCTTCCCCATACTTCGCCTTTTCAAATAAGCCATACGTTTTTGTTGAATCAGGCGAAGGCGAAAGCGGAAGACCAATTTCAGGAGTCGTGGATACCGCACCTTCAACCTCTATTTGGGCTGCTTCAGCAGCACGTTTTTCCTGCTCTGCAGCGATTGCTATCTGCGCGGTTACCGCCGAGTCTTGCTTGTCCTTCGCAGCTTGAATTTGCTCTGGAGACGGCCTATTGAAGTAGCTTCCTGCAATAAGTATGAGGAAAATGAGTACAATTCCAATGATGGAATTAATATTGGTGCCTCCTTTGTCCTCAAGCATAACCCTGGAAAAATATCTGCAACTTAATTAGCAACGGTTTCACTAAGTTCGACGGCTGCTTTAACGAAGTTCACGAAGAATGGATGTGGATTCGCCACTGTACTTTTATACTCAGGATGGTACTGTACTCCAACAAACCAGGGGTGTTCCTGGATCTCCATAATTTCAACCAAGCCTGTGTCTGGATTGATTCCCGATGCCTGCATACCAGACTTTTCAAAATCGGCCAGGTATTCATTGTTAAATTCAAACCGATGACGGTGTCGTTCATTGATCATATCTTCTTGGTAGGTCGCTTTCGCCCTCGATCCGTCTGCTAATTTACAGTCATAAACGCCCAACCTCATTGTTCCTCCTTTGATCGTTACTTTTTTCTGTGCTTCCATAATATCTATCACAGGATTCTTAGTCTCCGGATTGATTTCTGTCGAATGAGCATCTTCCAAGCCCAGAACATTTCTTGCAAATTCAATGACCGCACACTGCATTCCAAGACAAATGCCCAAGAATGGAACGCCATTTTCCCTGGCGTATTTGATTGCTGCGATCTTTCCTTCTACACCCCGTTCCCCAAAACCTGGAGCTACAAGGACTCCATTCAACCCTTCCAATAGCTCAGTAACATTGTCTTCATTGATACTCTCAGAGTGGATTCTTACGAGCTCCACTGCACAATCATTGGATACCGCAGCGTGAATAAAGGACTCCGCAATGGATTTGTACGCATCTTTCAATTCCACATACTTTCCTATCAAGCCTATTCTAACTTCTCGCTTAGGATTCTTTAATTTATCTACAAATGCACGCCACCCATCTAAATCTGGTTCTGGTGATAATGGCATCGACAATCTGCTCAATACAACTTTGTCCAGCTCCTCTTCCTTCATTAGCAATGGCACCTCGTAGATGGTATCCGCATCTATCGATTCGATTACCGCTTCTTTGCTGACGTTACAGAACAGGGCAATCTTTCTCTTGATATCATCATCAAGGTGTCGTTCAGTTCGACATACCAGAATATCTGGCTGTACACCTGCTTCGAGGAATGTCTTGACTGAATGCTGTGTCGGCTTGGTTTTCAATTCCCCTGAAGCAGCTAAATAAGGTATGAGGGTAAGGTGGATTACCAAACAGCGGTCTTTCATTTCCCATTTCATCTGACGAACAGCCTCTATGTAAGGCAGTGATTCGATATCACCAACAGTACCTCCTATTTCTGTTATCACAAAATCAAACTCACCATCATCTCCCAACAGCTTTACCGAACGCTTAATCTCATCAGTAATATGAGGTATAACCTGCACCGTCTTGCCCAGGTAAACGCCTTCACGCTCCTTATTGATTACGGACTGGTAAACCCTTCCCGTGGTAATATTGTTAGCCTGAGAAGTGGTTATGTTAAGGAAGCGCTCGTAATGACCCAGATCCAAATCTGTTTCTGCGCCATCATTCGTCACATAACACTCACCGTGCTCGTATGGATTCATTGTACCTGGATCTATATTGATATATGGATCCAGCTTTTGGATGGTGACCTGATAGCCTCTCGCCTGGAGTAATTTGGCGAGCGAGGCGGAAATAATTCCTTTTCCTAAAGATGAAGTAACACCCCCAGTTACAAATATGTATTTCGTATCAGACACCTCATAACAACTTAAAGACCTGCAAAATTAGGCAATATTACCCAATTAGTTGCTGAGAAATATGCAGATGATACCGGATAAAGACAGAATAAATTAGAATGTGAGACTCACACCCGCCGTTGGAAGTAGGGGAAGCTGATCAACTCGTTTGTAACGGGCCCTGTCAAAATAGAAGATATTCTGGCGATTGTACACATTAGTAATGCTTACCACGGCCTCCAAAGTTGAATTATCAGATAATTCAAACTTCCTTTTGAGCGTTAAATCCATCCTATGATATGTTGGTAGCCTTCCATTGTTCAAGGGACCATATATGAATCCAACCTCTCCATTTTCTGTAGTATAATCGGTGTTTATACCATCGCTGAACAAATACTTTTCAAAAACGCCTTGCGTTTGCGTAAATGGAAATCCAGACCCTAGGTTCCAACGAAAATTGGCCTCCCAGTTTAAGTCACTGCCAAATGTATAGGAGGATACAATGTTAACATTGTGTCTTCTGTCGAAGTGAGGGTTATAATTGATCTTATCGCCATCAACGTCGGTAAGAATATCATCATAACGGGTAACATACCCTAGCGTGTAAACTACCCACAGGTACCATCGTTTTCTGTCGTACTTCAATAAGAAGTCCCCACCGTAAGCACTACCACGTTCTACAATAAAGTCCTTCTTCTGATAATCCGGTTTCCCAGCAAACTCCGGCGAGTCATCATAAAGTTTGTTGCGGTTGATATTCGTAAGCTGGTTGAAGAGTTTGTAGTAACCCTCCACGTTGATGCTGATATGATTAGAAAGATCATACTCAAAACCCAGGATAAGGTGTCTTGCTTTCTGTAAAGCATGTGTAACCTCTTTGCCATCAAATTCATT
>DTRK01000234.1:23437-25015 GCA_012965955.1 Flavobacteriales bacterium
GCAAATTCTCCGGACCGGAAAGAAAACCATAGAACAAGTTCACAACATCACGGTCAGACGCTGCAGAAATCAAATTCTGAGAATAGAAACCTCCTGCGAACTTTACACGCAGTTTATCAGAAGCATTGTATTTGATTCCCAATCTAGGTTCCGGGGAAAACGTAGATAGTGATGCGTAATAATGCGCCCTGAAGCTTGGCTCAATCAAGAGTTTCTTAACGATCTTCTTGTACCTTAGATAACCTGCCAACTCTGTCGTATAATCTTGCTGCTGGATGAGCCTATTTACCTGGTTATAGAAAGTGAAATCTGTATTGAATCCAAGTACTTGTATTCCATATTTCAATTCGTCCTTACCGAGGAAATATGTAAAATCCAATCCCATATTGAAACCGGATATTGCACTGCTTCTTTCACCAACATCAGTGCTCTCCTCTTTTAGTGATATATCGTATTTAGAGTACGAGAAATTGCCCTCAACCAGAATCGGCGTGTTTGTAGGAACTAAAATAAAGCGACTTCCAAATCCCGTCGATTTCCAGTGTAAATCTGACACTTGCTGGTAGTTCACCTGATCATCGAAGGAAAATCCGAACAGGTTTACTTTGCTGCCCCTATTGCCATTAAAGGACAACTTACCATACAAATCTGTAAACGTGTATGGCAGTCCTTCTCCATAATTACCTGTGGCGGCATTGTCTATCCATCCACTGGTGACATTGTTCATCCAATCAGAGTACAACAGTTTGGAGCTCTGCTTCAGGTAGGAATGCTTGGCTGAAATAACATAGGAAGAGCTGCTATTTGAACCTCCCGTGAACTTCTTAATTGGCCCTTCGATCATCAACTTAGATGCAAATGGGTTAACAGACGTTTTTCCGGCCAAGTGCTTTCGATTTCCATCTCTCGTCGTAATATCCATCACTGAAGAAATACGTCCACCATATTCAGCATTGAATCCACCTGTGTAAACGTCAGCACTTCTAATAAGGTCAGCATCAAATACTGAAAAAAGTCCTATTGAATGAAATGGGTTATATATCACCATCCCATCCAAGAGCACCTTATTCTGAATAGGTGATCCCCCTCTAATATATAGTTGTCCCCCCTGGTCACCGGTGAACACTACTCCCGGAAGCACTTGCAGATACTGGGCAAGATCGGGTTCCCCACCTATGGTTGGAATTTGCTTGATTTGCTTTGGCGTGATCTTGATCACCGAAGTCTGAATCTCTGTTTTTCGGGCTTGCCGTTCGGCTGAAATTTCAACCACGCCAAGTTGGATCTGTGATTTCTGTATATTCAAGAGTTTGCTTACGATCTTACCAGCTTGCACAGTAACGGGCAGTATCAAAGTATCATATCCGAGAAATGTTACAGCTAAGGTGTAGTCGCCCACAGGCACCTGAGATATTGCGTAATGCCCATTGACGTCGGTGGAAGCTCCGTAGGTGGTTCCCTTAAGATAGACATTGGTAAAAATAACGGGTTCCCCACCTTCTTTGTCGTAAACGAATCCCCGAATTGTACCGGTTTGAGCCAGAGCAACCGAGGCGCTTACCACCAGCAGAACTAGAG
>DTRK01000235.1 GCA_012965955.1 Flavobacteriales bacterium
ACGCGTAATTTTTCGCGTTACAAAAGTTTCTCCACGGACTGGGCTTTCGTGGTTAAACAGTATTCCATTGCTGGCAAACATGCCATATGCTTCCCTGTAGTTCTTGGTAATCCAAAACGCATAAAGTTTTGCCACTGCATACGGGCTTCTGGGATAAAATGGAGTAGTCTCTGTTTGCGGTGTCTCTTGCACCTTTCCGTAAAGTTCTGAAGTTGAAGCCTGATAAAACTTTGTAGTCTCTTGCAAGCCCAAAATTCTTACCGCCTCTAGAATTCTAAGCGTACCGACGGCATCAGCGTTGGCAGTATATTCTGGAGTTTCAAAGGAAACCTGCACATGGGATTGTGCCGCAAGGTTGTAAATTTCATCTGGTTGTGTTTCCTGGACTATTCGGATAAGGTTGGTAGAATCCGTAAGGTCACCATAATGCAGTTGGAAGTTGACAATATCCTCATGCGGATCTTCATACAAATGATCAATTCTTTCGGTATTAAACATAGAGCTCCTTCGCTTTACGCCATGCACCATATAGCCTTTATCCAGGAGGAGTGTTGCTAAGTAGACACCATCTTGTCCTGTTACGCCTGTTATCAACGCTGTTTTACCCATCTAATTTAATTTTGATTCAAACTTACTAAGATTCTACCTTTCAGAAATAAAAATCAGGTCACTTCACCAGAAACCAGGGGTTTACCAAATCGGCCCGATTGTATTCAAGCTCTTCACCCGTTTCAAATACCGTTACCTGCTTACCAGCGTAATGCGCAATGGCATGTCCTGCCGCCGTATCCCATTCCATGGTTGGCGCAAACCGCGGATATTCATCTGCAACTCCCTCTGCTACAAGGCAGAGTTTAATGGCGCTCCCTGCCGACACCATCTCCACAGTATCATGTTCTTTTGCAAGTGCAGTGATATATTCATCCGTTGCATCAGACATATGAGACCTACTGCCCACCACCACATAGGTATGTTTGTCGATTGGAATCGGCAGAAGCATTGACTCGCTCATGATCTCTTCTATATCCATCGCATTGCCTGATTCCTTTGTGATATTTTCAATCTTATAGGAGCCCATTCCTTCAGCTGCGTAGTACAATACTCTTTTCACCGGAACATAAATTACTCCAAGTATCGGTTTGTTGTTTTCCACAAGGGCGATATTCACTGTAAACTCCCCGTTGCGTTTAACAAATTCCTTGGTGCCATCAAGCGGATCCACAATCCATAGTAGCCCCCAAGCCTTGCGATCCTCATAACCAACTGATCTTCCCTCTTCACTAAGTATATGGATATCCGTTTGTTTCAGAACAGACTCAATTGCTGTATTCGCTCTTTTATCCGCCAAAGTGAGTGGGGAGTTGTCCTCTTTATACTCCACTTCGAAATCATCCATACCATATACGTCAAGAATCTCCGCACCCGCATCCAGCGCTGCTATTATTCCTAGTTTAAGAAGGTATTCCAGGTCTGGTTTACTCATAATACTCTCATTTGTACATGTAAGTCAGTATAACAACGCATACGATCATATATAGTATAGTCAGTGGCAATCCAACTCTGAAAAAGTCTTTAAACGTATAGCCACCCGGGCCATATACCATCAGATTGGTTTGATAACCAATAGGTGTAATGAAACTTGCAGCGGCACCATAACAGACAACCAAAATGAACGGTTGTATATCAAATCCCATGGTTGCCGCGATTTTAATCGAAATTGGAAACAGAATGGCCACAGCCGCCTTGTTGGTAATATATGAAGACAGCAAATTGGTGATTAAAAATATACCTGCGATCAAGCCTGCAAAACCCAAGGGTTCGCCCAGCACCAATATCCCTTCAGCGAGAAATGTAGCTGCACCGGAGTTACTCATTGCCTTTCCAAATGCCAATCCAAAAGCAAGCAAAATAACCAGGTTAAAGTCAAACCCTTTGCGAATGATCGTGAAGGGGATCATGTCCATGACCAAGACAATACCCAACAATGAGAACAAGGAATAAAACAGTGGAAACACTCCAATCGCCTGAAGCACCACAGCTCCTACTATGCCTCCAATCATTATAGCCAGTTTCCACGGCTTGATATCTGTTGTCTCCTGCTCTTTAGAAATCACATAGAACGCCTGAACTTCAGCTACCCGCTTATAAAAGTCTGGCCCAATCAATGCCAGGAGAACGTCCCCGGCACGAATTTCAATTTCACCTATTTTGCCGGACAAATTCTCACGGTTTCTATGAACTGCTAAAATAGAACCGTCGTACTTCCCCCTAAAGTCTGAATCCTGAATCTTACTGCCTATCAAGCGCGAGTTATGTGAAATGACCAATTCAATAATATTCATTCCAGTATCTTTAGCTTCAGTGGGCTTAGGCAGTGACAGTCCCATAGCGGGCTTTTCCAGATCACTGATGGCACTGGTAACACCAGTAAATATCAAGCCGTCACCTGCCTGTAACACTTCATGCGGAGAAACGGGCGTAATGAGTTTATCTCCCCGTACAATCTCAACGAGAAAAAGCCCTTTCAGGTGGCGCAACTTTGCCTCCATGATACTCTTATTGATGAGAGGAGAATCTGAGTTAACTTTTGCTTCGATCAGATATTCCCGAGAGCTCTGCACAAAATCCTCCACCATGTCTTTGGTGTCGGGTAGCAATTTCTTACCAAAAAAGAGCAGATACAAAAAGCCCACAAATAGCATAGGAGCGCCAACATATATAAAATCAAAAATGTTCAACCCTTCCAGCCCGGCTTCAATCGCCATTCCATTTACAATAAGGTTGGTTGATGTCCCAACCAGGGTCATACACCCACCGAGTATTGCAGCATACGATAAGGGAATCAATAAGCGTGAAGGAGAGATACCATTCTTGTTTGACCAGCTATGCACATAAGGCATCATCATGGCTACAAGTGGTGTGTTGTTAAAAAACGCGGAGCTAATAGAAACGTAACCCATCATCCGCCATAAAAAGCTGTTAACTGAGTTGGCTCCGCTAAATATAGCATCGAACATTTTATCCACCAGGGATGAGTGCCTGATTATCTCACTCAAAATGAGCAGTATCACTATCACTGCTACCTGGTCATTAGCAAATCCACCCAAGGCTTCCTGGGGGGTGATGATCCCAGATAATGTGAGGACGACAACGGAGATAAAAAAGATCACTGGCGGCCACAGCCATTCCCGGTAAAGTGATACCAAGAGGAACAGGATTACTAATAAGACGATAATTATTTCAGCAGACATGGGTAGAATAGCCTAATTTCTAAACGACGCATCATAAAAGAATCTTGTCATTTACCAATTGGATGCCAGGTTGTTTTAGTTTCCTGAACATCAGATATGAAATATGGTGATTCTGCCGCTGCACTCGACCAATCCATCCCCTTGTAAATAATTGCCCGCTTTACGTTTGAGGTGGAATCTCTTTTAATTTTACTAATCGTTTCGGTATCGTTGTCGGAATATACAATGGCATTGACATCCATGTGCATGGTAAACTGGCTTAATAGCTCCTTTCTTCGACCGGTAAGTATGTTCACCACACCCCCAGGCACATCAGAAGAATGTATCACCTCTGAAAATGTTACCGCAGATAACGGAGCAGACTCAGCTGCCAGCACAACACAGGTATTCCCTCCTGCAATCGTCACTGCGATGACTGATACCAGTCCAAGCAATGAGCTTTTCTCGGGAGCAAGGATGGCCACGACACCCGTCGGTTCAAGGATTGTAAAATTAAAATGTGAAGAAGCCACCGGATTAACAGAGGAAAAGACTTGCTGGTATTTATCTGCCCAGCCAGCATAGTAGATCAATCGATCTATTGAGGAAGCAACCTCTGCCTGAGCCTGTTTTGGTGTTGCACCCTGAATGACCAGCTCTTCTTTAAACTGAGCGCTTCGGCCTTCCAGCATCTCTCCCAATCTGTATAGAATTTGAGATCTGTTAAATGCAGATTTTCCAGACCAACCCTTAAAAGCACCGCGTGCTGCACCCACAGCATTGCGGAAATCCTTCCTCGAAGAAAGGCATATGTTGCCCAAAAGATCGCCGTCGGCTGACTTTAGTTTATAGTATCGCCCTGATTCAGTTCTTGGGAATTTCCCCCCAATATAAATCTTGTAGGTTTTTTGGATATTGAGCCTGGACTTTGTCGTATTTGATTTGGCTTTAGGCATTCTTGATATAAACTTTAAATTTTTAAGTACGCTGACAATCCGTGTAATCCGCCTTCTCTTCCAAATCCACTCTCCTTGTAACCACCAAATGGCGATGACGGATCAAATTTATTATACGTATTGGCCCAGATGACTCCTGCCCTGAGCTTATTGGTCATATTGAAAATCTTGGCACCTTTGTCGCTCCATACACCAGCTGACAATCCATACGGTGTGTTGTTCGCTTTTTCCAGTACCTCCTCTACCGTTCTAAACGTTTGTACCGCCAGTACGGGCCCGAAAATTTCTTCCTGAGCAATGCGGTGAGATTGAGAAACATTTAAGAATAGTGTTGGCCTGCACCAGAAACCTTTTCCAGATGGAAGCTCACATGAGCTTTGATAAAACGAAGCCCCTTCTGATTTGCCAATTTTGATGTACTTGTTGATTGTGTTGAGCTGCTCCTTTGAGTTAATGGCTCCAATATCTGTGTTCTTGTCCATTGGATCACCAACAATCAACGACTCCATCCTATCCTTAAGCTTTCGTACTACTATATCCGCAACATCCTCCTGAACAAACAGCCGCGATCCAGCACAGCAAACATGGCCCTGGTTGAAATAAATTCCATTGATGATCCCCTCAACCGCCTGATCAATTGGCGCGTCATCCAATATAATATTCGCCGCCTTTCCGCCTAATTCCAGAGTTACCTTTTTGTCTGTTCCTGCAATCGCAGACTGAATGATTTTTCCAACAGCAGTGCTGCCAGTAAAAGCGATTTTATTTATGTCGGGATGATTCACGATTGCTGCACCCGTGGCTCCAGCGCCCGTGATAATGTTCACAACCCCATCAGGCAAACCCGCTTCTTGAATTACTTCTGCCAATTTCAATGAAGTAAGCGGAGTAGTCTCCGCCGACTTGATAACAACGGTATTGCCACAAGCCAGCGCCGGAGCAATTTTCCATGCCATCATCAACAGCGGAAAGTTCCATGGTATAATTTGGCCAGCTACACCCAAAGCCTGAGGCGACTTGCCAGGAAAAGCATATTCAAGCTTGTCCGCCCAGCCCGCATAATAGAAGAAATGAGCTGCTGCCAGAGGCACGTCCACATCTCTTGCTTCCCTTATCGTCTTTCCCCCGTCTAGCGTTTCGATAACGGCAAACTCCCTTGCCCGTTCTTGCATGATTCGAGCGATGCGGTAAATATATTTCCCCCGCTCCTTCGCCGGCATCCTGGACCAAACGTTATTGTAAGCTTTACGAGCTGCCTTTACCGCCTTGTCCACATCCTCTTCAGAAGCCTCAGCAACCATTGCCAGCTTTTTTTCATTGGCTGGATTGATGGTGGCGAAATACTTTCCCTTAGAAGGCCTTACAAATTTGCCATTGATGAAAAGACCATACTTGTCCTTGATCTCAATATGATCAGTACTCTCCGGCGCAGGGGAATAACTCCATCCCGAGTTGAAGTCCAGTGCCGAATCAATGGCAGCGCCATTACCCGCTGATTTCTTTTTCTTCTTTACCAGTTGTTTTGCCATGTTCGTTTAATCCAGGGAAAAATAATCCATCGATTGATAATTGCCGTATTCCTGTTTTGCCAGTTGCATCAACACATCATTTGCAAGACTACTTGCTCCAAACCTAAACCATTTTGACGTCATCCAAGCATTGCCCAACGTTTCTTTCAGCATAACCAGGTAGTGCAGCGCCAACTTAGACTTGGCAATACCCCCTGCAGGCTTCATCCCAACCATTTTGCCGGTCGCGTAGTAATAGTCGCGAATAGCCTCAAGCATTACCAGTGTTACTTGCATTGTGGCTGCTGGAGATATTTTTCCAGTTGATGTCTTGATAAAATCTGCTCCGGCGTATAGTGCAATATCACTTGCTCTTCTGATATTGTCAAGAGTGGACAACTCCCCCGTTTCCAGGATAACTTTCAGGTGAGCCTCTCCACATGCCTCTTTAACCGCTCCGATTTCGTTGAAAACGAACTTATAGTCTCCCTCGAGAAATTTCCCTCTTGAGATGACCATATCCACCTCATCAGCACCTTCTTTAACTGCGAATTTGGTGTCAGCAAGTTTTACTGCCTTTGGTGCCTGACCGCTTGGAAAAGCTGTTGCTACCGCGGCAACATTGATTCCTGAGCCCTCAAGCTCTTTCTTTGCAATACGTACAAGAGAAGGATAAACACAAACCGCCGCTACTTTAGGTATCCCCTCCATGCTGTCGTGAAGATGCCTGGCCTTATAGCAAAGTTGTCTGACTTTTCCCTCAGTGTCCTTCCCTTCCAGGGTGGTTAGGTCAATCATACTGAGAATTAGACGGAGCCCAGTGTTTTTCGCCTCTGTTTTTATGCTTCGTTTGGTGAACCGGGAGACACGTTCTTCTATACCCACCTCGTCAACTCGAGGGGAATTGCGAAAATCTGGAATATCCAGTGTAAGAGTGGCGCTCATATCTGTAAAAAAGAAATCAAAGATACGAAAAATGCCCCTTTTGGTTACATCGGGGCAATATACACTAGGGGATACAGGTTCTTAGGGCCATTAATCACTATCTTTGCGTTATGACGACAAGTGACAATATCCACCCTGACTTTCAGGGAATACTTCAAAGGTCAGAAAAGGAGAAGCTGCTCAATCAGCGGGCAAAAGTACTGTGGATGACAGGGCTATCAGGCTCGGGTAAAACTACGCTTGCACAGGGGTTGGAGAAAATGATGCATCAAGAAGGGTACCTCACCCAGATATTGGATGGAGATAATATAAGAGCTGGAATTAATAATAACCTGGGGTTTTCTGATGAGGACAGAATGGAGAACATCAGGAGGATCTCAGAAATCTCAAAATTGTTCGTGGACTGCGGCATTATCGCGATCAATTGTTTTGTAAGTCCCACCATCGCAATTCGTGAACAGGCAAAATCAATCATAGGATCAGCTGATTTTATTGAGATATATGTAAACACGCCAATAGAAATTTGTGAAGAGCGAGATGTCAAAGGGCTTTATGCAAAGGCGAGAAAGGGCGAAATTCAAGATTTTACGGGGGTGAATGCGCCGTTTGAAGCTCCAACAAATGCCGACTTTGAAATCAATGCATACGGTGTTACAATTGATGAAAGCGCGAGGTCATTATTCAACTACGTTCAGCCGCTTGTCAAGGTGTAATTATTATTACTTCTGACCTTTACATAATCAGATTGGTTGTTGTATCTTTGCACCCGCTTGACTGAGCAGCAGGCTCTGAAAATTTAGGGTACAATGGTTTCCTTGTATAATTTAAATCACTTACGAGAGCTGGAGGCTGAATCTATCTACGTGATTCGCGAGGTAGCTGCCCAGTTCGAAAAGCCAGGTTTACTGTTTTCAGGCGGGAAGGACTCAATTTGTATCGCACATTTAGCAAGAAAAGCATTCTATCCGGCTCACATTCCCTTTCCTTTAGTTCATATTGACACTGGTCACAATTTTCCGGAGACGCTGGATTTTCGGGATAAACTTACCAAGGAGTACGAGGCAAATTTGATTGTAAAGAAGGTACAGGATTCCATAGACCAGGGAAGGGCAACTGAAGAAAAGGGCACAAATGCCAGTCGTAACATGTTGCAAACGGTAACTCTGCTGGATGCTATTGAAGAGCTGCAGCTCGATGCCTGCCTGGGAGGCGCAAGAAGAGATGAGGAAAAGGCGAGAGCCAAGGAGCGTTTCTTCTCACATAGGGATGAGTTCGGGCAATGGGACCCAAAAAACCAACGTCCTGAACTTTGGAACCTCTTCAATGGACGAAAGACCATGGGTGAGCATTTCAGAATATTCCCGATTAGCAACTGGACCGAAATGGACATATGGCAGTATATTTTGCTTGAGAATATTGAAATCCCTCGAATCTATTTCTCCCACAAACGAAACATCATAAAGAGAAACGGAATGCTACTGGCGGACTCTGATTACTTGAACAAGAAGGAAGGCGAAACTTCTGAGGAAATGACCGTGCGATTCAGGACCATTGGCGACATGACCTGTACAGGAGCCGTTGAGTCATCGGCATCATCAGTAGCAGAAGTTATTGAAGAAGTTGCTGCAGCGAGAGAAACCGAGCGAGGAGCCAGGGCGGATGACAAGAGAACGGAAGCTGCTTTGGAAGATCGCAAAAAAGAAGGATACTTTTAATTCGATGGTCAATAACTCTGAAGGATACCTGGAAATGGAACTGCTGCGGTTTACGACTGCAGGCAGTGTTGATGATGGCAAAAGTACGCTGATCGGCAGGCTCTTGTACGACAGCAAGTCGATCTTTCAGGA
>DTRK01000236.1 GCA_012965955.1 Flavobacteriales bacterium
GTCAGCATTGACGAAATGGTTTGTCTCACCTGTCAATGGCAGGTTGAGAGATAGGATGTCAGCCCTGTCAAATAATTCGTCAATGCTGAGCTTCTCAACCCCATTCTCTTTCATCTCTTCTTCGCCTACATAGGGATCGTATGCCGCCAGGTGAAACTTGAAACCGGCAGCTCTTTTCAGCACCTCTCTGGCTATCCTGCCGTAGCCAGCAGTTGCAAATACCATTGTTCGGAATGCATTCATCAGGTTGGGAGGGACGATTTTCCAGGTTCCAGCTTTAAAGCGCTCCTCAGTTTGCTTCAATTGACGGGCACCCGCTAGTGCCAGGGCCATTGCATGGTCCGCGACCTCGTCGATACAGTAGTCGGGAATATTGTAAACGGGAATGCCTTTCTCCCTGGCAGCATCGAGATCTACATTATCTACCCCAATACCATATCTCACAATGGCCTTACAATTGGAAAGTGCAGCAATAACGTTTGCTGTTATGGGAGCCCATTGCACGATGAGTGCATCCGCATCAGAGACCTTGGCAATCAGGTCTTCTTCGGTTTTGCACTGAGCTTCGAGCATTTCAAATCCAGCACCTTCAACGATTCCCCGCTCCCGGTTGGCATGCTCAAATTGATGATCTGTTATTATTACTTTCATGCGTAAATCAAGGACAAAGTACACCTTTTATATGTTCGCCCTTTCCTTCCAACATCAAGTTGAATCCTTCAACTCCCTGATCCAACGCGAAGGTGTGAACCCAGGATCCAACCTCGACTTTGCCCGTCTTCATAAGCTCCAGTGCCTCCGTGAGCTCTTCCATTTTCGCAGCATACGTTCCAATGATCTTCTTCTCCGTGAGGATGAGATCGTAACTGTTAACCGCATTGTTGTCTTCCAGCAATCCAATAAATACTGCAGTTCCTCCGGGCCTCAGTGCCTCAATGGCCAGTTTATTGGTGATTGCATTACCCGCAGCATCCACAACGAGATCTACCCCTTCACCGCCAGTCATGTCTAAGATCGCCGTTAGCAAGTCTGTCTCACCGGTGTGAATCACTTTATCAGCTCCCAGTTTAGAAGCCACCTCTAATCTAGCTTCGTTGATCTCGGAAACCGTGATATTCACAGGCTTCTTCGCTTTGAAAGCCTGAAGTGTCATCAAGCCGATCGGACCGGCCCCGATGATAAGAAGGTGCTTCAGGTCAAGATGCTCCGTGAGGTTTACAATATGGATTCCATTCGCCAGGGGCTCTGCCAAACAAGCAGCGGCGCCTGGTAAGTTCCCGGGCCATTCGGTCAGGCATGTTGCAGGGACATTTACGAATTCTGCGAAGGCGCCTCCACGATGCATGCCGAAGATCTGCCTATCGTTGCAGAGGTGTGTGTCTCCCCTCTCGCATCTGGCACAACTATTACAGGGCACCAGGGCATTACTCACGACCTGCTGGCCTTTCGCAAATCCATCTACCCCTGCACCGACTTGTTCGATTGTGCCGCAAAACTCATGTCCCATGATCAAGGGAGGAGTTCTTCTAATACTTTGGTTCCTGAAAGTCTCTAATTCACTCCCGCATATTCCACACGCAGCTACTTTGAGTAAGACTTCATCATTGCCAATAACCGGGACGGGTTGATCGGCAATTTCAAGTGTGTTGAATTCCGGGTATAGTAGTGCTCTCATTATTCCACGGGCTACTCGACCATTGCCACAGCTCGAATTGGTGACCCATCGCGTCCCTTGAAGTTGAGGGGGAAGCCCATAAATGTAAATTCGTCCGGTGCCTGATCCAGATTAGCAAGGGCCTCAACTATCACAATTTCTTCTCCCAGGAGTACGTGATGCACTTCATACCAGTCGTAACTCGGTGTGGGCGTATCCATGCCCAACATCCTGATCTTCTTAGATGCCAGGTATTTACTTGTATCCAGCGTTAGCGTAGGGAACTCTGTAAAGAAGTTATCAGCACCGAAATTTTTGTGCCATCCGGTTTCATAAATGATCTTGGCGCCTTCAGTGAGCAGGTGCTCATAGGGTTTGAAATCATCCTCTCTAATTTCATCTTTTGCATTTTTGGGAATCCTCAACAGATGTGTCAGCCCATAAAACCAGTCCAGAGGCATCTGGTCCAGGGTCTTGCCATCGTCTATGAAGTGGTACATGGCATCCAGGTGTGTTCCCTGGTGGGAGCTCATCACAATCTGAGTGATATTGTACTTGAGCGTAGTCGTGTTACCATGAGGCACGATGCTCAGCTTTGGATCCATCGGGAAGGTCTGCTGCCCGTGTTCCATGGGGTGAGAGAGGTCTATTAATTTCATACTAATTCAGTTTTTGTGAATGAGTTCTTATGGTCTTGCTTAAATCTCAAATTTGACATTATTTAGCAAGATATCCACCATCTACGACCAAATCACTACCTGTCATAAAGGAAGACTCATCGCTGGCTAAAAACGCCACTGTTGAGGCAACTTCTTCCGGACGTCCCTGTCTGCCTAACAGGTGCAGAGCGGAGGCTCGTTTGTCTTCCTCATCGATATCCAGTCCCAGATCCTTACAGGAATTGACAAAGGCAGATGTATAAATGTATCCCGGACAAACCGTATTTACGCGTATTCCGAATTCAGCGAGATCCTGTGCCCAGCACTTGGTCAACCCACGGATTGCAAATTTGGTCGCGTTGTATGTTGCGAAGTTCGCCTGGCCTACAAAACCGCTTATCGATGAAAAGTTGACAATGCTCCCGCCGCCTATCTTCTTCATTTGGGGAACGATATGCTTGGTCATCAGGGAGGTGCCTTTCAGATTAACATCCGTAATTTCGTCCCAATCTTCAGGAGTGGCTTCAATACTCTTCAAAACGAAAGCAGCCGCGCAATTAACCAATACTGAGACGGTACCGAGCTCTTGCTCAACTTCAGCACAGGCATTGCTCACTTCATTCTCCTCGCTGATATCTACCCTCCAAAATTGAGCTCCAAGCTTTTCAGCTTTGCCATCAGCATCTGGCTTTACATCAAAGAGCGCTACCTTACAATCTTCCTCTATTAGGCGCTTCGCACTCGCATAACCCAGGTCGCCGAGACCACCAGTGATAACCACAACTCTATTTTTGAGACCTTTCATTTCTTTAACAACGGATAACCAAATTATAAAAAATAGATTCAAATAAGAATCTTAAACCTATTTTGCATTTTCTTAAATTAGTCAATCTCCTTTGTGGAATAAGATATCTGATCTATTATGAAACACGCAATCATAGGGGCTTCCGGACATTTTGAGTATGCCTTGCAAGCCATGGCCTATCTGGAGATAGACCGATTTGTAGGCTTTGCTCCAGGTTCACCCGACGAAGATGTGAAATCGGCATATCAGGAACATTTCGAAGCTGCGGGAACGAAATACTATGATGATTATCTCGAAATGTTAGACAAAGAGAGACCTGATGTTGTTGTCATTAATCCTCATTATTATCTCAATGGACCCATCACCATTGCATGTATGGAGCGGGGCATACACTGTTTTGTGGAGAAACCAATCTGCTTTAACCTGGAGGAATTAGCAGCGATTGAACGACTTGCCAAGGAGGGCGAAGCCCAGATTGCCGCTATGATGTACTACCGCTACCAACCGGCATTCCATGCGGCAATACAAGCTATTGAGGATGGGAAAATAGGGGTACCACTCTTGATTACGGCTCAGAAATCATACAAGATGGGTGTCAAACCTCCATGGACGCATTCAAGAGCGAAATTCGGGGGGATAATTCCCTGGGTCGGGGCACATGCGATCGATCTTTTGTACTTGATAACTGGTGGAGAGATAGCTGCTGTTACGGCTGAAACAAGCCTTGAGGGCAATCATGGATTTGGTGAGGTGGAAGCTTCCGCTTTATGCTGCTATAGGTTGAATAACGGTGGAAATGCCAGCATTAACCTAGACTACCTTCGTCCGGAATCAGCACCAACCCACGGTGACGACAGGCTTAGAGTGGCGGGGGAAAAAGGGGTGGTGGAAGTTATTAATGACAAGGCCTCTCTCATTACCGATGACGGGGAGATAGAATTGATGCTCTCACAAGAAGTGCCCATCTATGCTGACTTTATCAGGCAGGTTACCACCGGGGAAGCTTGCCGCAATCCTGCAGAGGATGTATTTGGCTCGGCTAAACTCTGCATTCAAACCGAGGAGGCCGCAAATCTCAATAAGGAAGTGACTTTATGAAGTGTATTTTAACCTATCTGGGTTTAACGATACTGCTGTTTCATGAGCTGCACGCTGCCGCTGAATCGCTTGAGGATTCGTCCAGGTTTGAAACGGTCGTTGTTGTAGATGTCACACCCATGCCACCTGGAGTGTTGGCACATAACCTGGGTAGTATAGGAGGAAGATTGTTCTTGCTAGGAGGGCGGGATTTTGATGGGGAGGTATCGGATAGTTGTTATGTGCAGGCGGAGGATGAATTGTGGAGTTCATTTAATCTGGATCATCCAGTACGCTTAACTGCAATGGCGGAAGTGAATCAACGTATTTACCTGATAGGAGGATATGCTGGAAAAGATGTCTCAAGGCGAGTGTCAAAACTCACCTGGAAAGATGGGGAGCTCGAAGAAGTGCCTTTGAAGGAACTTCCATCGCCACGTGCAGGATCAAGGGTAGCGGTTGTAGGCAGCGTGATTTATGTTCTGGGTGGCATCAGTTTTAATGGCGCCGAGATGCTGGTGAACACCTTCTGGTCTCTCGATGTATCTCAAACTGATCCGCAATGGCAGGTATTGGATCCGCTACCGGGCTCAGCTCGAATAGGGTCGGCCGTGAGGTCACAAAACGGCGCAGTCTACGTATTCGGTGGAAATCAAGTAATGCTTGCTGACGACCAGGGGCCGGCGCTTTATGAAATGAGGAGATCCTGGTGCTATCGCCCTGTACCAATAGACGGTTTTAAGGACCGTGGTTGGACGGAACTCCAGCGAACTCCTGAATCCTTGGGAATATCAGCGGTGCTTCCGATAGGACAGTCGAATTTGATGTGTTATGGTCAGAAGCAAATTTGGTCCTATCATACTATTACAGATACCTGGAGTCCATTGGGAGAGGTGCAAGACCTCCTCATAACGTCCAGAATAGCCCTATGTGGGGAGCGTATCCTGCTCTTGCCAAAGATGGAGGCTGATGGTTCTAGCCCATCCATGATCAAGGAATTCAAATTCACAATGCAATCGGCTCAGCTTCACTGGCTTGATTATGCCCTCATAGCATGCTACTTAATTGCGCTTATCTTAATAGGTAGGAAGTTTGCCCAAAGTTCTAAAACGAGCTCAGGATTCTTCCTGGCAGGCCGGAAAATTCCGTATTGGGCAGCTGGCATTAGCCTATACGCTACAGGTACAAGCGCGATCAGTTTTCTGGCTATCCCTACCAAGACATTTGTAACAAACCAGGTTTATGGGCTTGGAACACTCTTCGGCCCGTTATTCATGGTGCTGGCCGCCTTCTTGATTGTTCCGCTTTTACGTGGCATTAACATCACTTCAACATACGAGTATTTGGACCAGCGTTTCAATCGGTCAGTACGCCTTTTCGGAGCAGCGCTTTCAGTAGCTTTCCAACTAGGCGGAAGAATGAGTGTAGTTTTATTACTTCCTGCATTCGCCCTCACCGCAGTTACCGGCATCAATGTGTATTATGCGATCGCCATTATGGGTTTCTTGGCGACGCTCTACACGGTGACTGGCGGAATTGCTGCGGTAATTTGGACCGATGTATTACAAGTATCGGTATTGTTCGGAGGGGCAGTATTGGCGTTTGTTTTCATGATCGCCGACACGGAAGGAGGTTTTTCCGGATTTGTTGATATTAACATGGCCCATTCAAAATTTGATGCCCTGCATTGGGGTTGGGACTGGACGCTGCCTGTAATATGGGTTTTCATGCTTAACCAACTCTCCGCCCAGGCCACTTTTCCCTCTGACCAGGTGATGGTGCAGCGGGTATTGTCAACTCCAGGTGTAAAGGAGGCACGGAAGTCATATATACTCTTGGGACTTATTGTCGTGCCTGGTACCATTCTTTTCCACTTATTGGGAAGCTCGCTCTTCTCCTATTTCCATTCCCATCCCGACATTCTCAATCCGATGATGGACAATATCCAGGTTTTTCCGCTGTATATTGTGGAGGTATTGCCGATCGGATTAACAGGCCTCCTGATCGCAGCACTGTTCGCCGCCTGTATGTCGACTTTGGATAGCAGTATGCACAGCGTCTCAACAGTAATCCTCACTGATTTTTATAGAAAGAGAGAAGATGATGAAGGAAAACACGTAAGGTTGGCAAAGTTGCTCACAGGTGTTGTGGGTGTCTTCGGAACGGCCATAGCCCTGATGATGGCTACCTTTGAGATCAAGTCCATGTTTGATTTGTGGATGGAGATCATTGCGCTGATCGGAGGTGGGTTTGGAGGCGTGTTCTTACTGGGCATGTTCACAAAATCTGCCAACTCGAAAGGGGCCCTGATCGGTGCCGCTGCCAGCATTATCGTGACCATCTTTGTAAAAAGTTATACGGATATTCACTTCATGCTATACAGTTCAGTAGCAGTTGGGACATGCATACTGGTTGGCTATCTGGCAAGCTTTTTATTTGCAAAATCATCCTCAGATCTTAAGGGTTTGACGGTTTACACAAGAGAGAAATGATAAGAGTTGTATTAATTGGAGTTTCCGGATATGGAGAGTTCTATCTCAGCCAGCTCTTACGTCTGTCGAAAGAGGGGAAAGTACAGCTGCTGGGTGCTGTGGTTCGCAGCCTGACTGCCGACAGCCAGGCCAAGGAACATGTACAATCTCAAGTTGAGCAAGTTGAGGGGGTAGGAGGGAAGGTGTTTTTAACCCCTGAAGACATGTACGACGCTCTTGGAAGGGACATTGATCTTTGCTGCATTCCTACTGGATTGAGCTCGCACGCCGCCTTAACAATGCAGGCCCTGGAGCATGGGTGTCATGTATTGGTGGAAAAGCCTGCCGCTGTTACCGTTCAGGATATAGATGCCATGAGGAAGCTGGCTCAGAAAGCAGACAAGAAGGTGATGGTTGGATTCCAAAATATTTACGATGAGGATATCCAATACCTAAAACGCCGGCTTTTGAGTGGAGAGCTTGGGAAGGTGCAGACCATCAAAATGTCGGGACTTTGGAAACGGGGATCTGACTATTTTTCACGCAATTCATGGACGGGAAAATTGAACGTTGAGGGAGAATGGGTCCTTGATTCACCAGCCAACAATGCCTTCGCCCACTATATAAATTTGTTGTGTTTTCTGGGAGGATCTAGTTTTAAGGAATCGGCCAAACTCTCGAGCATCCAAGCAGAGCTTTACCGGGCAATGCCCATTGAGAGTTGTGACACAGCGTTTGTAAAAGTGAAGACTTCGACAGACATATCACTACAGTATTATGTAACACACGCTTGTGCCGGCAACGAAGATCCCAGGATCGAAATTAAAGGAAGCGAAGGCATGATAACCTGGTCGGGGGCGGATACAGAGAGAGTCAACCGCTCTCGTGTTATGATGTTTGACACAGTGATCGATCATTTAGAGGGAGCAGGGGTACTGGTTTGCGATCTCAATATCGCCTACGCATTGACCCACTGTATCAATGCCATGCATGTGGCAGCTCATATTGAGGACGTTCCAGAATCTGAGTATTCGATTCAGCAGACTGATTACGGTGAACAAGTTGTTATTAACCGTATTGATGCTGTTATACACGAGGCATACGAGCAGGAGTGCTTGCCCGGAGAATTCAATGTGTCCTGGGCCCGTGCCAGTGAAGAGATGGACTGTAGCAACCTGAACGTGTTTAACGGTCCGAGATCCTGAGATTTACTTGGAGATCTCGGCTTCCCAATACCTGAACTTGCCAAATCCAATTTCGTCCGGTGCACCGGTGGTATTAAACTTATAGTTCCGGCCTTTTTGCTCGTATAAAATCTTTCCCTCGCGTTTGATCTTCGTAGCTCCTACCACAGCATAGTGGATCTTCTTTCCGCCATCAACCACGAATAAATTGGCTCCATCCGTTTCATAGTCCCCGTAGGTAATCTTTCCACTTTCCCAGGTATACTTCGGCCGTCTCCAATCTCTAATCATATCTCCACCGATATCCAGCTTCGTTCCGATGAGATACTCTTTTCCAGCGGTCTTAATGCTGACACCAACAGCTCTTGGATACTTGTCTGGTTTAACCAGTGTAATTCCCTTAACCAGCTCCTCAGGAAAGAGCGTTTTGTGGTGCGGTATAAGTACGGTTACAAATACCTGGAGGTCCCCTCTTGCACCATGCCTGGCTGCAACCTGGTACATTAGATGTTCTTTCTGCTTATATCTTCGCTGTTCTTCTGTTCCAATTGCCAACCTATCATCCTCGGG
>DTRK01000237.1 GCA_012965955.1 Flavobacteriales bacterium
TCACACCTTGAAAGTCTGTACCGTGAAATAGTGTGCCGTCCGTATATATACCGGACGCATCATCTTGAACAACCTCAATCTTGCTTAGATCAGGCAATGGCATTATGGGTGCTTCAGGCCTGCCACTGGCAAGGCTGATCACCGCCTGGTAATGATTGGTAGGAAGTGTCGCCCCATTTTCACTTGATATAGTCACTTCAACACTCACATTCTCTTCGTTCTTCTTCAATTCTTTTAAGGTCACCAGATAATCGTCTGCCTGGTTCCCGTCAAAGACAATTCCCTTAAACAGCTTGACTTTTTCTGCTTTGAACAAATGGAACCCCGGATATAGATCTGCTGCTGTTTGGGCCATCCATGTAGAAGCATTGATGATAGGCAATACGGCATTCCCCTGAATAACATGGTGCTTCAAAAAAGGATTGGCACTTTCCAATAAAGTTCGGTGGATACGATGGGTCGTAAGTGGGCCATCGGTATGTGTCTTTGCCATTGGAAGCGTAGACCCCAGAATAACCTGTGCTTGTGATGCATAATGCTCCGACAACTGGTCAACCATCGCTTTAGGCCCTTCGTCAGTTGGTACTAAGGACACCTGATAATCATCAAATATCTTCTTCAATTCGGGACTTACCATTCCGCTGTCCCATGCTCCCCAGTTGATCGAAACCGTATGAATATCCGGATGATTTTTCTTGAACAAATGAGCTGCACGATTGAGTATCTCGTTGGCGATCGCGTAATCTGTCTGGCCTGTATTGCCGTAAAATCCAGCAACAGAAGAGAACAGCACTACCCTTTTTATTGTTGCAATATCAATAGCCCCAATAATTGCCAGCAAGCCTTTGATCTTCACATCGTAAACAGCATCAAAGTCGGCCTCCGTCTTATTTTCAATGAGTTTGTCAGCCAATCTACCCGCTCCATGAACGATGCCAGTGATGGTTCCCATCTGCCTGACTCCCTCAGTGATCCCTGATTTAAGCGACTCCGCATCTGTCACATCCGCAGGCACATAGTAAGCCTCCCCTCCATTCTTTCGAATTTCTGTAAGCGTCTCCTTAATCTCTCTATCTGCCTGTACTGCTCCAACCATAGCCATCACCGCTTTTGGCAGAGGCTTCTCTCCCTGTGCCTTTAGCTGTTCCATCGCTTTACGTTTCAATTCATCCGTCTCTACGACTTTCTCAGCCCATTTTGGCTCCTCCTCTGTCAACTCTGAACGCCCAACTATAATGAACTTACACTTATAAGCACTCGCCATTTCCAAGACACACCTGGCTGTTACGCCACGTCCTCCTCCACTGACCAAAAACACGTCATCAGATTCCACTTTGGTGCTCAACTTAGTGGAGTCTACATCAGGCATACGTACAGCGAGTAGCGTATGTCGCTCCCCTTGCGCATTGTAGCATGTGTCGACTATACATTGGTCAGCATCATACAATTCTGCCAAGATTTTTTCACTGGCCATTTCGGCTTTAATCTCAGGATCAAGATCCACACCTCTGCAATATACTTTTACCCACTCCTGGTTGAGGGACTTTGTCAGGCCAAACAATCCACCTCCAAACACAGAAACTGTACCAGGGTTCTGCGTACCCATCGCACCATCCAATCTAGTAACTACCATGAATGCTGTCCGGTGCTTTTCAGCAATTTCATTAAGCGAAGGTTTCAAATGCTTCGCTAGCAGGTATGTTGCTTTAGTAAGGTCCTTTTCTTTATCGAACTGCAAACCCAATTGACCCATAGGGAAGCGGAAATGAGGGTGCAAATGAATAAACTGGCTCACTTTGCCTCCGAGGCCGCTAACAAGTTTCCCAATTGCATCATCGCTGATCTCTGACAGCACATGCTCCTTCACGCCGGCTGGCAAGGCCATCCCTGAATTGCGCACCGCCTCATTCGGGAAGGTGAGGACAGCGACATCAAGGCCCTTTTCTATCAGATAAGAGCAAAGTGTAGAAGTTAGGCCAGTACCCTCGTTGGTGATCAGTGTAATTTCACCTTTCTCGTGGGCAATCTCAAGCCTATCTGGATTGGGAATAAACTTCAGAATAACATCAGAGCGTCGTACGTTCGGATAAGAACTTACAACATTTGCCGCAGTATCAATCTGACCGTCAGCCTGCGGCTCTATTGACGGTTCAGCCTTTTTTTTTTCGACTGTTTCGGCGGCGATTGACTGACCGTCTGATCCTCCAACCCCTCCTGCTTTAGTAGTTATGTAATCAACGATCTGATCCAATGTTCTAAGCTCCGCTAATTCCTGAGGATTGACACCGTCAATGGCAGGATTGGAAGCTGTCATGGCTCCAAATATCTCCACCCGCTTAATAGAGTCAATGCCTAGATCCGCCTCCATATCCATGCTCAGCTCCAGCATTTCAGATGGGTAGCCTGTCTTCTCAGCGATCACTTCCAATAATGAAGCTTCAATCTGGCCTCTGTCTATAGATTCTGTTGTAGAAGCAGCAGCCGGCACTGGTTCAGTAATCGTTTCAACACCGTTTGTTACTGGCTGTTCAGCTACAGTTTCAGTTGCTATAGGAGCTTCCTCCTTTGCTTGCGCTTCCTCCTTGACGTCAGAGGACACGTCAGGAGAGCTTACACCCGCCTTATTAGTGATATAGTCAACAATTTGTTCCAATGTTCTCAGCTCGGCCAGCTCCTGAGGGTTTACTCCTTCAATGGCTGGATTGTCGGCTGTCATAGCACCGAATATCTCAACTCGCTTGATGGAATCAATTCCCAAATCAGATTCCATGTCCATAGTAAGCTCAAGCATTTCGGAAGGATAACCCGTCTTCTCTGCAATCACGGCTAGCAAACTGGTCTCTACCTTCGATCTGTCCATTCCACCACTCGTCGGTGCTGGCTGACTGACTTCTGCAGCTGGAGCTTGCTGTTCTGTCGGAGCAGGCGTTGAAGCCGGGGTTTCTGCAACCGGAGCCGGAACTGGTTCAACTACCGGAGTTTGCGATACCTCTGGATTTTCTGTGGCACCCGCCTTCCCGGATATGTAATCAACAATTTGTTCCAATGTTCTCAGTTCAGCCAGTTCTTGCGGATTTACACCTTCGATCGATGGATTGTCGGCTGTCATAGCCCCGAATATCTCAACTCGTTTGATGGAATCAATTCCCAAATCAGCTTCCATGTCCATGCTCAGCTCGAGCATCTCAGAAGGATAACCTGTTTTCTCAGCGATGACAGCGAGCAGGCTCGTTTCTATTGACCCTCTATCAACTCCTGCTACTGATGCCGGTGCAGCAGATGGAGTTGTTTCAGGTTGCGCTGTTACCGGAGCAGGTGAAGCCGTTACAACAGGTTCCGGTGCTGGAACCGATGCTGCCTCTAGTTTGGCCGCCTCCGGTTCAGCAACAGGTGGAGTACCGCTGTCTAGAAGCGCTCCACTCGTAATTCGCACAAGGATATCTTCAATCTTGCTCTGCTTATCGGTCAGTCGCTCCAGGTTCTCCTGCAGCTTTTTCAAAATCTCCAATTCAGTTTTCGTCATTTCGCTTTCCTGTTTATCATTGATTACTTTCATTTCAGGAGCACTATCATCCACACCGACCCCGTCCTGATAGTTATCGGGATCTACCGGGGTCTCTTCCTTTATTGGTGCTTCCTGCTCTACTGGCTTCTCCAATACGTCGACGGTCTCGGTAACTTCGTGAATTAAATCCTCATACTTCTTACGTGTACCTTCCGATACATAATTATTTCCACTAATACTTACAGCCATCTTGCCTTTCTCTGCCTTCTCATGGTAAGGACTCGCAAAGCGATCAAATCCCTGTACCTCCATACCCATCACAGCCATCTGCACCGCCGCTTCACAGAGCTGCCTATCGCTATCCTTCTTGGGATTGGCATTCAACGCAACTGTAATGTACTCCTGATCTCCCAAAATATCCTTAACAAGGTTGGTGAGTATACTCTTTGGGCCAAATTCAATGAACACCCTTGCCCCATCAGCATACATATTCTCAACTTGCTCTTTGAACAGGACAGGACTCAACATATGCCTGGCCAAGGTTTCTTTAATCTTAGGAGCCCTGACATTGTACTGCTTACCTGTCGTATTAGAATACACCGGCTTGTTTATTCCCTGAAACTTTGCCTTCGCTATGTCATCCGCAAATGGCTGGTGTGCATGGGCAACAAACGGCGTATGAAACGCCGCAGAAACCCGCAGCATCTTAGGTGCTAATCCTTCATATTCCAGATTATCTTTAAGCTGCTTCAAGCTATCTGTAGCTCCCCCTAAAATAATTTGCTTACCAGAATTAATATTGGCAATCTGCACATCCGCATAAGCCGAGATTTGTGCTTCAATATCCTTTAAGTCCCCTTGTACAGCCAGCATAGAGCCTGCATCACCATCTCCTTTTAAGGCCATCGCATCTCCCCTGCTCTTCGCTAGTTTATAATAAACATCATCGTCCATTGCACCCGCTGCCCAAAGTGCCGTAAGCTCTCCGAAACTGTGACCAGCGAAGAAATCGGGTCTGAATCCCTCGTGGGAGAATAGTTTATACATACCGACACTAAGTGCACCAATAGACGGCTGGGCGAATTGTGTCTGACGCAACTCTTCATCCTGCTTCTCTCGATCGTCATCGTTGAATGCCGGAACTGGGTAAACTTTATCAGTAAGAGGCGCTTCTTTCCGCACTTCACATAAATCGTTTGCCTTTTGAAACGAACTTCGGATAGTTGGATAGGCACATGCCAGGCTATTACCCATATTTACATACTGTGATCCCTGACCTGAAAAGAGAGCAACAACCTTGTCTCGGTTATTCAAAGCCGAAGCTCTATACCAGATACCTTCTATTGGATGCTCCCATGCGGTTTCATCCATCCGTTCACCCATCATCTTAATTGCAATATCAAATTTCTTAATCGCGTCAGCAGTGTTTGATGCGACAAATCCAACCCGCGGATTGATCTTAGGGATTGTCTCCTCCTGAGAGTATTTCGCTAGCGCTGCAAAGGCCTTTGTTGCTCCCTCTCCCCTTAAACTTTGTAACCTATTGTTGAGCTCAGTATTTAGGTCATGGGTGCTAATAGCATGAACCAGTATCATTTTATTGAGCGAGTGAACCCGATAATTCTCCGTGTGCTCATCACTGAACTCCTCCATGGCAACATGTACATTCACCCCTCCAAAGCCAAAGGCAGATACCCCAGCTCGCCTTGGTGTTTTCGATGACTTTGCAAACCAAGGACGCGTTTCAGAATTTAGGTAAAATGGTGTGGTTTCAATATCCATATCTGGCTTTGGCCTGGTGACATTAATAGTCCCGGGTAAAACCTTATGGTGCAACGCCAATGCTGCTTTTACAATTCCAGCAACTCCAGCTGCTGCTTTGGTATGGCCGATTTGAGATTTCACGCTACCGAGTGCAATATGTCCTAAGTCTGGGTTGTTATCGCTAAATACCATCTTCATGGATTTGCCTTCAGCAAGGTCTCCAGCAACTGTACCCGTACCATGTGCTTCAATTAAACCTACCGAAGACGCTTCAAAGCCTGCCTCCATGTACGCCCGATTCATCGCCAACGCCTGTCCCTGAGGACGTGGAGCGTACACACTTTTGAATCGCCCATCACTGGAACTTCCCAAACCGTTGATCGTAGCATAAATTCTATCACCATCCCTCAAGGCATCATCAAGGCGCTTGCAAACGATCATTCCCACACCTTCTCCGATCAACATACCGTCTGACTCATGATCAAAAGGACGAATACTGCCTTTCTGTGAGAATGCCGGCGTCTTGGAAAAACTCATGTACATAAATGGTGAATTATCAGTATCCACCCCTCCGGTAATCATCATGTCACATCGTCCTTCCAGCAATTCGCCAGCAGCCATTTTTATCGCGCTAAGTGAAGCGGCACAGGCGGCATCAACCACACAGTTAATTCCACCAAAATCAAATCGGTTAGCGACCCGCCCAGATATAACATTGCCCAACATTCCTGGAAATGAATTTTCATTCCAAGGGATATAAGCTGTACTCATCTTCTCAATGGCCTCTTGAATCTTGTCTTCGGCAAGCCCAATGGACTCCAGTGCTCTCCTCCAGATTGGGTACTGAAGTCTGCCAGTTAACGGAGTAATCAACTTTTGTCCTCCACCTACCCCTAAAATGACTCCGGTCTTTTCCTTTATATCAACTGTCAAATCTTCCGATCCTGGAGCATAGCCGGCATCAATGAGAGCGTCCTTGGCAACCATCAGAGCCAGCAATTGTGAGGCGTCCGTAACTTCTAAGATATTTGGCGGTAAACCAAATTCCATAGGATCAAAATCCACATCTGGAATGAATCCTCCAACCTTGCAGTAAGTCTTATCTGGTGCATTGGGATCAGGATCGTAGTAATCGTCAATACTCCACCTGGTATCTGGAATCTCCCTAATGCTATCAACACCAAGCAGTATATTCTCCCAAAATTTATCAATATTATCAGCGTCGGCGAACATGGACGACATGCCAATAATAGCAATCGGGTTCTTCTTCAATAAATCAATCGTTTTAGCCATCTTCTTCCTACGTATGAAAATACTCTAATTAACCTCTGGTCTATACAAGACGCGAAAAAGAGCGATTTGTGACAAAAAACTGAACTTCTTTTTATATTAACATGTTTTTGGGAACCCTGGCCGGGTATTTACCTCTGAAAAATTGGATAAGAAACTATTACGTAAAAAATGCAATTTTGTTCTGCTGATTGACTTCAGATTACATTGTAAGGTAACTCTGCTCCCTAATACAAAAATTTGAATGGGACCGCAAAGATAGGGAGGATTGCCAATAAATCGCACCTTCTCCCTTAAATTTTTTCATTCCTAATAAGCTAGTAATCATCAGGGAGAAGCTATAGGTTTCACCGTCAATCCTTGGAATAAGTACCTAGGGGAGGATGAAGACTGCGTAAGGCATAATTTCCCAGTTGGGGTTCCTTAATGCATTTAGAAGCACACCTGTTCTCTCATTGCAAACATCAAGAGATGTTAAAGCCGCTGCATTTAATTGCATTGTATCGCTTTTCTATATCTTTGCAACTCTGGTTATTATGAAATTCTCCTTCAAAATTTTAGGTGCATTAGTTGTCGTCCTCTGCCCCCTTGCCGCAGCTGCATGGCAGCTGAGTGGTGTTGTAACGGACACGGTGAATCAGCCTATTCCCTACGTTAGCGTGTTCATCAAAAACACGACGCATGGTGTTGCAACCAATCTCAAAGGCCAATTTTTCCTGGAACTCAGTGATGGTGATTATTCACTAGTGATACAGACCATTGGTTATCTGAAGAAGGAAGTCCCCTGTACTATATCGGGAGGAAATAAAAAGCTTAGAATTACGCTGAAACAGAATGTTACAGCCCTGGCCGAAGTCAATATATCCGCAGATAGAGAAGATCCAGCCTACCCAATTATCAGGAATGCCATTGCCAGCAGAAAGAAGTACCGCACGCCGGCAAATTCGTTCGCCTGCAACACCTATATAAAGGCGAGCTTACAGAGGGAGTTCTTCACCCATGATACGTTGAACCGAAAAGCGAGAGATACGATCAACAATAAGCTGACCAAGGAGAATATGAACTTTATCGAAACTTACGGCATGGCATATTACCAGGCACCCAGCACCTGGAAAGAAGTTAAATCAGCGGTCAAGGATTTGAGTGAAAGCTACAACCCAACGGTTGTGGTATCGATTGACAATGGAAATGGAGAGAGCTATGAATCTGACTTTGTGAATCGAAATCTCTTTAAGGCTGAACTTTCTGAAGCTGATTTTAATTTCTATTACAATAATTTGTTCCTGGAGAGCCTCGGACCCGTACCTTTTATCTCGCCATTGAGCAATATGGCCTTTTTGAGCTATAAATTCAGATTGGAGGAATTATTCGAACAGGACGGCAGATGGATCAATAAGATAGAGGTAATACCCAAGAGAAAGGACGCGGCACTCTTCGCGGGTTATATCTACATCGTAGAAGATTTGTGGAACATTAAAGCCGTTGACCTCACTCCTGACAAATCCGAGTTGTACCACTTTAGGTTTTTCAGGGTGCTACAGGATTACGAGTTGGAAGGGGACAGTTCCTGGTTGTTGCACAGAGAGGAGTTCTTTTACAATGCCAGGGAGGGTAAGGAAATGATTCTTGGAAATACGATTATCATGTATTCAGATTACAAGCTGGATACCGTTTTCAACAAGAAGTTCTTCAACAACGAGCTGAGGATTACGCTCGATGGCGCATATGAAAAAGACAGTACCTACTGGGCGGAAAGAAGGCCAATTACGTTGAAAGAAGACGAGATCATATTCATTCATACCCAAGATAGCATTACGGCTGTGCATGAGAGTGCG
>DTRK01000238.1:0-1135 GCA_012965955.1 Flavobacteriales bacterium
TAGGGCCGTACCCCCTCTCTACTTCCACCGAATCTTTGGCGGCCCATATAGACGGGTAACGGTCCTTTGTTACGGGGAATCCCACGTCAGTTGGGGCATTGAACCAAAGAACCACGCCTGCCACACCAATGCACACAAACAGAAATGATATGGCCAGACGGGTCATTCGGTTTTCATTTTTAGCGGGATCGTATCAATAAAACGCAGTGGTTTTACCTTGTTGCCCCTGTAGCCGCATCCAATAGCCGGGCATCCCATAAAGTTACATTTTTCAGGAACACTCCCTATTCATTGATCACTGAATATTGGTCACTGCCCTGTAGCTTGAGTTGATCACCTCTTTCATCTTGTCAAAGTTCAGGGTATCAATGGTATCTGACGGTAAATGATAATTGGGGTTGCGAATATGAGCAGTGTCATTGATCATCAGTGCAGGGTATCCAAAGGCCCAGTAACTTCTATGGTCTGACAGCTCAGCGTATTCACGTACCCAGTGAGTATCGATCTTTTGTACATTGATCTTAGACCCTTTTGACATCAGTTTATGGAATTTCGTATTGAATTCCCGGTGCTCTTCAACACCCACCACCATGATGAAATTGCCGCGTATGGGGTACTTAAGTGCCAATAGTTTCAAAGGGCCGGGATAGGGTTGAATTGCAGTGTAGTAGCCGATCATCTCATAACATACCATGCCAATTACATCTATTCCCTGGTCATACAGGGATTCTGCATGTACATAGCTTCCCATAAGTTCTGTTGCAAAAAAGGGCGGCTCCTCCAGGCAATAAGACACAAAATCCACCCGGTAGTCAAGCTCGGGCTTGTTGGCGGCAAAAAGCCGTGCTGTTTCCAATAAGCCGGCAACGGCGCTGGCATTGTCATCAGCACCCGGCTGATCACCGCACACATCGTAGTGTGCACCGATGATCAACCGCTTGCTTTTCTTCTTATTATAGGAGGCGATGATGTTCTTGTACTCATTGCCATCTGCCTCCCATGTTTGTTCCAGACTGCTCCATCCCAGCTTATCGTATTCTTCCTTTATGTAGTCACAGACTTTTTCCAGGGAACCCAGATTTTCAAAGTTCCTGTATGGGCGCAGACTGGTAAGGAAATCCACATCCTGGTACAT
>DTRK01000238.1:1154-2257 GCA_012965955.1 Flavobacteriales bacterium
GGGCCTTTTGTTACTGTTTTTCTGATCTTTAGTCATATAATATAGCTTCAATGTTATGTTAAAATTATGGTAGCAAACTCGTTAGTATCAATAAATTACTTTTTCAAAAAGTCCTTGGGCTTGCGGTAGGCCTGCTTCTCGCTGGCATAACTATCCAGGTTGTCACTAAGGCCCTCATAGGTCTTCTTGATGTAACGCTTGTCAAAATAGATGGCGTTCTGTGCCTTGATGTTCAGGTTTACCGCTATGTCCACTGAATCAGGCGTAGCACCCAGGTAGCTGAAGGTCCAGCTTTCCGTATTTTCCAGCCTGCCGATGAGTCGCTGTACCTCCCTATAGGTGTATTCCCGCGAGGAATTCTCCCACCCGTCGGTAATGATGACCACCACGGCAGTGGCCTGGTCCCTTTCGATCTCCTGGCCTATCTGTTTCTCCAGGTGGGTTACACTGTGCCCTATTGCATCGTAAAGTGCTGTCATGCCATCAGGAATGTACGGAATGGCTTCTCTGTTGTTTCCTGAGCCATGCCGCCCATGGGGTACGTACAGCTCTTTTATCTCCCCAGCCTTTTTCCTGTCGATATCCATGCTCATGGCCTCGTTAAAGGTTGTCAGTGATACGAGGAATTCCTGCTCGGGGTATTTCTCTTGCAGGGATTTGATCTGCTGCACTTGCTCGTTAAACCCGGAAACGGCCTCTTCTGCACAGCTGCCCATGGAACCGCTTCGGTCCAGTATGAGCTGGTAATAGGTTTTCTTATTTTTTATCATGGTCTTTGGTTTTTGGTTATTGGTTATACAATTAATTCATACCCCAATATTACGTTGCGGAAAGCCGGAAAAGATAAACCTACAAGCTTGTAAGGGGTGCTTTTTACTCTATCTGTCGTCCATCATGCGCTCGAGATACCTCCTTTTCTCACCTGCTGATCCTGCATACCTGTCGTCTGGATCAACCGGCCCGTATGGACTTCTGCTGCCATCAAAAGAGTCATCCTTCTCATAAGCCATGATCGACTGATGCACGGTTTCGCCATCGCAGGAAAGGTCGTAGTACACCTCTTTATCGGTAACCAGGCGGTGCTCCTCCCCTGCGCATACGCC
>DTRK01000239.1:0-4384 GCA_012965955.1 Flavobacteriales bacterium
CGTGAAGAGTACTATTCATTCGTAAACGGACAGCATACTACGCAAGGCGGTACACACCAGGGTGCGTTTCGCGAGGCGGTGGTAAAGACAATCCGGGAATTCTATGGCAAGGACTATGAGGCTGTAGATATCCGTTCATCAGTTGTTGCCGCTATTAGTGTGAGGGTCATTGAACCCATTTTTGAATCACAAACAAAGACCAAGCTGGGGTCAAATGAAATAGAGCCCGGTGGAAAGTCAATGAGGGCATTTGTGGGTGACTTTCTCAAAACAGCGCTTGATAATTTCTTGCATAAAAATACAGAGGTTGCTGAGGCGCTTCAGGCTAAGATCAATAGATCAGAGAAAGAGCGTAAGGAGATGTCGGGTATCCGAAAGCTCGCTCGAGACAGGGCTAAGAAGGCCAGCTTGCACAACAAGAAACTCCGGGATTGTAAAGTACATTACAATACGGATCAGGAGAGGAGACTTGACTCTACCATCTTCATAACAGAAGGTGACTCTGCAAGCGGCTCCATTACAAAGTCGAGGGATGTAGCAACACAGGCCGTGTTCAGCCTCAAGGGCAAGCCGCTAAATTCCTACGGACTCACTAAAAAGATCGTCTACGAAAACGAAGAGTTCAACTTGCTGCAATCAGCACTCAATATTGAAGACGGACTGGAAGGGCTTCGCTATCATAATATTGTATTGGCAACGGATGCAGATGTGGATGGCATGCACATTCGTCTGCTATTGATCACTTTCTTCCTGCAGTTTTTTTCTGACCTGGTGAAGAATGGACACCTGTACATTTTGCAAACACCACTATTCAGGGTAAGAAACAAGAAGGAAACCATCTACTGTTATTCAGATAAGGAGAAGCAAAAGGCCATTAGAAAGTTAAAAGGCAATCCGGAAATTACAAGATTCAAGGGGCTCGGAGAAATATCGCCTAACGAATTTAAGCACTTCATAGGCAAGGATATCCGGTTAGACCCAGTAATCGTCGGAAAGGAATCATCCCTCAGTGACA
Source organism: Flavobacteriales bacterium (assembly GCA_012965955.1). Taxonomy (GTDB): domain Bacteria; phylum Bacteroidota; class Bacteroidia; order NORP154; family NORP154. The sequence continues at coordinate 1,016 of DTRK01000239.1, forward strand.
TGCTGTCTTTCTACATGGGTAAAAATACCCCGGAACGCCAGGAGTTTATTATTGATAACCTGGTAGTGGAAAAGGATTTGGCTGATGATGGTGAAGAGGAGGACGAGGAAACCGCAGAAGAAGTCAGCGAAGAAATGGTTGATTAAATTATTTGAAAAGAATTGATGTTGGATGACCAGAACATAGAGGAGCCTGAAGACGGATCAGGAGAGGAAGAGGGTGAAGACGCTGATGTCAATGCGTCTGACGACAGCGGGAACGGCACATCTGACGTACCCCATGATACCATTCACCTCAGCGGCATGTACAAAAATTGGTTTTTGGACTATGCCTCCTATGTTATACTTGAGCGGGCAGTTCCCAGCGTGGAAGATGGCTTAAAGCCAGTTCAGAGAAGAATACTCCATTCCTTAAGAGAGCTTGACGACGGTCGATATCATAAAGTCGCCAATCTTATAGGACATACCATGAAGTATCATCCCCATGGCGATGCTTCCATTGGTGATGCCCTGGTCGCCCTGGGACAAAAGGAGCTGCTGATAGATACACAGGGTAACTGGGGAAACATACTCACAGGAGACCGGGCAGCTGCACCCAGGTACATCGAAGCACGGTTGACCAAGTTCGCATTGGAGGTCGTGTTTAATCCAAAAACTACGGTTTGGCTGGCATCTTATGATGGCCGCTCTAAGGAACCAGAATCATTGCCGGTTAAGTTTCCGCTTTTGTTGGCTCAGGGTGTTGAAGGTATTGCCGTCGGGCTCGCCTGTAAGATGATGCCCCATAATTTCAATGAGCTTATAGATAACAGCATCAAAGCACTAAAGGGTAAGAAGGTCGATATTCTTCCAGACTTTCCGACAGCGGGGATGGCAGACTTCTCTCAGTACAACGAGGGGTTAAGGGGTGGAAAGATACGGGTCAGGGCCAAGATTGCTCAGCAGGATAAGAAAACGCTGACCATAACAGAAATTCCGTTTGGCTCCACAACTACCAGTCTTATTGATAGTATCATTAAAGCCAACGATAAAGGAAAGATCAAGATCAGGAAGGTGGAGGACAATACCGCTGAGTTTGTGGAAATATTGATTCACCTTCCTGCAGGCACATCTCCTGACAAGACAATAGATGCATTGTACGCATTTACAGATTGTGAAATATCGATCTCACCAAACGCTTGCGTGATTCAGGATGACAAACCGATTTTTATATCTGTCAACGAGATTCTAAAGATCTCTGCCGCACACACGCAGGATTTACTCCAAAAGGAGCTGGAAATTCGAAAGGGAGAGCTGGAGAACCAGTGGCATTCTTTATCGCTCGAAAAGATATTCATTAAGAATAGGATTTACCGGGATATCGAGGAGTGTGAAACATGGGAGGCTGTAATTGCTGCGATTGACAAGGGCTTAAAGCCACATGTAAAGAAATTGAAACAGCCAGTTACTGAAGACGATATCGTGCGGCTGACGGAGATTAAGATCAAGCGAATATCCAAATTTGACTCTGATAAAGCCGATAATATTCTCAAAAGGATTGAGGACGATCTTAAGGAGGTAAAGAGCCACCTGGCCACTATTGTTGACTATGCTATTGACTACTTTAAAGAGCTTAAGAGCAAGTATGGCAAAGGACGGAAGAGGAAGACTGAAATAAAATCCTTCGATACAATTGTAGCCTCCAAAGTAGCCGTGGCCAATGTTAAACTTTATGTCCACAGGGAAGAGGGCTTTGCCGGATATTCGATGAGAAAGGATGAGTTCGTTTGCGATTGCTCGGACATTGACGATATTATCGTATTCAGGGGAGATGGGACAATGATCGTAACAGGAGTTCAGTCCAAGGCATTTGTGGGTAAGGATGTGCGATATATCGGGATATTTAAAAGGAACGATAGCAGGACGATCTTTAATATGATCTATCGGGACGGCCCCAGAGGTAATGTAATGATGAAGCGCTTTGCTGTAAAGGGGGTTACCCGTGATAAGGAATATGTGCTAACCAAAGGTAAGGAAGGCTCTAAAGTGCTTTACTTTACCGCCAATCCCAATGGTGAGTCGGAATTGGTTATGGTAAATCTCAGGCCTAAGCCCAAATTGAAGAAAACGCGAATTGAAGTTGACTTCGGAGAGTTAGCGATAAAGGGCAGGGGAGCAGGAGGAAATATTCTCACCAAAAACGCAGTATCCAAGATCATTCAGAAGGAGAGAGGTGTGTCAACCCTAGGAGCGAGGAAGATTTGGTTCGATGATTCGGTTCAGAGATTGAACGTAGATGAGAGGGGAGATTTCCTTGGGGAATTCAGCGGAGAGGATAAAATACTCACCATTATGCAGTCAGGGGAATATCAGCTCTATTCTTACAGCCTTTCAACCCATTTTGAGGAGGATTTGGTACTCATTGAGAAATGGTATCCGCAAAAGAACATCTCGGCGATCTATTATGATGGCGGCAAGAAAGAATATTTTGTCAAGAGGTTTGCGCCGGATCTTCCAGGTAAAAAGGTCCTGTTCATTTCGGAACACGAGGACTCATTCCTTGAGCGGGCGGTACTTGACAAATTCCCGATAGTGGAGCTGGCCTTCGCCAAACAAAAATTAGGAAATACCAGGAAGAAGGAGAAGATAAATCTCCATGAATTTATTGCTGTGAAAGGTGTCAAGGCCCTTGGAAACCGTTTATCTGCTCATAAGGTGAAGACCATTGAATTCCTTGACCCTCTGGAAGATGACACAGATTACGCTGCACTGACTGCCGGTGACGCTGGCACTGTGGATGAGGCATCTGAAGAGCAGGGAATTGAAGATGCTAAAGTAATAGCAGAGGAGGAAGACGATGGTGACAAAGGATCAACTGAAACTAAGGAAGAATCGAAAAATAATGTGACAACAGAAGAAGAGCCAAATATATTACCAAAGACAGCCGCTGCAAAAGTTGAGCCCGGATCAAAAAAGGACAAAAAGGACACTGATCAATCTCAGATAAAATTGGATTTGTAATCTAATTTCTCCAATTTGCATGGCCTTAACACGATTTTATCCGTCTTAATGGATATGCGTTCCCTGCCGTATCTTTTACATAAATAGAATAGGAGAGTCCTTATTTTGGACATAATATGAATGATATGAGAAAGTACTTGATTGTTGGAATAGCTGCCGTGCTGGGTGGAATCGGAACTTCATTGGCCCAGTTGAACATGACCTTATTGGGCACGAAGACCTATTCAAATGAGCTCAGTGATATCTGGGGTTACGTTGACTCCCTTGGCAATGAGTACGCCTTGGTTGGGGTTCAGGACGGTATTTCCGTAGTTGATGTGACTGACCCTGCTAATCCCAACGAGATATGGTGGTTCAACGGCCCTTTTTC
>DTRK01000239.1:4394-8319 GCA_012965955.1 Flavobacteriales bacterium
ACAACCTGGAGGGACCTTAAAGTATGGAACAAGCACATGTATGTTACCAATGAATCCAGTCAAGGACTATTTATTGTAGATCTTAGCGGGCTGCCTGATACTGCATTGCCTGCAACCGCTAATTATACCGGAACTACATACCCCTTTGGATCAGCTCATAACCTGTTCATTGATGAGAATGGAGTGGCTTATGTAATTGGATCAGATTATGGAAATGGGGGTGCGATCATGCTGGATGTGGACACAGACCCAATGAACCCCATGGAATTAGGGGTGTTTGATACGTACTATCTACACGATGCGATGGCAAGAGGAGATACCTTGTGGGGTGGAGCGATATCCAATGGGTTTTTTGTGGCTGCAGATGTGTCCAACAAAAATGCACCAACCGTACTCGCTACGCAGAATACACCCAGCAATTTCACCCATAACTGCTGGATATCAGATGATGGAAACTATCTCTATACCACCGATGAGAAGAAAAACGCCTACATAGCTGCGTATGACGTCTCGGATATTGCAAACATAACCGAGGTGGATAGGATCAGGTCTAACCCCGGATCTGGTGTCATCGTCCACAACACGCATTTCATGAATGATTATATCATAACATCCTATTATCGGGACGGAGTGACCGTGCATGATGTTACCTATCCTGATAATATGATAGAGGTTGCCAACTATGACACATATGCGGGTTCAGGTGACGGGTTCAATGGAGCGTGGGGAGTATATCCATGGTTGCCTTCAGGCAATGTCATTGTCTCCAATATTGAAGATGGACTCTCCGTACATGGAATCACCTATATGAGGGGATGTTATTTGGAGGGCGATGTCACGGACCTGTTTACCTCCAATCCAATCCCTAATGCCACTGTTTCTATATTGAGTAATTCAATCACGGCCTCAACGGATTTAACTGGCGGCTACAAGTCTGGATTGGCCACTGCGAACACCTACCTCGTTAAATTTACTGCTCCTGGATATATAGCTGATACATTGCCGGCTGTTCTCAGCAATGGAGCAATTACGGTGCTGGATGCTCAGTTGTCCTCGTTGCCATCCTTCGCGCTGAGTGGAATGGTGCAGGAAACCAATACGGGAAACCCAATTGCAAATGCGAAGGTAAGTATCATCAATGCTGAATTTACCTTTAACCTTACCACTGATGGATCTGGTAATTTTGCCATTCCGACATTCTATTCGGGTTCATACGATATAACGGTAGGTAAGTGGAACTACATTACAGATTGTTCTAACGGCATGACGATCGACACTGCTACGGGTAATTTGCTTTTTCAACTGGACTCAGGCTACTATGATGACTTTAGCTTTGATTTTGGTTGGTCGATTTCCAGCACTGCAGCTGCCGGATTGTGGGAAATTGGAGAACCACTGGGAACAGACTACAATGGTGATCCAGCCAATCCTGAATTGGATATGCACGGCGACTGTTCGGATCAGGCCTATGTGACAGGTAATACCGGACAGGGAGTTGGTGATGACGATGTTGATGACGGCAGCACTCAGCTGACTTCACCAGGCATGAACCTAATTACCTATGCTGATCCCTATGTGGAATACTACCGATGGTTCTTCAATGATGGAGGATTCGGAGCGGTTGATGATACGTTGAAGATCAGCATTACGGATGGAACGAACTCCGAAGTGGTTGAAGAAATTACAGCACCTACAGGCGAGTCCTCATGGGTTTATAATAAATTCAGGGTTCTCGACTACATCCCACTTTCAGCAACAATCCGATTGGTCGTGGAAGCATCGGATCAGGCTAGTAGTGGTCACCTGGTAGAGGCCGGGTTGGATAGGTTCCAGGTGTTCGACTCAATCGTCATTTCCACTCCTGAAATTACCGTGGACAAAATGAAGCTAAAGGCTTTCCCAAATCCCTTCTCAGAGTCGTTAGATATCTCTTATGATCTGGACTTGAATGGTGCTGGTGGTGGTGAGATCATACTGCTCGATATAGCTGGTCGAATCGTCTATTCTAGGTCCTTGAATGAAAAGTCTGGCACGGTCACGCTAGAGACCAAACTTGGTAGAGGCATGTATATGCTTCAGCTAATCAGCGGGGGAGAGGTGCTGAAGACTTTGAAGGTGGTTAAGGCTTAGCGAGTATAAATCTGAGCGCCATTCTTCTTGTTCTTTTCTTTTAAGGAATCGCTATTGTCTTTAATAAACTGTTTGAAATCTTGGTAGCAGTCAATCAGTTCAAACCTCCTTGATTCTGCTCCTTGATTCCAGGTTAAATATCCGTTTTCCTGAACAAGTTCGATCGAAACCGAGGCTTTTCTAAAGGTGTTAACGTGAATTATCTCATTTTTAATTGTTCCACTCAACGGAGCCGACCATTTCGAGCCTTTACCGTTCTGTGAAATAGTATATTCGTAGTAGGCGTGAAACTCTCCATCTTGCAGGTATCCGGAATTGTCAAGATCTTGAGCACATCCGGGGATATAAATTTTCTCGACCTCTTCTCCCAGGTCGGTAATTACATGGCGTTCATAACAGAATGCATATTGAGCCTGAGATACATGAGGGATTACCAGTAAGAAGCCTATAAATATAAAAGCAACCAATGTTATTGTTCTAGTCATATAGTTTTCATCTGTGAACGAAACTCATCATTATAATGTTTATTGCATAATTGTTCATGACTATATGCGCAATTTTATCCATCAATAAGCTGATTTTGCAGCTGTCTAATATGATTTGGCCCTATCCGACAGCACCCTCCAATAATATCCGCACCAAGCTCAAGCCATTCTTTGGTCATGTTCACGAATGAATCTGGTTCTGCCACATTTGACCACGTTTTAGTCTCAGCATTGTAAGCCTCTCCCGAATTAGCGTAAACAACAATCTTCTTGTCATCTATACTTCCTTTGATTGCCCTGATTAAGCCTGAGATGTATTGCGGTGCTGTGCAGTTCACTCCGATAGCAAAGATGTTTGAATGACCCTTCAATATCTCTACACCTTCCTTAATGGAGCTTCCGTCATTTAAATGCATTTCATCTTTACATGAGAAGCTTACCCACCCTTGTTTCTGGGTGTCCTGAAGAATTTCTCCAAGGACTTTAGCTTCCTGTAGACTCGGTATCGTTTCACATGCAAAGAAGTCTGCATTGGAATCATCTAATAATTGTATTCTGGAGAGGTGAAACTCTTTGAGTTCATCATCAGAAACGCCATAGTCTCCAGTGTACTCAGACCCATCTGCTAAACAAGCTCCATAGGGGCCAATGCTTGCAGCAATTAGGGGTTTGTGGCCACTCAAATCTGTTTCCATGAAATATTGCACTGCCTGTTCCGCTAACTGAACAGTTTTTAAGATCAGTGTTTTGGCAGTATCCCGATTGTAGCCGTTGGCTAATAACCCAGGCATGGAAGCCTGGTAACTGGAAGTGATGATGCACTGGGCGCCCGCCTTTAAATATGCCAGGTGCGCTTGAAAGATGGCCTCAGGATTTGTTTCCAATAGCCTTGCCGACCATAAGCGGTGATTGAGATCACATCCTTGAGCTTCGAGTTCATTCGAAAGGCCTCCATCCAGTAGCAAGGGATACTTAATATTCATTGACTGGTTCTTGGCTTGAAATTGCGTGTCAATATTTACACTTGCACCCCAATAATACAGATATCATCAACCTGGTCTTGTTCGCCCTTCCAATCCTCAATACCCATGTTAATTCGCGTTCCCTGGTCCTTTATCTTGGCGTCTTGCATTGAGTCCAGAAATTCAAGTACTCCCTTGTTGCCGTACTCCTTGTTTTCTGGCCCTCCTAATTGGTTTTGCCAACCATCACTGCACGTATATACATGGTCACCGTCCTTCAACTGGATCTCATGTGTGTTGAATGAAAACTCCTTGCCTTCAAACATGGATATAGGTTGATTATCTGTT
>DTRK01000240.1 GCA_012965955.1 Flavobacteriales bacterium
TATTTAAATAGGGGCATTGCCAAAGAAATGCTTCGAGATCCAGACGGAGCGTGTACAGATTGGGAAAAAGCTGCAGCCCTTGGTATCAATACCGGTAAGACATATTCTTCAGATTGTGAATAAGGTGAGTAGCACATATCGCGGTTTAACCTTCCTCATAGGAGTCATGTTTCTTCAATCTTCTGCGCCAGCCCAGAATGTGGAGTTTGATAAGAAGAACTTCAGCAAGGATGATAAGAAGCTCTTTAAGGAAGCGCGTGCAGAGCTAAAGAAAGGGAATGACTATTATGAAGTATATCGTTACTCTACTGCGCTAGAACACTATAAAGCTGCACAGGCATTTAATCCAGACAATGCGGAGCTCAATTACAAGGTTGGAAAATGCTATCTGAAAACGATGACTAAAGTAAAGGGGATTCCCTATTTGGAGAAAGCGTTGAAATTAAATCCAATGGTGGAGCCGGATATACGCTATCTGCTCGGCCAGGGCTATCACCTAAATTATGAATTTGACAGGGCCATTAAAGAGTATAAAGCATACAGATCAAACCCTGGAGTGGGGGCAGATCAGGTGACGGCAATGATGGCGGCGGTGGGCAAGAAGATTGAAGAATGCCTTATGGGAAAGAAACTTGTTGCGGAGCCAGCTCGGGTCTTTATCGATAACCTCAAAGTGATCAATTCTCCATATCCAGAGTATAGTCCTTTAATTTCAGCAGATGAGTCGATCATGATCTTCACTTCACGTCGCAGTAATACAACAGGTGGAGGCAAGGATGAGGGTTCTGACTTTCATTATTATGAAGATGTTTATATCTCTTATCAGAATGATGGGCAATGGTCTGCGCCGGTGAATGTCGGCAAGCCAATAAATACGGACGTGCACGATGCGACAGTTGGGTTAGCTCCGGATGGCCAAAGCCTGTTTGTGTACCGTTATCAAATGAGCGATCTAGGAGATATCTACCAATGCGCCCTTCAAGGTGATAATTGGTCAAAGCCCAAACACCTTGGGAAAAACATTAATGATAGTAAGGCCCACGAGTCGTCTGCATGTTTCTCTAACGACGGCCGTACCATGTTTTTTGTAAGTGACAAGGAAGAAGGTGGAATGGGCGGCAGAGACATTTATAGGGCAACGCTGGATAACCCAGACGCGAAAGTCGGGAACAAGAAACGATGGGGTTCGGCATTCAACCTTTCAACTACACTGAACACCAAGTACGACGAAGAGGGAGTATTCATGCATCCTGACGGGAAGACACTTTACTTTAGTTCCAAGGGCCATGAGACAATGGGAGGCTATGACATCTTCAAAGCTGTAAAAGATGAGAATGGTACATGGGGAAAGCCGATGAACCTGGGATATCCAATCAATACACCTGATGACGATGTGTTCTTTGTGATCTCTGCAAGTGGCAAGCACGGTTACTACTCTTCCATTAAGAATGATGGAATGGGGGAGAAGGACATTTATCGGGTCACCTTCCTGGGACCGGAGAAGCCACCTGTACTCAACAATGAAGATAACCTATTGGCAAGCCTTACTAATCCGGTAAGTGAAACTGTAATAGAGGAAGTGATTGCAATTCGCACGGTGGCACTTACTATCCTTAAAGGAACTGTTACGGATGCACTTTCACTGCAGAAAGTAGAAGCAGGCATTGAGTTGATTGACAATGAGAAAAACAAAATCATCGCTAATTTTAAGTCCAATTCAAAGACAGGAAAGTATTTGGTTTCTCTTCCTGCCGGAAAGAATTACGGACTTGCGGTCAAGGCTGAGGGATACTTGTTTCATTCCGAGAATTTCGACATTCCTAAGACGGCCGGGTATTCCGAGGTGATCAAGGACATCGCTTTGAAGAAGGTGGCAGTTGGTTCTAAGATTGTTTTAAAGAACATCTTTTTTGATTTTGATAAAGCAACATTGCGCGATGAATCCACTTCAGAGCTTGAGCGGCTTACCAAGTTACTCAACGATGTGCCTACCCTGAAAATTGAGATTTCCGGGCATACGGACAGCAAAGGAGCCGATGCTTACAACGAGAAGCTGTCTGAAAGAAGGGCACATGCGGTGGTAAACTACCTGGTCGCTGCGGGCATTGTCGAGGACCGGCTGACCTACAAAGGCGTGGGGGAAGCTGAACCGGTGGCTACAAACGATACTGATGAGGGCAGGCAGGAAAACAGAAGGACGGAGTTCAAAGTTATAGCAAAGTGATTTTGAAATTCGAAACCATTTTAGGA
>DTRK01000241.1 GCA_012965955.1 Flavobacteriales bacterium
GTGTGCAAGCTGCGGAGAATCTAATTAGTGAGTATGAACTGTTTGTCCAAACATACCCACAAGATACGATGGCACCGGGTTATCTGTTCAAGGCGGCAGAATTGGCTATGGCCATCAGATCCTCTGCGAAAGCCATTGAATTATACGGAAAGGTCTATAATGATTACCCAGGCAATTCACAGGCTGGAACTTCCTTATTTCTCATGGGGTTTGTTAACGATGATCAGGTCAAGAACCTGGCGGAAGCGCAGAAATACTATCGCAGATTCATTTCTGAATTCCCCGAACACAATCTCATTGACGATGCCACTTTCTCATTGCTGAATCTGGGCAAGTCGGATGAAGATATCATCAGGGAATTCGAAGCAATGCAGAAAAAAGCCAATCAACAGGACAGCCTCTAGTTTACGGTTGGGGTTAACCGCTCGTGCAAATCAACGATCTCCTTTCCTTCTCTTACGTCATGCACTCTCAATATTGAAGCGCCCTCAGCCAGAGCGATTAAATTAAGCGCTTGAGTACCCTTTAGAGACATTCGAGTATCCGAGCCGAGAATCTTCGCAACCATCGATTTTCTTGATAATCCAGCCAAAATTGGCCGTTCAAAAATTGCCAACGCCTTCAATCGATGCAGCAGCTGATAATTGCCATCAATGCTTTTCCCGAAACCAAACCCAGGATCAACAATAACATCATTAACCCGCAGTTCCTGAAGTTTTGAAAGCCGCTCCCGAAAATATTCGATTACCTCGTCCAGCAGGTTATTGTATTTCGTATCCTCTTGCATGGTTTGTGGGGTTCCTCTCATATGCATTAAAATATAAGGCACCTTTAGGTCTGCGATAGTGCCAAACATCTCACCATCCATGTCACCACCTGATATGTCGTTAACAACACCTGCACCTTCAGCAACGGCGGCTCTTGCTATTTCAGCGCGGAACGTGTCTATGGAAAGTACTGTATTGGGGTATTCCCGTTTGATGGCAGTTACGCATGGAATGACCCTGCTTAGTTCCTCTGATGCATCCACATGCTCTGCTCCCGGTCGAGAAGAGTAACCGCCTATATCGATCATATCTGCACCCTCCGCTAACATCTGCCCTACACGTTTAACCTGCTTTTGTTCACTATTGTACTTGCCACCATCGTGAAATGAATCAGGTGTAACATTCAAAATACCCATTACTTTGGGCGTTGATAAATCAATGAGTTGCCCTGCACAATTCAGGGTCGCTTTTTTACAAAATAGTCTATCTTTACCTTCGACAACCAAGGTCTATGGAATTAGAAATAATGAGTGACAAAACTACGACGGAATACACTCAAGCAGTGCAGAAATCGAAAGATATTTTTCTTAAGAAAATGGAAGATTATGGAACGGCATGGCGCATCTTGAGAACCAGCTCCATAACTGATCAGATCTTCATCAAGGCAAAGAGAATTCGAAGCATTGAGCAAAAAGTGGAGCAACGGGTAAATGAAGGAATTGAATCTGAATTTATGGGGGTGGTTAACTATGCAGTTATTGCTCTCATGCAATTGGAAATCGGAGAACTCGTTATGAAAGAAGAAGAGGACACCAAAATACCTGAGTTGCATAAGGATCATGTAGAATCGAGATACGATTATCACATTGGTTATGCATTCGATCTGATGTCCGATAAAAACCACGATTATGATGAAGCGTGGCGAGACATGCGCATTAGTTCGCTTACGGACTTGATATTGATGAAGCTATTGAGGATCAAGGAAATTGAAAATAATGAGGGTAAAACCCTGATATCTGAAGGGGTAAATGCCAACTACTACGATATCATTAATTATGCTATTTTTGCGCTTATCAAACTAGAGGGGGAAGGTATCAGTAGATGAATGCACTTACCTACATTTCGAGGTTAGTCGTTGGGTCACTCTTTATCGTTTCAGGACTAATCAAAGCCAACGATCCGGTTGGTTTCTCTTACAAGCTAAAAGAGTATTTCGCACCAGATGGACTCAATTTAGAGTTCCTTGTACCATATCTGCTACCAAGGCTAAAAGATTATTTCGCAGCAGATGTACTCAATTTAGAGTTCCTTGTGCCATATGTGCTTCCAATGGCGGTGCTCATTTGTGCAATTGAGATTGTTCTCGGTGTAGCCGCCCTGTTCGGGTCTAAGATGAAGCTCGTTTCGTGGATGCTTCTGCTCATGATCGTATTTTTTACATTCCTAACCTTCTATTCTGCTTACT
>DTRK01000242.1 GCA_012965955.1 Flavobacteriales bacterium
CTCCCTCTTTTCGTTGTGAGTGGAGTTGGTCAAGGTAAGTATCAGTAGAATATTTTCCATCCCTTTTTATTGGCTCCTTCTCATTCATTTAACCTATTTTTAAAAGCAGATATCATTCTGAATATATGGGATTTAGATCAAAGATTATAGGTACCGGCCATTACGTGCCAGGTCGAGTTATTACTAATCACGATCTGGAGGAAATGATGGATACTACTGATGAGTGGATAGTAGAACGGACTGGGATACATGAGCGAAGATGGTTTGAAGCTGGTAAGGATACTGTATCTAACATGGGTACAACAGCAGCGAAGCGCGCTCTCGACAATGCAGGAGTGAAAGCTGATGAAGTTGATTTTATCATCTTCGCAACACTCAGCCCTGATTATTACTTTCCAGGTTGCGGCGTCTTGGTTCAAAATCAATTGGGCATAGGCACTGTCGGAGCGTTGGATGTTCGAAACCAATGTTCTGGATTCCTTTATGGCTTGAGTGTGGCAGATCAGTTCATAAAGTCGGGTATGTACAAGACAATTTTAGTAATTGGGTCTGAGATTCAGAGCAACATTATGGATAAATCGTCCGAAGGAAGATCCATGGCTGTAATATTTGGTGATGGGGCAGGGGCAGTGGTATTACACGCGAGCGAGGATGGTGGCAGCGGAATTCTTTCTACGCACTTGCATTCAGAGGGTGAGCATGCATTGGAATTAACTGTTAGAGAGCCAAGCACACTACACAAAGAGCAAATATTGAATAGATTGATTGCTGGTAAGGGCGAAAATCTGTACCCGTACATGAATGGACCGTTTGTATTTAAGCACGCCGTTGTAAGATTTATGGAAGTGATTAACGAAGCTCTTGAAGCCAATCAAATGACCACAGATGACCTTGATTTATTCGTTCCACATCAGGCTAATTTGCGAATTGCTCAATTCGTACAAAAGAAAATGGGTTTAGCTGATGCGCAGATATGGAACAATATTCAGAAATACGGAAACACCACTGCTGCTTCTATTCCTATTGCGCTTAGCGAAGCTGATGAAGCTGGGAAGATCCAGGAAGGTGACACCGTGTGTCTGGCGGCTTTTGGAAGTGGGTTTACATGGGCTTCTGCGCTCATTAAATGGTAATCTGATTAATCAGGCAACATAACTGCTCGTTCATAATCTTCTGGCAGGTCAAATTGACTATTTTTGAAAGCGTTTCCACAATAGTCCAAATCGCATTCATTTGAATAGAACATGAAAACATCGCGGCCCTTTTTCATTTTCTACATACTTGTTGGATATATTTTCATCCAATTTGCCTGGTGGGGATATCATCTTATCGAGTTAAATGAGGAAATCTACGAATTGAGAATTGCCCTGGCTGAAGCTCAAATAATGGAATCAAGTTCTCAAGATCTCGCTGATAAACTCAGTGGGAGGAGGGTTATGGTTTTGGGAGAGGGAGCGGTATTCCTGATACTTCTAATTATTGGCGCATATACCACTAGAAGAGCCTTTTTGAAGGAAGTAGAACTGTCAAACCAACAAAAGAACTTTTTGATGTCAGTTTCACATGAATTGAAGTCTCCACTTTCGGCAATAAAGCTGAACATGCAAACGCTGAAAAAACATGATCTCGACACTGCTAAATCAGAGGCGCTCTTATCAGCTTCGCTAAAAGATGCTGACAGGCTGGTTGGCCTGGTTGACAATATTATGATCGCGACTGATCTGGAATCTGGGGATTTCCCCCTGAAGACGGAGAAACTGAATTTCTCAAACCTTGTATCGACCAGTGTCTCCCACATAGGCGCGAGGAATTCAGCTAAAATTGAGATGAACATTGAACAAGATTTATTTGTCGACGGGGATGAACAGGCGATGATTTCAATTTGTTCAAATTTGGTGGAGAACGCATTAAAATACTCCGAAACGGGCTCATCTGTATTCGTTGCTCTGGGTAAGCAGGATGGAAAAGTATGTCTGGCAGTGACGGATCAGGGAATGGGTATAGCTGCAGATGATAAGCAGAGAATTTTTGAAAAGTTCTTTAGGGGGGGTGATGAAGCAACCAGGGAAGCCAAAGGTACCGGGTTAGGACTGTTCATCGCTCAGCATTTGACAGAAAAGCAAAATGGCAGCATTTCTGTTCGAAGTAATGATCCAAAAGGGAGTATTTTTGAAGTTAGATTTGACAGGGCTACATTATAGGAAACAAACTAATGGGCAAAAAGGCGGTACTGATGATTCTTGATGGGTGGGGGCACGGTGACGGCTCAAAGGCTGACGCCATTGCCAGGGCTAAAACTCCTTTTGTTGATAGCTTGTACGAGAAGTATCCCCATTCAATTTTGCTCACGGATAGTGAAAATGTTGGACTTCCACATGGGCAGATGGGTAATTCTGAAGTTGGACATCTGAATATTGGGGCGGGGAGAATTGTTTTCCAGGATTTAGTGCGAATCAACAACGCCATTAAAGACGATTCCATATCAAACAATCCCGTGCTCAAAGCAGGATTGAACTATGCGAAGGAGAGCAATGCCAAGCTACACCTGATGGGATTGGTTTCAGAGGGTGGGGTCCACTCCAGCCAGGCGCATCTGCACAAGTTATGTGATATGGCCAAAGATGCGGGGCTGTCAAAAGTATTTGTGCACGCTTTCACGGACGGAAGAGATACGGACCCCCAAAGTGGGATAGGGTATATTGAAAATTTACAACAACATCTAAATGAATCAGTGGGCACAATTGCTTCGGTCATTGGCCGCTATTATGCAATGGACCGTGACAGGAGATGGGAGCGCATCATGGTCGCCTATGATCTGTTAGTCAATGGTGAAGGAAAGAAGACCGGTGATGTCATAGGGGCTATTCGAAAATCCTATGCTGATGGTGTAACGGACGAGTTCATCAAGCCAATCGTAAATGAGGCCGCTCGTGAGGGAGGAAGAATCGAAGAGGGAGATGTGGTCATCTGTTTTAATTTTCGTACCGATAGGTGTCGCGAGATTACTATCGCTCTAACACAATGTAACTTATCCGATGAGGGAATGAGCACTATTCCACTGCATTATATAACAATGACGAACTATGATTCCACTTATACCAACGTACATGCTGCTTATGATAAAGAAGAGGTGCGCATGACTATTGGGGAAGTGGTTGCGGCTAACGGAAAGAAACAAATTAGGATTGCCGAGACTGAGAAATATCCCCATGTCACCTTCTTCTTCTCAGGGGGAAGAGAATTGGAATTTCAAGGGGAAAGTCGAATTATGATTCCGTCTCCTGAAGTTGCTACCTATGACCTTCAGCCTGAAATGAGTGCCCTGCAAGTGACAGCAGCAATTGTTAGTGAGTTAAATGAGGGCAGGCCAGATTTTGTTTGTCTCAATTTTGCAAACCCTGACATGGTTGGGCACACCGGTGTTTACAGTGCGATTGTAAGAGCGGTGGAGACGATCGACCAATGTGCACAGAAAGTAGTACAAGCAGGGATTGACAATGGATATTCTCTTGTGATAATAGCGGACCATGGCAATGCAGATAATGCTATTAATGAAGATGGCACTCCGAACACGCAGCACAGTCTCAATCCGGTTCCATGCATTGTGATTGATGCTGACTCAAAAACTTCGCAGGTAAAAGATGGTATTCTGGCAGATGTTGCACCTACCTTGCTCCAATTGATGGGTATAGCACAGCCGTCAGAAATGACGGGAAAATCGTTGATTGAGAACTAGGGCGCAAGCTACTGGACGAGTGTAATCTTCCCTACATAGTAGTGCGGTATATCAAGGAAGTCGGTAGTCTCAAAGATGTACACATATACCTCCAGCTCAGACATCTTTTCTCCTGCATTTCCTGTACCGTCCCACCCTTCTCTTCGGTCATCAGTTTCGAATATGAGGTCTCCCCATCGGTTGTAGATATACATTTGGTAGGTCTTCATGCCCTTCCACTTCGCGTTGAATATGTCGTTAATTCCATCATAATTAGGCGTAAAAGCATTCGGGACATGAAACAAATATTCACAATCCACTTCAATGATGGTGCTGTCTTTCGCTACTGATGTTCCACAGGAATCTGTTACAGTAACTGTGTAGGTGGTGGTAATGGATGGCTTTACGAAAACACTTGGGCCGCTTCCGCCACCGTTGTTCCAGTTATATGACAAGGGCCCATAACCACCAAGGGCGAATGAGGAAACAAGTACGTCATAATTACATATACCTGTATCCCCGGCGGCAGCAACTGTTACTGGCAGTACATCCGCAATTTGAGCAGTTGATACAAATGTATGCGGGCAGAATGTGTCGTCGTTGTCAGCTGGAATGATCGTGACCACAATTGATTCAAGCCCCTCGTCGGTTCCATCAAACAAGGTGGTGATATCAAGAATGGCAGAAGTCTCTCCTTCAGGAATCACAATCGATGTAGCTACCGTGTTAAAATCTACTCCCATTGTGGCTGACCCCGTGACCGTATATATCACTGTATAATCATAAGGGAGCTCAGTGGGTATGGTAAAGGTGAACTCAGTGTTTTTACAGCCTTCATAAGCATCCACTCCGGCATTAGTTACCGATCCGAGAACTGAACGCACATCTACTATTACATCTAGTTTGGTAACAGTGTTTCCACAAGTATCCGTAACGATTACAGCGTATACTGTGGAGTCAATAGGACTTACCGTTGTTGGGTTTTGATTGTCTCCATTACTCCAAACATAACCGAGTTGCCCAACTCCACCTGACGCAATAGCCAATAAGGTCACACTATCTCCCGGACAAATAATTTCGTCCTGCACAGTAACTGTTAGTGGGTTAACATTCTTTATGTACACCGTATCCCGAAATGGAATAGCATAGCATATGGTATCCGTACTATCCCGTGGAATTGTCAAAATGATCGTTTCATCGCCTTCTATGTCCGTGTCAGTTTGGGCATAGATAAATATATCTACTGAGCTCTGACCTGCTGGTATAACCACGCTATCAGTTATAGTGGTGTAATCTCCTCCATTGGTTGCTGTTCCGGTTACGGTGTAATAGACTGTGACCGCACTCGTGGATGTGTCAGACCTGGAGATAGTGAAAACGGCATCCCGGCATCCTTCGTATGCTGTGTCTTTTATGGAAGTTATGCTCGGTGGAGGGATGGCGACAATAACATTAACCAGCTCAACACCAACCGGATTACCACATGTATCGGACACAGTAACAGTATAGGTCATATTGAAATCAGGTTGAATGTTCAATAGTTGATTGGAGCCTACTGTATCTGTGCCATCAAACCAAGAATAGGTTAGAGGAGGCACTCCTCCAGAACCAACTGCCTGTATAGTTCCTGCCACGCCACCGCACATGATTGTGTCATTGCTGGCCAGCACGGTAATCTCATCAACATTCATAATAAATAATGTGGCCGTCGATGGGTTAGGGCTTGCGCAAAAGTTACCTGTTGTATCTGGAATTGTGGTGATGATAACCGATTCATTGCTTTCTGACAAACTATCCATGTAAGGAAGGAGTACAAGGTCAACTGACGACTGACCTGCGGGAATTACCACGCTATCTGCAATGAAAGCATAGTCAACACCATTTGTCGCCGTTCCTGTTATCGTGAAATAAATGGTCAGTGCTGAAGTGGTAGGACCAAACCTGATAAACGTGAAGCTGGCGTCAGAGCATCCCTCAACTGCAACCAGATTATTGGTAGGTCCTACTGACATTCCACCAACATTTACGGTTATGTCCTCGGTCAGTGTATCTGTACCGCAATCATCAGTAACCTCCACGGTGTAAGTTGTTGTAACACCGGGATTGGCAATTGGATTCGGGCAATTTGTACAGCTCAGGTTTGTACCTGGGGTCCAGGTATAGGTGTATCCAGGGATTCCCCCGGATGCGATAGCATTTAGCGGTAAGTTGTCACCTGGACAGATCGTCGTGTCAGACATCGCCTGCAAAACTAGTGGCTCCGTATTAACTATAGTTATTGTAGCAACAGATGGCACATCATCAAGGCAGGTTGTGTTGGTTAAGTCTGCTGGAATGGTAATAGTAATGGTCTCCACACCTTCTGGAAGCCCATCCAAAAACGCACCTATGTTGAATTGGACAGATGAGGAATCGGTTGGAATGACAATTGTGCCGGGTAATAAATCATAATCTACTCCGTTGGTTGCGGTTCCCGTAATAATATAATTGATAGTCAAAGGACTTGTAGTAGGGCCAGCTCGTGAAAATATGAGTAGTAAAGAATCACAACCTTCTATAAGCGTAGCGGCTGATGAGCCTACCGACCCTACCTCTATTTGAATTCCAACAGCTCCAAAACTGGCAGCTTCCAAAAACACTCCAGAATCATAGATGCCATCGCCCGCATCGGCAACGGCTATTTTCATGTGATAAACCGTACATGGTATCAGAGTCGTCTGGGCCGTAAGAACCGTAGTAAACCCATCATATTGTACGGATTGACCTCCCAGGGCTTCATTGTCAACGTAATAGGCTGTCTGATTTAACCCCGGATCCCCAGGTCCGCCACATCCACCAGGGAAGCCCGCTGACCCTATAGTGCCATTGTTCACTGAGTTGATCCCAACATAGTCACTTGTGCTGGGGATCAATGCAATATTCTTAGCACCACCTAAGAACGGACCTGACACACCCGGCCCGCTGACGAAAAAGCCAAACACATCATTGTACCCGGAGCATACAAATTCGTTGTATTCCTCCGATGCAAATACATATCTGAAACTGATCCCATCTGTAACCGTTTCAAAATCAAATTCCAGGATCGCAGCATTAAATGTCGGAAATCCCGCTAATTGGTCCAGATCAGGGTCGCCCGGTGTGCCATTGTCAATTCCGTCCGACCCCGAGTCATTAGGCCCGGGTGCATCATATATGGTCCCTGTATTTATTAGCACTCCCTCCGCGATATTTAAGTTTGAGCCTGCGCCGTTGAAATAGCCGATCATATCCGCGTTAGCACCGGTAGGAGGTAGCAGGGAACCATTGAATGAGACATTGGTTACAATTAATCCTGTATTCAATAATACGCTTTGTACCAGATAGGTCGGATCGTCGTAGGGAGGGTTATTGTCAACAATCAACTGCCCTTTCCCGATAGCGGAGAAAAGCAAAAGCAAGACTGTAATAATTATCTGTAGATGGTGCATCATCGATATTTATCAGGTCGACCTTATTTAGCATACGTAAACTGCAGGTTGACGTGTCAAAACTATAAATAATATCTTATTTAAGCAAATGCTTAAATAAAAAAACATAGCGCGAAACTCGTTGAGTTGAATAGACGGGTATTTGACGTTAGGTTGCCTATGGTTAGCGTATAACGGTTACATGCCCTATATAAGTATGTGGGAAGTTCAAAAAGTCAGTAACTTTAAAAACGTAGACGTATACATCTTGCTGAACTATGTGATCACCTTCGTTAGCCTTACCATCCCATTTTAAATCTCTATCTCGTGATTCAAAGAGATTGTCTCCCCAGCGGTCGTAAATGAACATATGGTAGCTCTTAATGCCAATTCCCTGACCATAGAAAAAGTCATTGAAGCCATCACCGTTTGGTGAGAAGGTGTTAGGCGCAAAGAAAATGTACTCCGGTTTAACATACACATCAGCATACGCGGTGTCCGTACACGTTCCGTCGTACACGATCTGCATAATCGTGACCAACCCCGTATCTGTAATCGTGTACTCACCATCACATTGCACTAATGTATCACCATTAGGAAAAACTAATATACAACTCGTTCCTCCTGAGGAATTATCCACTATAAAGACCGAAGGATCGAACATTGACACCTGGTCAGGAATGGCCTCGATGGCCGCGTTGGGTATAGCATTGACCGTTACGGTAGTGGACGTAGTCATTGAACTCGATCCACTGCAAATGGCATGATCCAATGTCATGGTAACCAAATAAGTTCCTGCGTTATTATATGTGTGGGACGGTTCCCGCAGTGAATCAACATTTAATATTCCAGAAATGGGATCTCCAAAGTTCCAGAGGTAAGTTAAACTAGAATCTTCCGGTGTTGAGTTATTCACAAAATTAACAGTAAACGGTTCGCATCCTCCATCAGCAACAATTCCCGCATTGGCGCTTGGTTCAGGCATCACATTGACGACCACTGTGTCCGTGCCCCAGCAATTGGAGGTATCATATCCGAC
>DTRK01000243.1:0-8379 GCA_012965955.1 Flavobacteriales bacterium
GCAGAACTAGAGAGAGATATATAATTCTAAGAGGCTTTATCATTTACTTTTCAAAATGGAGGTCGCAAATATAGAGAATCAGGGACTAATACCCTACGCATTAACAAAGGCAGGAAACAAGGCGAAATTCATACAGAGGCTAAAGGCCTCCTAAAGATAGGATATATTCAAACTCCTCTTTGGCAACAGGCATCACCGATAACCGAGATTGCTTGATCAAGGCAATATTCTCAAGCCTGGACTCAGACTTGATCTGCTTCAAGGTAACGGACGTCTTTAACTTTTGCACTGGTTCAATGTCAACTGCCACCCACCGATCATCATCGGTTGTTGGATCCTGGTAGCTCTCTTTAATCACCCTCGCATATCCAACAACTTCAAGGCCTTCATTGCTGTGATAGTAGAGCACCAAGTCACCTACTACCATTGCATTTAAGTGCATACGTGCTGCATAATTGCGGACTCCATCCCAATACGTCCATTTGTCTTTAACCAATTCGTCCCAAGAGTACTTAAAGGGTTCTGATTTGACGAGAAAGTAATTCATGTTATGGGTTCTATTTAGTGTAAAATCTTGTAAACCAGCTCTTTTACAAGTTCATCACCACTAACACTCACGTTCTCAACTCCTTTGGAGCGCATATCATAGACTCTGAGGTTTTCTATTACACCCACGAGTTGTTCAGGCTGATAATTCCTGGCGGCTATTTCATACTCGCCGACAAAATATGGGTTGACCTTCAGCATTGATGCCACATTATTCTTCGACTTATCTGGCAATTTATGATAAAGCACCAACTTACTGAAGTACGAGACTAAGGATGAGATGGTCAATACAGCCGGATTACTATTGGGATTAGAGGCAAAGTAATTGATGATCTGATTCGCCTTAACGACGTTCTTTGTGCCCAAAGCCTTTTGCAATTCAAAGCGGTTAAACTCTTTGGAGATTCCGATGTTTGCTTCAACATTGTCTGCGTCAATCTCCGATCCTTTTGGAATATTGACCATTAATTTCTCGAGTTCGTTTGCAATGGTACCCAAATCCGAACCCAAGTATTCCGTCAGCATGACCAAGGCGGGGGGAGTAATTTTATACCCGTCTTCTTTTAGATGGACAGTTATCCAACCCTGGACTTTATTCTCATAGAGTTTCCTGGATTCGAACAGCACCCCATTCTTTGCCACATCCTTGGTAAATTTCTTTCTTCCATCCAGTTTCTTGTACTTGTAGCATATGACCAGAATGGTAGATCTAAGTGGTTTTTCCAGATAAGGTGCCAGATTATCAATATTTTTTATTGTCTGAGCCTCCTTTATTAGCACCACCTGGTGATTGGCCATCATTGGAAAACGCTTGGCTTCAGAAATGATGCCATCCACATCAATGTCGCGACCGTAAATCACGGTTTGATTAAATTCTTTCTCTGTTTCATCAAGGACATGTTCCGCGATATAGTCAGATATTTCATCTATAAAGTAAGGCTCTTCTCCGGTTAGAAAATAGACAGGGTGATACACCTTATTCTTAAGGTCTGATATGATTTGCTCGAATGTCAAATGATAAGATAAAGTCTTGCTGCGAATGTACGAATAGTTCAATATTCTTGGCCCAGTAAATTCGTACATTCGCTCTAGATGGACAAGCTAAATTTTCCAACATATGCATTTAGGGTGAAAGGCCAGGAAGACGAAAGAAAGATCTTCGATGACGTTCGAAAAAAGTATGTTGCACTAACTCCAGAGGAGTGGGTACGGCAGCATATTGTAAGGTATTTGATTAAAGAGAAAAATTATCCAAGCAGTTTATTTGCTATTGAGACCGGCACAAAATACAACCACCTGGCCAAGAGAACAGACATTGTGGTGTACAATCCAGACAGGGAAGTTGTACTGCTGATAGAATGCAAGGCCCCTGGTGTGACTATCAACCAAAACCCTTTTAATCAAATCGCGATGTACAATAAGGATTTACATGGTAAATTTCTTATTGTCACCAATGGGTTGTCACACTATTGTTGTGAGGTGGACTATGAGAAAGGCGACCACAAATTCCTTGCAGAGATACCTGATTATGAATCTATTTGGATAAAGACAAAACCTTGAGTCATTTTACGCGTATATAATTCATCATGATCCACAGAATAAACGACCCCGAGTGAACCTTAGACTCTTTGTACTGTTGGCGATAGGAGTATTCCATTGTGAAGCAATGGCCCAATCGTCTGCGAGTCGCCTTGAAGGCACCGTAATATTTAAGGTCAAGCCAGAGTTCCGTTCTCTTTGTGCTGTAGATAAGATTGAATACGCCGCACTTAGTAATCTCATGGCTGTATTGGGTACTTGTGAACTCAATAAGATATATCCACTTCATCAGCCACCCAGAACAAGGTACAACCCTGATGGGCTGGCTCTTGCAGATCTCAGTCTAATTTATGAGCTGACTTATACCGGCGATGTAATGCTGGAAAAAGTAATCCGCAGCATTTCAAATTTTACCATAACCGAGTATGCACAGCCCCACTATCTTCCCAAACCATTATACATCCCGAATGACAATGCGGGTAATCTGGCTTCACAATATCATCTGAGCAACATACGGGCCTTTGAGGCATGGGATTCAATTAAAGGAGATTCCAACGTGGTCATCGGCATTACGGATACCGGGATTGACACGGCTCATATTGATTTGAAGGGCAATATCAAGTACAACTACGCCGACCCACTTGACGGTATAGACAATGACAATGATGGCTTTATTGACAATTATCGGGGATGGGATATGGCTGATTGGGACAATGATCCAACTAGCACTGGGATCTATTGGCATCACGGAACAGCGGTGGCAGGCCTTGCTGCGGCATCGACCGACAATGGCATACATGGCGCAGGTGTTGGGTTTATGTGCAAATTCCTTCCTATTAAAGTCAGCAAAAATATAGATGGCGAGTTTTCTGCAGCCTATGAAGGAATTGTCTATGCTGCAGACCACGGTTGTCAAATTATCAATTGTTCGTGGGGAGGTGTTGATGCCGCAGGCCAATATGAGCAAGATATAATTGACTATGCCACTTTGAATAAGAATGCCCTCGTAATTGCAGCTTGCGGAAATGATGGCACCGAAACTCCGTACTATCCTGCCTCTTTAAATTATGTTATCAGCGTCGGAGGTACAGATTCGAATGATGTCAAGTTTGATATTCCATCCGGTCCAAGCTCTACTTACGGAACACTCTTGGATATATGTGCCCCTGGAGCCTATATATATTCTTCTACCGTACCTAGCACCTTTAACGCAGTAAACTCAGGTACTTCCTATTCTTCACCCATCCTTGCCGGCTGCGCAGCAATAGTCAAATCCAAGTTTCCAAACTACACGGGCTTACAAGTTGGAATGCAACTCAAAGTCACTGCTTATAACATCGATACCGTAGCAGGCAATGAATTGTTCAAGAACAAGTTGGGAACTGGAAGGGTTGATCTATTCAACGCAATTACGGACACTTCTAACCCTTGGGTTGGCATTATCAAGCACACATTCTCCGATGGAGGTGATGGTTTGTTCACAACTGGAGAAACAATAAGCATAGCAGGTACCTTTAAAAATTACCTTGCAAGCACGGCAGGTAAGGTATATGTGCGTTTAGATTCTATTGATGACAAGATTACCATACTGCCGTCTGTTGTAGCATTGGACACACTGGACATGCTTGACACTGCAGGAAACTATGGCAATCCCTTACAATTCATCATCAACCCTTCCGCAGGATTTGACGAACCTATTGATATCCGCCTGCTATACACCGACTTAGATACTATTGGGTATGATGTTATATCTCTTACAGTTAACCCAACCTTAGTTGACATAGCAGTGAACAATATCAGCACCACAATGACCAGCGTAGGGCGGATTGGTTATGAAGACAGTTTCCCAATGGCTAATAGAGCCGGGCTGGGATTCCGATTTAAAGGCGAGCAGCTGATTTACGAAGCTGGATTGATGGTTGGTGCACAAATAGGTGGCAATACGTATGTCTCAGACAATATCTCCGACAGCCTGACTCCAGATGTGGACTATGAAAGTGTGGTGAAAGCTATGACAGTATCCTCTGTTCTGGCAGATATAGAAACTAATGCAGTTATTAATGATGATGGTGCAGGTACTAATAAGATGGACATCTCTGTAGATCACACCTATTATGCGTGGTCAAACTCCCCAGATGACAATTACGTCATAATGACCTTTAATATCATCAATAATGGTGCGGATACACTGATGGATCTATACGCTGGGCTTTCCACAGACTGGGACATACGAAACTATGCCTTGAACAAGGCCACACATGATAATGGAAGACGGCTGGGATATGTGAGAAGCACTGAACCCGGGAGTCCCTTCGGAGGGGTAAAACTGCTTTCAGATGGTCCATACCTGCATTATGCAATAGACAATTATGCAGGTGCTCCTGGAATTGACATTTACTATCCAAATGCTTATTCAACCGCCAAAAAATATATTGCCCTGTCTACAAACAGAGTAAATGCTGGAGGATCTTCGGGAAAAGACGTTATGGATGTAGTGAGTAGCGGGCCTTTCACGTTGGTACCGCAAGATACTGTAACCGTTAGTTTTGCCATGGTTGCTGGAGAGGATTTGCTTGAACTTATCAATGGTGCATCTGCAGCACAGGCGATGTATGATTCATTGTTCGGTGAGCCCGAGGACACAACGGCTATGGCACTATTGTCCTATGAATCACAAATTGAATTATTCCCCAACCCGAGTCAGGGGCTTGTGACCCTCTACTTTAGCGATGCTCCTGCCTGTTCTGCAACCCTGGAAATTATTGACCTGACTGGACATATTGTATATGTATCGGAGGTGGGACTTCGCAGCGCGAAGAGCACTCATGATATCTCAGCCTTAAAAGCTGGTGTTTACCAGTACCGTCTACGCTTTACTGGATTAGAGCGCAATGGCAAACTGGTTGTTGTTCAATAAAGAACAAATTATTTCCACCTGATCGGATTAAGATTTGTAATATTGCACCCACGTATCGGCAAAAGGGCCGGAACAAATCGAGAAAATGAAATTAGAAGACATCATCAATATTTCTGGTAAGCCAGGACTCTTTAAGATCATTAGCAAGACGAAGAACGGACTCATTGCTGAGTCGCTGGAAGATCAGAAAAGAATTCCGGTATTTGCTTCAGATAGCGTAAGCGCTTTTACCGACATTAGTATCTATACCACTGATGATAGTGTTTCACTAAAGGAGCTCTTTCAGAACATTTCAAAGAAGGAAAGCGGAGGCGCCACGTCGATAGATTCCAATGCTGATACAAATACACTTAAAGGATACTTTAAAGAGGTCCTGCCAGACTATGATGAAGGTCAGGTTTATAATTCTCACATTAAAAAAATACTGAAGTGGTACAATGTTCTTCAGGAGGCAAAATTGCTTGAAGAGCTCTTGAAAGAGGAAGAAGAACCGAAAGACGGAGAAGAAGTTGTGGAGGTCAGCAAGGCGGCTCAGTTCGAGCAAAATAAAAATCAGCCTAAGGGCCACAATGTAAAAGCCAGCTCGAAGGCAAAAGGAGGCGCCAAGACCTCAATGCCTCGAAAAGCATCGTAACGGCAGCGATAAGCCAGAAGAATCAAGTTAAATGTTAAAAAGGCCGACCACTATACGGTTGTAGCCTGGTTATACAACATTCACCTCACGTTCCAGTGTGATTTTAAATTTGGTTCTTACGGAATTCAATATTTCTTCCGATAATTTGTAAATCTCATCTCCGGTGGCGTTTCCATAATTGGCCAAGACCAGCGCGTGATTTTCATGGACACCCGCATTCCCTATTCTCTTGCCTTTCCATCCACACTGATCAATTAACCAACCCGCGGCAATCTTAACACCTGTATCTGCAGGATACGAAACAACATCGGAGTATTCAGATCTTAGTTGTAGAAATTCTTCCTCTGAAATAATTGGATTTTTAAAGAAGCTTCCGGCATTGCCGAGCACGTCCGGATCTGGTAACTTAGAATTTCGAATGTTAATTACTGCCTGGCTTATGGAATTGATGTCCACTTCACCGATGTTCATGGCCTCTAGTTCCTCTTCGATTGCTCCATAAGAGGTATTCAGTTGCGCTGACTTAGACAACCGCAGTGTTACTGAGGTAATCACATATTTTCCCTGTAGCTCATTCTTGAAGACAGAATCCCTGTAACGGAATTGGCATTCATCAATGCTAAACTCCCTGTATTCTCCTGATCGAATTTCTGTGGCTTCCAGCTTTTCAAATACATCTTGAAGTTCAACACCATAGGCCCCAATATTTTGCATGGGAGCCGCGCCAACATTTCCCGGTATCAACGAAAGGTTCTCAATTCCTGCATACCCGTTCGCCACACAATGCATAACAAGTCCATGCCAGTTTTCACCGGCTCCCACTTCCAGATAATAATGATCATTGTCTTCAAGAAGTAGTTCGATTCCGCTAAAGCCCACTTTGAGAACTACGCCTTCAAAATTATGCCGCAGCAAGAGATTGCTTCCTCCACCAAGAATGAGTAGCGGTTGATCAGCAAAATGTGGTTCAGATACGAATGCAGCGACCTCCTCCTGATCAGCAACTTCGACAAAATATCTTGCCGATGCATCAATACCAAAGGAATTTAAACGTTTAAGAGAGACATTTTCCTGAACCCGCATTGAACAAATGTAAATGTAATGGCTTAATTAGCATTACAATTAATAAAGAAACCAACCCAGATATCCACTAGAGGCATTTTGCTATATTCGCCCTTACCTACCGACAGGCAGGTTTATTCCACTAACACCGATGGCCAAAATTATTGCTTCCGTCACCAATGATCTCAGTACAGACCAGAGACTGCATAAAGTCTGTACAACATTGCTGGCGGCCAAATACGAAGTTCTGCTTGTCGGCAGGAAACTGCGGAAGAGCCCGGATATAGACCGCCCCTATGAAACCAAAAGGTTGCGTTTATTGTTCAACAGCGGTTTTCTATTTTATGCGTTTTACAATATCAGATTGTTCTTCTTCCTGCTCTCAAAACGCTGTGATATTATATTGGCAAATGACCTGGACACTTTATTGGCGTGCTATGCAGCCGCAAAAATAAAGGGCGTTCCGGTCATCTATGATACGCATGAGTATTTCTGCGGTATGCCGGAGTTGGCCAACAAGCCGTTTACCAGATCCGTCTGGAGAGGAATAGAGAGCTACATATTCCCAAAATTACGCACGGTTATCACTGTCAACGAATCTGTTGCCAACCTCTACAAGAATGAATACAATAAAGACCTGATCGTGATAAAGAACTACCCATTGGCCATAGAGCCAACCAGCCTCAAATCAAAAGAGGAGTTGGGTATTCCCACCGAAACCCGGCTAATCCTGTATCAAGGAGCGGTGAATGTAAGCCGCGGTTTGGAAGAAGCAGTTGAAGCCATGCAGTGGATAGATAATGCCGTGCTTGTAATTGTCGGAGGCGGTAACGCTTTTAGAAACCTGGAAAAAATGGTGGCATCACAAGCGCATTCAGATCGCATTATTCTCAAAGGATGGTTACCATTTGCAGAGCTCATTCACTTTACGATGAATGCGGACGTGGGCCTGGCGATTGAAAAAGACGACAGTTTAAATTACAAATACAGTTTGTCCAATAAGGTGTTTGACTATATCCAATCGGAATTGCCCATACTCTCTTCCAGGCTGGTTGAAAATGAGCAAATAATGGCAAGATGGGAGATTGGTGCCTTTATTGACAACCATGAACCTAAGCATATTGGGGAAAAATTAACCTATATGTTATCAGATGAAACAGCGCGCAGCATCTGGGCGAAGAATCTTATTGCCGCCAAAAAAGCTTATAGCTGGGAGCATCAGAAAGACGAATTATTGAACGCTTATCGGGATGCTTTAGTCCAGTAATTCGTTTCAATAGATTGAGAATTCCCAGGTTTTTTTGATATATTTGATAAGGTAGTTGCCTCAAACGCTAAAAACATACAGCATGAAAGCATCTCTACTTCTGAATAAATCAATTTACACTATGACTTTGGTAGCGTTGGGATTCTCAACCTCTGCGCAAGACGTTGGTGTGATATCTGTAATTTCGCCACCGGAAAACGTTGATTTGAATCTAGATTCTATGTATGAAGTAACGGTTCGAATACAAAATTTTGGAACTTCATCGATTCAAAATATTCCCGTAAAATATGCACTGGGATTTAACGATGTTCTGCTGGAGAATTACCTGATATCTATTCCAGCAGGTGGCACAGCCGATTTTACATTTACGGACTCCCTGGACTTTACCAGCACATTGGCAATGGCTGGATATGC
>DTRK01000243.1:8389-20236 GCA_012965955.1 Flavobacteriales bacterium
TGTTGGGGGACACAGATCCAAATAATGACAGGGTTGATACGCAATATACGGTAGCCAGCATTTTTGACAACCTGGAAGATGTAGCTGGCGTAATCAACATTTACCCCAATCCAGTTGTTGATCAACTATCGATAGATTATAAGGGTAGTGATCCGGTTAATGTCAATATTTACAATGTAGCTGGCCAACACGTGCGGTCTCCTGGTTCTATTTCAGGAAAGGACGTTAATGATTTTGATGTATCTGATCTGGAATCCGGTGTTTACATGGTACAGGTTTCTTCTGAGAAAGGAACAACTTACAAGAAGTTTGTAAAATAAGCCGCTAGTTCTGCATGAGTGTGCAGAGATAACCGAGACGGTACATATCAAAATACTTCAGCTCAGGTTTGCTGGAATTCAGGTTTTTCAGCCATGCGGCTTTTCGCTTGTGAAATCGTCGGGCGTATAATGCATCAAGATATACCCTCTTGAGCTGCCTATAGGCCTTATAGAGTTTCACTTCATCCTTCAATTTACCGTCTTTCGAAAGGTCGGCCAGCGTTCGAACTGCCTGCTCCGTCTTCGAAATAAAATCAACACTGCTCTCAAGACCTTTATGGACGAGGGGGTTATTGATATGTGTCACTTTGATGCCTTTAGCACGCAACTCGCTACCGAACAGTGTATCCTCATGTCCATAATGCGCAATGCTCTCATCAAATTTGATAGCGGCAAAGGAGGCACTATCTATGGCAAAAGTACCCGTCATGAATGACGCGTAGGGGTGTTTGGACCTAGCACTTGAAGATAGAGACTCCCTCTCGTGTCCGTAGGTCCAGCGCAAAATATTATCAGGATCATCGGGTTGGTCTTTATCGTACGCTACTCCTCCTACGACCACCCCTGTTCCGTTTATTGCCCCTAGATATTTACCGACAAAGCTATCAGAGGTCACAGCCATGTCGCAATCAATGAAGAGCAATGTGTCGTATTTAGCCTTCTCTGCCAGTAAATTTCTTATCCGGGAACGGCCAATATTCTCCGCTAAATCTTCATACACCACATTGCCTAGCGACTCTAATTTCCTATTTCTAGTGCGAAGTTCTGCCGAAGATCCATCATCCAGGCAGATAATCTCAAACTCCAACTCAGTGCTAACTCCCTGGCGATGTAAGTCCCTCACCAGGACTACGCAATCACAATTGTAGATCGGAATAAGTATGGACAGCATGGTTTTTTTCTTATGTGGCCCAATAATAACAATAATATCCGATGGAAATTGCCTGAGCCCTTAAACATTTAAGGAAGAGTAACCGTTCCGGTAGAAGTACACCCGTTGGCATCGGTCACTGTTACATTGTAAGTGCCATCACATAAGCCTGTTTGAAACTGATCGTTATAGCCGTTGTCCCAGCTCACCGTATAGTCCGGAGTGCCTCCTGTAGGGAATACGTACGCATAACCCGAGCAAGGACAGCTACAAACCGATACACCTCCTGAAGTAGGAGAAGTCAATAAAAGCGGCTCAGTGATTACAACACCCACGCCGGCCGTATCCAGGGTATCAACACAGCCACTGGCATCAGTAACGATTGGATAATAAGTACCATCGCACAATCCTGTCGCAGTGGTATTGGTCTGCGCCTGCGGATCATCCCAGAGGTAAGTAAATGGAGGTGTCCCACTGGTTGCTACTATGGTTGCAGATCCATTACAATCACCATTGCATAATGGATTTACAATGGAAATAAGCACGAGTTCAGGGGGAGGCAAGGGATTACAATTATTGCTCATTCCATTGATCCATGCAGCATTCGCGGCATTGTTAGGGACGCCCGGCGTCTGAGTCGTAGAGGCAGAGGCAATACTCCAATTGTTTTGATCAAAAGGATCATCGCTGGTGCTGTTGTCAAAGAACATAACATCTCCTGTAGCATTTCCTGCAAAGTAGATACTCTGTAAAAGCGTATTGGTGCCCCATCCAATGGAAAAAAACGGGGCGCCCGTTGCATTTGGGTCTGTGATCTGATACGAATCCTGAGTATTGGCCATACTGGTATAGGTCCAGATACCACCATTTGTCCAGATTAATGTAGAATAATCATCAAAGACAGGATCGCTATTTGGAAAGCCAATACTCCTATCCAGCAACGTACTGTTCCCTGGTATAATGTAAACACAGTCATTATTGGCATCCGTTGGATCATCCGGAGGTAAGTCCCCGTTAGGGTCGCCATTGTTGTAAATAACTATGATGGTTCCAGCAGGAACACAAGACCACTGTGGATCAAAGGAGAAACGAAGTGCTCCGGTAGCAATTCCCTGTCCGGATCCGATCGGACTCTCGTGCCATCCGTTGTTATCGTCGAAGATCCATCCCCTGATATCCACACAGGCATCACACCCTGATCCTATTACTACAAATTCCACAAACTCCTTAGAACCGCTAGCGCCCTGGGAAACTTCATTGATAATAAGTTGTGAATAGCCCAGCAAAGGCCATACTAGTCCGATAAGAAAGATGAATATTTTTCTTAGATACTGCATAAGCAGCGTATTTACTCCTTTAGACGCAATATTGAGACAATAGTTGCCCGATAATACCCCCATCAAGTCGTGCAAGTTCCCAAGTTAAAGATAGAAAAATAGGTTGTAATAATTACGGTATTACTCTTTGATGCCGTTTTCATTGTAAACAACTACTCCCCCACCTGTTCCCAGCCATTTGTTGTTCTGGTCATCAATTATAATGGAGCTGACCGTGTAAGGGCTGCTGGTTCCCAAAATATAATAACTCTTCCAGTTGGTACCGTCAAAGCTGGCCAGTCCCGCATTCATGCTTCCCAGCCACAATTTGTTTTTAGTATCAACCGCCAAGGAGTAGATTAAATTGTCATGGATTTCAGAATTTGAGGTGTTATAGACTTTCCAATTGGTTCCATCAAACCTGCAAAGTGCACCGCTGTAAGTGCCAATCCACAAGACTTGCCTTTTGTCGATCGCCAAAGACACAATATAATTATCGGTAAGATTTGAGTTCTTGATGTCATATACGGTCCAATTGGTTCCATCAAATTTCGCCAAACCGCCACCGAAAGTTCCGATCCACTTGTTGTTGAACCTATCAACAACAACATGATGAACGGCATCGTGAGGCAATCCCGAGTCGTAAGCATGGTACGTTTTCCACTTAACGCTTCCGTCGCCCCAATTCCCATTGCCCATCAGTACCAATCCTTCCTCTGTTCCAATCCACTTGTTCCTTTTCTTGTCAATGCAGATTGTCTTAACGGTATTGTGTGTAATTCCAGAGTTGTTCTCACGGTAATTGACCCACTTAAATCGGGCAGCTGGATTATCGGGATCGCCATTGGGAAATGTTAATTGGGCCATTCCATCACCCCAACTCCCTGTCCATACCGTGTTGGATGAATCCACTGTTATTGATCTTACAGTGGTGTATTGAATTTCTTTCTTGCTTTGTTTATCGTATTTGGTAAAGTTCTTGCCATCAAACTTCACCAATCCAAAGTTGGTCCCCATCCAAATCTTACCTTTGTGATCCTTAGCCAGTGAGAGGATATAGTTGTGGGGCAGATCAGAGTTTTCTGTATTGTATACCCTCC
This sequence comes from Flavobacteriales bacterium, assembly GCA_012965955.1. Taxonomy (GTDB): domain Bacteria; phylum Bacteroidota; class Bacteroidia; order NORP154; family NORP154. The sequence goes on from DTRK01000243.1 coordinate 11,997, forward strand.
ACTTAGCCAACTGGCCAGCAATCGATACCAGACCGAAGGCCAAACCAGTTAACAAGAGAATATTTCGCCACAATTTCAAGGTTCAATCTCTATTCCTGCCGTAACATTCCATCCTGGGAAAGCAAACCCAACTAAATTTTAACACCGATCACAAGCACGTCATCAATCTGCTCATGCTCATCTCCCATCCAATCTACCAGTTCTGCCTGGTAAATATCATGCTGCTCTGACATTGGCTTCTGGTGATTATCCAAGATCATCTGCTTGTACTTCCTCATCATGAATTTCTTGCCTTTTATACCACCGAATTGGTCTGGATAACCATCAGAAAACAAGTAGAAGACATCTCCATTCTTTACATCTACCGTGAAATTTTCAAACTTAAAGTCCATAGACGTATCTCCACCAATTGATGTTCTATCCGCCTTTTTCACATCAAGCTCCCCGTCACGAATAAAAATCAATGGATTATTGGCTCCTGCAAATTCGAGCTGCATTTTCTTCTTGTCAAGCACCGCTAAAATCATATCCATACCGTCTTGCGCTTCTTGTTCTCCATCTTGCGTAAATGCAAATTTCACACCTTGATTTAGTTTGGAAAGGATTTCGCCAGGTTGCTCAATGTTTTTTTCCAAAATTATTTGATTCAGCAGGTTGTTACCGATCATGGAGACGAACGCTCCTGGCACTCCGTGTCCAGTGCAATCACATGCTGCCAGATACGATTTGTCATCTTTATCTGTGTACCAGTAGAAATCACCACTCACAATGTCTCTTGGCCTGAACAATACGAAGCTATCTTCAAATCCTCTCTCAATTGACTTAATAGCAGGCAGAATCGCCCTTTGGATGTTTTGCGCGTAATTAATACTATCGGTGATCTCCGTATTCTTTTCCGCAAGTTCCTTTGTTCTTTCTCTTACCTTGTCTTCAAGTATTGCCTTCTCCCGCTGTAAGTTCCTCTCTCTGACCTTGACGAAACTGATAATACTCACAAGCGCTGTAAAAGCGCACAACATATAAAACCACCAGGTTTGCCAAAAAGGAGGACTGATTACAAAATGATAAGAAGCTGGTATTTCGTTCCATACTCCATTCTCATTAACCGCCTTAACGTGGAAGGTATACTCCCCTGGTGTCAATCCAGAATAAATGGCTTCGGCTTCCTCTCTGGGAGGTGACCAATCATTTTCCAAGCCGTCTAATTTGAACTTGAACATCACCTTATCCGGGTTGGTCAGGGAGATTCCTGTATAGTTGAACGTAATATGATTGTCAGAATATCCCAATTCCAACATTCGAGGTAATTTGAGCCATGGGTACAGGCTGTCGCTGCGCACAGACCAATCAACATCTTCGAAGAACATTTGAATACCCGTAATATGGGTTCTTGGCGCATTCTTACTCATCCTTTCCACACTCGCATCATACCTGGTTACACCCTTTACCGTACCCAGCCAAATGTTGCCCCTTTTATCCTTGTAGTTGGCATTCAGATTATTCTCAACTCCAATGTAACCGTCAGACTTATCGTAACGCTTGACTCCCAAAATGTTTTGATTGCCATCAAGCCGTAGTTTATCAATTCCCTTGTCGGTACCCACCAGCAAGGTTTGATCGTCCTGAAAAATAAGAGAGTAGACATTGTTTGATGAAAGCAGACTATCATCAGCTATAAAACTTATTGGCAAGGTGTCCTCAGAATGCACATCTAACTTGTAGAGTCCACCGCCAAATGTCCCTATCCAGATATTGCCTTTTACATCCTCCGCCAAGCAATAAACTTTCTTTTCAAACAGGCCTTCAACCTCATCATAAGTGGTCATATTCGCCAAATCGGTTTTGGCCAATCCTCCAAGCGTTCCAAACCAAATTAACCCATCACTTGATTCAATGATCGTTTGTACTTCATTATTGATCAAGCCATCATATTCATTATAGTTCACAAAGGCATCCTCTCCAAGCATAAAGCTCACACCACCCCGGGTACCACACCAAATACGGTCCTTAGAATCAACTAGAATACAATTCACCGAATTATCAATAAGTCCTTCCGCCTCTGTGTAGTGTATTGCATTGATACTCGCCTTTTCAGTGCCCTCTTCATAGGGATTTAAGCCCGGGGGAGTAATAACGCTGATTCCCTTGTTCATTGCCATCCAAATGTCGCCTTCACTGGTAACATCCAGGGCCATGATCTTAGTATCCAGAAGGCCATCATCCAGATTATATGTGATTGTTACCGGCTTGCCATGAAGAAAATTCAGCTGAGTCAATCCATCCCAGGACGACAGCCAATAATTGCCAAATTTGTCCTGAACAATGTCAGAAATATTATCATTGGCCAAGCCCTCTTTTTCGCCATAATGGGCAAAATGAAAGCCGTTGAATTTACAAAGGCCAGTCCCCATGCTTCCCGCCCAAATTATACCATCATCGTCCTGAAGCACACTCAATATCTGATTGTTAGGAAGTCCATTGTCCATGGTATAGGCGCTAAACTTGCCGTCTGCATACCTGTTTAGCCCTCCATCACCTGTACCAAACCAAACGGCACCAACATCATCTACAATGATGCTCCAAACCCGATTGTCATTGATGCCATTGATAAGATTATAAGTGGTCACCTTACCCGAATCGGGGCCCGACATTACCAATTTAAAAGCACCATGGTTGTAGGTACCAGCCCATAGGTTTCCATCAGTATCTTCAGTAAGTGTCAGGATTTCATCACTGGGGATGCCATCCACTCTATTGATGAAACTCAACTCAATTTCATCTCCCAGGTCCTTCACAATATTAATGCCTCCGTTGAATGTCGCGACCCAGATCCTGTCTAATCTATCCAGATACAGATCAAAAACAATGTCACTTTTCAAGCCATGCATGAGAGAAAAATTGGTAACTGTAATGGAGTCTTTGCTGACGATGTCCATCCGGATTATCCCACCTCCTGCTATTCCCGCCCATACCGTATTCTCAGCAGTTTCCAGGAAACACAACACGGCACCAGGCGGGATATTCTGCTCACTTTGAAAAGAGCGAAACTTGAGGCCATCGTAAATCGTGATGCCCTCATCTGTACCAATCCATATATTGCCCTTCGAATCCTCCATAAGGCTGCGAACAGTATTGCCCGCCAACCCTCTCTTTTTATTATATGCTTCGAAATTGACGCCATCAAATCTACATACACCACCACCCTCGGTTCCCAGCCAAAGATATCCTCTCGAATCCTGAATGATTGCATAGACGGTAGACTGGGACAGGCCTTCATCAATATTGTAATTGATAAAGTTATTTTGTTGGGAAAAGCCCGCTTGAGAAATAAGCAGGTAGAGACATAGAAATGTACAGTATAATAGTCTCCTGGCCATAGAATAATTGCGTATCTGGTACGGTTTGCGATCCAAACCGGCAAGTTAATCACTAATTTAATACTATTGAAACGGTTTCAAAACTATCTAACACTAATAATTTCTCTCTGTAAAACCGTTTTTTTAGCTTTGCAGAATATTCTGTTGCCGATGATGAAAGAAAAGAAAGTGGTTGTGGTTTTACCCGCCTACAATGCCGCGTCAACTCTGGAGAAAACCTATAAGGAGATCCCCTTTGATATAGTGGACGAAATCGTGCTGGTAGATGATGCCAGTAGTGATGACACCGTTGAACTCGGAAAGTCACTGGGTATCAAGCACGTTATACGCCATGTGGACAACAAAGGCTATGGAGGTAATCAGAAGAGCTGTTACAATAAAGCTTTGGAGCTGGGTGGAGATATCATCATCATGCTGCATCCTGACTACCAATATACGCCTCTCTTAATTCCTTCTATGGCAAATATAATTGCCAACGATTTGTACCAGGTGGTCCTCGCATCAAGGATATTGGGACAAGGCGCCTTAAGAGGCGGCATGCCGATGTATAAATACATTGCAAACAGGGTGCTGACTTTCACCCAGAACATTCTTATTAATGCCAAACTCTCCGAGTACCACACCGGGTATAGGGCATATTCTGCGGAGGTATTGAAGGCAATCAACTACCAGGATAACTCCGACGACTTTGTATTTGACAATCAGGTAATTTCTCAAATCATCTATGCCGGATATGAAATCGGAGAGGTAACCTGTCCAACCAAGTACTTCGAAGAGGCTTCATCCATTAATTTTAGTCGAAGCATAAAATACGGCTTCGGTGTGTTGGGCACTTCAATAAAGCACTTTCTGCAAAGGATGGGGATAACCAAATTTAAGATGTACAAGTAATAGATTGAAAGCCCCTACTTTGTTAGGCACGCTTATCTCATTAAGTTCTAATACATTAAAGATCAAAACTCACAATAACTGCGTACCTGTTTATCAGGAATAGAACCCGTGTCAGGAAAAGCTCACTTATCCGGACTTCTTCTAAAGAACACGAATCCATTGCGCTCGTATAGTTCCTCCAAATTTGGATGACGCCTATACTGTTCTGCATCCACATTCTTCACTGAAAAGTAGGCGGTTTTATCCAACGGCCCTTCCAGCAGGTCCAACTTGGTCTTGGGCGCGCCTTCTGATGGTATCGGTTTTTTAGCGTAATAGTAATGAGCATAACTCTTAAACCCCAGCACTTCAATATAGCAGTCCTTGCCCTGCAAACTCTTGTAGAATTCAATGGCAGCATGCTGCGTAATCAATTCAACTTTTGGCACCACTGCTCTAAGAGAGATGTTGATGCCCAATGCTGTGCCAATCAGGAGTGTTGTGTATGCCACTGCAAACCTTCTTTTCGAAAGGAGAAAGACAAAGACAACCAAACTCAGAAAATACAATAGGCCGCCAAAACCATCAATCCAGGACCATTCCACATCAGCACTCAAATTTGCGACTGCGAATGGGTCTTTTATATAGGGTATTAGTCTCTCCACGTTGGCCATGATGTTCGGAAGCATAACCAGCAACAATGCGAACAATCCAGATAAGCAAAGCATGACAATGTGAAGGTTCATTCGCTGCTTCATTTTACGATAGGCGACATTATAGATATACCGCGCTGCCAGGAAGGTCAATGGAAAGTAACAGAGAGAGGAATAATGAATGATCTTCGTTTCGACTATCGAAAAGATAAGCAGTACAACACAAAACATTACCACCATTAATTTGGCAAAGTTGATTTCAAGAGCACCATCCTGCCCTATATTTTTGAATCCCCCAAACATCAATATGGATGTCGGGAGGCAACCAATCAGCAAAACAAAAAAGTGATAGTAGAAGGGCTGCCCGTGGCTTGCCTCACTGGTTTGCAGTAGGCGGAGGTGATAATCGATAAACTCCGTGAAAAAAGTTGGTCCGTGACGTATAAACTCAGTACCATAATACAATGAACACACAACCAGGAATACAAGCAAGGATAGCCATCCCATTTTTGAGGTAAATATCCTTAAGGACTTCCTCCATATACCGGTAGCAAGGGAATAGATCAGGATTATTGCTACCAGCAAAAGTACGGCAACCGGCCCTTTTGTAAGTACCGCAAGACCAGCCAAAATAGCGGCATACAGCAGGTTTCGGGCGCGGTCTCCTCTGAAGTATTCATACACATTGTATAGTGCCAGGAAGATGAACAGGTTGTAGACAGGATCAATGATACCTGACATAAAGTAGAATTGGGGGAGCAAAGTACCCAGGTAAGCCAGCACCCAAATCCTGGCGAACTCAACATTATAGATTCGCTTACCAATATTGAACAGAGCCAAAAGTGTAGCTATTCCACACAATACATTAGGCAATCTGGCTGCGAATTCCGTAATGCCAAATACCTTCATAGAAAGCACCTGCATCCAGATAAACAAGGGCGGTTTTTCCCAAAATGGCTGGTAATCTATCGTCACGGTGAGGTAATCACCGGTTACAATCATTTCTCTTGCAGCCTCGGCGAAATTGATCTCATCCCAATCAAAGAGATGAACCTGGGAAGTGGGAAGAAAAAGAAGCAGTGCCGCTGCTGCGATACAAAACTGATATACTGTAGATCTACTCATGGGCTTTACCCTTTTTGAATAGCGCCTGTGTTGCCCAATCCTTATCTTTGAGAAGCTTGTCAATTAGCTTATAGCATAAATATGTAATCACCACCCCTGTAACTGACCCAGCGAGTACATCCTCAGGAAAGTGTTGTCCCAGATAAATTCGGGAATAACTACCCAATAATGCCAGGACAAAAAACACAATGCCTAAAACAGGTTTCTTTCCACTCAGAGCCAGAGACAACATAAAGAACAAACTGAATGCCGTCGCACTGTGCCCTGATGGGAAGCTGTTGTACATGTGCATATCCACACCTGGAACAGTGTGTACAATATCAATCCCTTCCAAGAACTTTACAGGCCTTGTGCAATCCGAGAAGACTGTATGCTTGAGTAGCTGGATAATTAACCCTGTAAGTAAAAAACTTGCTGTAGCTATAATTGCTAATCTGTACTGCATAAAAACGAAGACTATAACGACAATAAGGGACAAGAATCCTCCCCCCAAATGGGTTATGTAAGGGAATACCTGGTTTCCGAAATCACTGTAGGCCCCGTTGAGCAAAACAAAGAGCTCTGGCTTAGGACAGATGACAAGAAGTGTTGAAACGATCAGTACAAAAAGGCCATATATGATGAGGAAAAACTTCATTGCAAGGACCCTATTATTACAATTCCTTTAAGAGAGGATCAGTTTCATCTCCTCCTGTAGTTTTTGTGCTTCTGATCTGGCGACAGTTGCGAAATCTTCGGTGTCACCAGCATATAATATTCGCCGAGACGAATTTACCAGAAGTCCGCAATCACCATTCATTCCCACTTTGGCAATTTCGCCCAAACTCCCCCCTTGCGCCCCTACCCCTGGAACGAGTAAGAAGTGATTGGGAACCAATTCTCGCACCTCTTTAAACATCTCCGGACGTGTAGCCCCTACGACATACATCATATTTTCCTCCGAACCCCACCGGCTCGAAATCCGAAGTACATCCTTGTACAAAGGTGCTCCATCATTGTAAGCATTCATCTGGAAATCATTCGCTCCTGTGTTCGAGGTTAGCGCCAGAACGATGGCCCATTTACCTGAAAATCCCAGAAAAGGCTCCACAGAATCCTGCCCCATATAAGGCGCTATGGTAACTGCGTCAAAGTCCATTGCCTTGAAAAAGGTCTCAGCGTAATACCTCGAGGTGTTGCCAATGTCACCACGTTTGGCGTCTGCTATGGTGAAATTGCTATCCGGAATATAATCGAGCGTACGCCCTAGTATATCCCAACCCTTGCTGCCTAACATCTCATAGAAGGCAATATTGGGTTTGTATGCTACACAGAGGTCATGCGTGGCATCTATAATCTGCTTGTTAAACTCAAAAACTGCGTCGGGGTGATCTTGGAGGTGAGCTGGAATCTTTGAAAGATCCGTATCCAAACCAATGCATAGAAACGATTGTTTCTTATTGATCTCTGCAATGAGCTCTGATCTGGTCATTAGTCGGTCTCTGTAGTTTCGGTTCCCTCTCTCAACCGCTCGGCATTCTCAGCCACCTGCAGGCTTTCGATGATTTCTCCAATGTCTCCAGCCAAGATATCCTGTAGGTTATACATCGTCAAATTAATGCGGTGTTCCGTCATTCTACCCTGGGGGAAATTATAGGTTCTTACTTTGGCGGATCGATCTCCAGTTGAAACCATTGTCTTTCTCTTTCCCGAGATCTCATCCTGATATTTCTTCAGCTCCACTTCGTAAAGCCTTGACCTCAATACACTGAGCGCCTTGTTGTAGTTCTTGATCTGCGATTTTTGATCCTGACATTGAACCACGATGCCCGAAGGGATATGGGTAAGTCTAATAGCCGAGTATGTTGTGTTTACTGATTGTCCCCCAGGACCAGAAGAGCAAAACGTGTCTTTTTTAATGTCCTCTTCTTTCAGCTCCACATCAAATTCATCGGCTTCAGGGAGTACTACAACAGAAGCTGCAGAGGTATGGATCCGGCCCTGGGTTTCTGTTTTAGGGACTCGTTGTACCCTATGTACTCCTGATTCATATTTGAGCACTCCATACACATCCACACCACTCACGTTGAAGACAACCTCCTTGTAACCTCCAGCCGTTCCCTCGGTATGATCAGCCATTTCCACCGTCCATCCCCTGCCCTCACAATACCGTGTATACATGCGGAACAAATCACCAGCAAAGATACTAGCCTCGTCCCCACCGGTGCCCGCCCAT
>DTRK01000243.1:20248-24227 GCA_012965955.1 Flavobacteriales bacterium
CAGATGGAATAAGCATGATCTTGATGCTCTCTACCAGCTCAACCTCTTTCTTATGTAGCTCGCTTAACTCCGTCTTGGCCATATCCAGAAACTCTGCATCTTTCTCCGTTTTGAGGATTTCCTGAGATGACTCAATATTGTCTAATACACTTTTGTATTCATCAAACACTGTGACGATCTCCCCAAGCTCTTTATACTCCTTGCTGAGCTTGACATAAGCCTTCATATCTGACATAGCATCAGGTGCAGAGATCAGTTTCTCGACCTCCTGCCATCTCATTTTTATGCCTTCCAACTTCTCTAACATGGCATTAGTACGTATATGTTCCTGTATCAGTGGAAATGGTCAATTTGTTCTCTTCAGCAGATTCACATCTACCAATTATCCTGGCCTCAATTCCATATTCTCCAGATATATCAATTACCGCTTGCGCAAACTCAGGTTTCAGATATACCTCCAGGCGATGGCCCATATTGAACACCTGGTACATTTCCCGCAAGTCTGTTCCAGACTCCGCTTGGATAATCCTGAACAGAGGCGGCACATCGAACATGTCATCCTTGAGAATATGCATGCCCTGTACGAAGTTCATCACCTTGGTCTGTGCGCCTCCCGTAGTGTGAATCAAACCATGTATTTCGCTCTTCAAACCTCTGATGAGGCGATTTAATACTGGTATAAAAGTCCTTGTTGGAGACAGCATTAACTTTCCGTAAGTCAAGCCAGTTTCCTCATCTATATCCGTTAATTTCTTACTACCGGCATATACCAGCTCACTGTCAATTTCAGCATTGAAGCTTTCCGGGTACTTCTCAGTTAGATATTTACCAAAGACATCATGACGAGCTGATGTAAGTCCATTGCTACCCATACCGCCATTATATTCCGATTCATACGTTGATTGGCCATAAGAGGCCAGTGCGACGATCACGTCTCCATCCTGAATATCGATGTCAATTACGTCCGATCTTTTGATCCGGGCAAAAGCGGTGAATCCAACATCAAGTGTGCGCACAATATCACCCACATCGGCGGTCTCTCCACCTGAGAGATGCAGGTTAACACCTAATTCTCCCATCTTTTGAATGAACTCCTGGGTGCCATCAATCAAATATTTTACTACTTCCCCGGAAATTAGTGTCTTATTTCTCCCTATCGTAGAAGAAAGTACGATCTCGTCCACAGCACCGACACATGCCATGTCATCAATGTTCATGACTATAGCATCTTGTATCAGACCGGCCCAAACACTGCTGTCGCCTGTTTCTTTCCAGTACACATAAGCCAGTGAAGGTTTGGTCCCTGCCGTATCGGCATGCATAATGTTGCAATAGGCTTCATCATTTCCTAAATGATCTGGTAAAATTTTGCAAAAGGCATTTGGAAACAACCCTTTGTCAAGATTCTTAATGGCCTCGTGGACATCCGATTTACTGGAGGAAACACCTCTCTTATCATATTTAGAACCTATATCCATGTATAGCGTCGTATTTATTAGCAAGCCCCAGAGGGCGGCCTGAGATGTGGTCAACTAATGCTGAAAAAAATCAACTGATGGTAAGGAAGAGAAGAACCTGATTAACTGACCCATATTAATTGTGTAAGATTAGTTATCTTCCGGATTGTCAGGTTTCTTGTCTTTGTCGTCTTCTTTAGGCTGGTCACTGCCAGGTGACTCAATCTCACCTCGCTTGTTCTTAGGAATATAATCCGTGCGCAATACTTCAAAATCCGTTCTTCTGTTCTCCTGATGTGCTACTTCCTTCTCTTCCTCAGTTTTCATCTTCTTGATCTTCGCGTCAGAGTATATAGGTTTGTGCTTCCCATAGCCCTTTGCCGATAATCGCTCCGCCTCTATTCTCTCCTCTATCAGATAATCAACCACCGATTGTGCACGCTTCTGAGACAGAATATCATTGTGCCTGTGATCTGCTCTTGAATCTGTGTGAGACATAATCTTAATCACAATATTAGGGTTGTCATTCAAAGTCTTTACGAGACCATCCAATGCTTCCTTTGACTCTGGTCTCAAATCCCACTTATCCAAATCGTAGAAAATATTTGGAAGTTCAATTGGCCCTTTGATGGTCTTTAACTCAAAGTCATGTACCAGATCGGTTGATTTTTCGAGTCCAACGGTTGTTTCCTTTCCATTGTCGCTCAGATACTTGGGCATTGACGCGGTAATATCGTAGTTGGTATTGACCTTTAATTGAAAGAAGTAAGAACCCACCTCATCAGTTAGTTGCTCCTCTGAGGTTCCATCATCTCCAATCATAACTATTTTCGCCCCTACCAATATTTCTCTTGAATCAGCATCGATAACAACTCCTTGCAGTGTAAAGGTAAGCTGTGGTGACATAAAATAATAAATATCATCTCCTCCTTTGCCACCTTTTCTGTCGGAGGTGAAATACCCACGGCTGTTCATTCCTTCGAATATTATCGAAAAGTCATCCCCTGCCGAGTTAATCGGATACTTCATATTGGATACATCTCCCCAAGAGTTGTTCTTGTACAAGGCATGAAATATATCCAAGCCACCCATACCGATGTGGCCGCTTGATGAGAAATAAATTGAGCCATCTTCATGCATGAAAGGGAACATCTCATCACCTGATGTGTTGATATCCGGGCCCAAATTGATTGGCTCACTCCAATCTGCTCTTTTACTCTTTTTACTCGCCATCCAAATGTCCTTTCCACCATACCCTCCTGCGAGGTTAGAAGCGAAATAAAGCGTTAACCCGTCCTTTGACAGTGTTGGATGTCCAGCTGTTATTGTATCCGGTACCAGCGGAATCTCCTCAGGATTGTCCCAATTGGATCCTTTTTTCTTGACGAGCAGAATTTTGCAATTGACTTCTTTATTCTGAATGATCGGGCAACGTGTTATGTACATCATCCTAAATTTCGAATCCAGCACTGCTGCTCCTTCGTTATCGCTTGAGTTAATTGCCTCATTTAATAGCACAGGTGTGCTCCATTTACCTTTCCTGTCCAACTTGGCCTCCCAGATGTCAGTAAAATTCTGTCCCGTGGTTCCATCCTTCTCAGGGCTGTTTGATCCCTCACGGGATGAGGTGAACATGACTTGCTTAAATCCCCTCTTCGAATAGGCAGTTGAGAAATCGGCTGCGACCGAGTTGAGGGCAACTACATTAAATACTTCAAAGCGGCCTGGTTCATTAATCCATTCGACAGCCATTTCACATGACTTTATTCCATCTGAAGCTCTTGGATCCTGAGGTACTCTATCCTGATAGTTCTTAAATTCGATGAGCGCCTCATCGTATTTGTCATTGGATTTTTTGGCCTGAGCCAGATGAAAAACAGCTATCGGATCTGGATATTTTACCTTCACCGCCTTCTTATACCACATTTCCGCCTGCTTGGTATCATTGATATACCGGTAGCATTCAGCAGTTTGGAATATAATTCTAGCCTTTGCTGTGTTGTTTCGCTCCTTTGAATAAGCCTTCTTATACTGCATGATGGCAGTATAGTACTCTCCCCTCTTAAAGGAGGCATCTGCGTCCTTTGAGAAGTTCTTCTGCGCTTCAGCTGTGCAGCAAATAATCAGGAGCAACCCAACTACATATATCAGACGTAATAACCTCATAGTGTCCTAACCCTCTATATCAACGTGCGCTAAAGTAAAAAATTATTTACACTTATCTTAAAAGTAAATAGGATGAGGAACGCGTATTTCAAGCTCAAAAAAGGATGCTCATTTTAACCGTGAGCGTTCCTTATTTTTGAGTGAAACAACAGTATAACTATTTTGTAAAAAGCAATTCCCTGTATTTGGGGAGAGGCCATAAATTGTCATCAACTATCAACTCTAACTTATCAACGTGATAGCGAATCTTGTCAAAGTAAGGCTTTACCCTTTCACAATACGCAATCGCCTTATCCGTTGGCCCATCTATCTGATTAGCTGACCTTCTCTCATCGATCATACTATCCGAATACACC
>DTRK01000244.1 GCA_012965955.1 Flavobacteriales bacterium
GTTTGCCCGTGGTAAAGGGCAAGCGCCTGATTGGAATAATAACCGCTAATAGTTTTTTATATATCACAAAGCGCCTTCTATTAGGGGCTAAAAAAAGCAAATAAGATGGAAGAAGAGTTTGTAATTGAAGACAGGGTAATTGGAAAATATAGAGGTGATCAGCCTGGAAAGCTGTTTTTATGTGTAGCAGGTATCCACGGCAATGAAAGAACTGGAATTATTGCGCTACAACGCGTCTTTGCGTCTTTGGAAGAGCACAAGCCAAGCTTTGCAGGAAGAATGATAGCTGTAGCAGGCAATCTCACAGCGATTGAAGAAAACACAAGGTATATTGATATTGACCTTAACAGGATTTGGAATAAGGAACAGATTGATGAAATCAATAAGACTGAGTTTGAGGATTTAGATTGTAATGAACATCGTGAGATGAAAGCGCTCATGAAGCAGTTGGATACTTTTACTTTTGTTGACACGCCGCGCAATATTGTTTTTGTTGACCTTCACAATACTTCCGCAGCAGAGGGGATGTTCACATTTACCTTTGAAGGTGAAACCAATTACGAGGTAGCTTCAGCGCTCCATATCCCAGTTATCACCGGTCTTGATAAGTCTCTCCAGGGCACTGCCGTAGAGTTCTTCGCCAAAAGAGGATATTGTTCATTGGCATTTGAAGGAGGGCCGTTGGGGGATCCAAAGAGTATAGATATACACGAGGCAGGAATATGGATGCTGTTGGAAGCGAGTGGATGTATGGCCAAGGATAACATTCCTAACTACGAAAGCCATAAAGAACTTATGCAGTCAAACACTGAAGACAGTCCTGATGTTGTGGACCTTATCTACGTACACAATATCAAGGAGGAGGACAACTTCAAAATGAATCCGGGATACAGGAACTTTCAGCGGATCGAGGAAGGAGAGGTCTTAGGACAAGATGTGAATGGTGATGTCAAAGCTCCACATGCCGGATATATCATGATGCCGCTCTATCAAAAGCAGGGTGATGAAGGGTTCTTCATTACCCAGGACCCTCAGGGCAACTAAAGGTCTTTACTGCTTGACCAATATTTCGGTAAGTGTCTGTTGAGAGCTGGCAACTTTGACAACATAGACCCCCTTTTCCAGGTTCGATATATCAAGTGAGACTGATCCTGAAGTATTTGGAAGTTGCCTCTCAATAACGACCTGGCCGAGCAGGTTGATAATGGTGACTACGGATTTCTTCAAGTCAACACCCCAGAGCACTACCATATCCGAAGAAGGGTTAGGCCAAATACTTAAGGTAGGTTTTCTTGTCTTTTCGTACTGAGGCACTGTAGTAGGTGTTGGCAATGTGTGCTTTCTGAAAAACAGCCATATTTCACCACTGCCTTCAATGTCCTGGTTGGTGACACCAATGAGGAAAGAAACACCAGGCCAGGTATGCTCACCTCCAGTAATCTTGAATAATACTACCTCTGTATCATCATCACATGGCCCGTAATAAATCTTCTCAACGGTAGAGCCATCTGTCGTGCTGATGTCTGGAATTGCAGTAGTGTCTCCAGGAGTAGGGCAATTGTTGTTTTGGCAACGGTAGGATCGGCGGTGCCATGCATGTGCAATATTGGAACAGGCCGATCAGTTTGGCAGGAGTTATATACACTGTCTGACATCACCCCCGTTACTGAGGCAATAGCGGCGATCTTGTCCTCCAGTTCACAGGCAAGCCGGTAGCTCATATAGCCGCCGTTGGACATGCCGCAAGCATATACCATGGAGGAATTAATGCTATAGTCGGCGACCATGGTGTCTATCAATGCTGAAATGAAGGTCACATCGTCTATCCCCGGCACATAAGACCAGAGTTGCCCGGAATTCCATGAGTTAGCAACGCCATTGGGATAGACCACTATGAAATTAGCTGTATCCGCCACTGGGTTCATCTCAGCATAAAATTGTTCTCCTGTTGCATTGGAACCGTATCCATGCATATTGATCACCAGTGGATAGGAACCAGTAGGCGTGTAAGACGGCGGGAGGTGAACGATATAATTTCGATATACCGAATCGTGCATTATTGAGTCAGTTTGAGAAAAAGTTGAATTGATCCAGCCAAGGAGACAAAGAACAATCAACGATGCAGATAGGATTTTCGCTTTCATGGCCACTAAATTAAGATTTACTTTAAAGTTTCGATAATTGAAAT
>DTRK01000245.1 GCA_012965955.1 Flavobacteriales bacterium
CGGCACAGATTCTGTAATTGTTGTTGATCTAAAAGGCTGTACTAAAACACTTATTGCAACTGTTACAGAACCGGCAGAGCTTATTATTGATACAGCGGTAACGGTTTCAGATTTTTGTGGCAGCAGTCAGGGTGTAGCAACAATAACTGTTGTGGGTGGCACAACTGCATATACTTATTCGTGGAACACAAATCCATCACAGTCGAATGCCTCGGCAACTGGCTTAATTGCTGGAACTTATATTGTAACGGTTTCAGATGCAAATTCTTGCCAAACCATTGGACCAGTTACAGTTCCTGGTACCCCAGGACCAATTGTTGATTCAGCTATTGTGAATGATGTCGCTTGTTATGGAGATTCTACTGGTACTGCTGAGCTTCTTGTAAGTAGCGGTACACTTCCTTTTACATACTTATGGAATGATCCAAACAGCCAAACCTCATCCATTGCTACTGGATTGGCTGCAGGACAATATTTATGTACTGTTACTGATGCTAATAATTGTCAGGATATTGGCATTATTGATGTCAATCAGCCACCAGACATGTTGGTATTAATGTTCCAGGATGATCTTTTAATTTGTTTTGGAGACTCCACACAAATATCAGTCGTAATACTTGGAGGTGTTGACCCAATTGTAAGAAGCTGGGATAATGGATTGCCTGACACGTCCGTACATATTATTTCTCCTGATACAACCACCACGTACAACGTATTTGTTACAGATGCAAATGGTTGTAGTGAGACAAATAGTTTAACCGTTACAGTAAATCCACCGCTATCTATTTCCACAATTGGAATTACAGAAGTTTGTATTGGTAATACAGTAACATTAACCGCTTATCCAGGTTCTGGAAATGGCGGCCCCTATACTGTAACTTGGGATGATGGCATCAATACTACATCTGAAAACGTAATCGCTGGAGATTCTTCTCAAATAAATGTAAGCCCAGCGGTAAGCACACTTTATACGGTCATAGTAAGTGATGGATGTTCTCTAAATGATACAACAACTGCATATGTCGTACCTCTTGAACTTCCATTAGTTGGATTTTACTCAAATCAATCAAGTGGTTGTGATATAACATTTATTGATACCTCTAAAGGTTATACTTCATTGACACCTTTCCCAAGTGATACTTTAATAGCCTCATGGGAATGGGATTTTGGAGACGGAACGATTATTGGACCTGGAGCAGGTGCAATTACTGGTTCTCTAAACACAAGTGGAGATTACAATAATCCTATTCACAATTATGCTGTTCCGGGGCTTTATAGTGTAACAGTTACTGTTACAGATATTAATGGCTGTGTCAACTCTATGACTATCAGTAACATGATCACTGTTTCACCTCCTAATGCAAATTTCAGCTACACTCCCAATCCTGTTACCATGTTAAATCCAACAGTTTCATTTACTGACATGACTTCAGGCAATGTAGCAGTATGGTCATGGAACTTTGGAGACTCAGCATCGAGTTCAAACACCTCTTCACTTCAAAATCCTTCCCACACCTATGATAGTATTGGAAGCTATACAATAGAATTAGCTATAATAGATGTTGATGGATGTGTAGATACAATAATCCAAGTGATAGAAATTGGTTATGAACCAGTACTCTACGTTGCAAATATCTTCGCTCCCAAAAATAATGATCCGCTTGAATCCAATATATTATTTGTAAATGGAATTGGGGTAACATCGATGAATTTTATCATTTATGATAGGTGGGGAGAGAAGGTCTTTGAAACAACTGATGCAACAAGCAGAGAGCGTTTGAATGATGCTAGGTGTTGTACTTTTGGAGATGGATGGGACGGAACTAAAAAAGGAAAGGAGCTCTCAGCTCAAGTCTTAGTCTACTATTTAGAGGCTGAATTAGAAAATGGAGAATCTATAATTAAAAAGGGCAATATAACATTGATTAAATAGCAACCATTATTAAGGCAAAGACGTCTATTTATTGATTTAGTTGTTTTATTATAGTATCAATGGCATTTGCCATTGCCATCAGGAAATAGTAATGATGAATCAATTCCTAAATATTCTATACTTAATTCTGTTTATTGGTCTTTGTTCATATAGGGTAAATGGACAACCATTATGTGCCAATAATCCTTCATTTGAAGGAACCTCTCAAGCACACGTTGTACCGTCGCCCTGGGTAAACTGTGGCGGCAGTCCA
>DTRK01000246.1:0-12337 GCA_012965955.1 Flavobacteriales bacterium
TACAAACCGCCATGTAATGAAAACTCCGGTTTAGCGGCATAGGTGATTGTTGCAGCTCCCCTATCCTTCCCATTGGTCCGGCCGGCAGAGTGTTCTCCGAAATAGCACCAGTCGGCTGCCCCGTCTAAACACCTTCCGTAGGATACATTTACGTGCTGACCAGAATATTCAACAATATCAACGGGCTCAAGGTTTGACGTATAAAGACCAATTTCTTCGATATCAATATTGAGCGCGAAACCCAGGTGACTCCCTTCTATACCATTATCTGCCCATAGGACCAAGTATCCCTTTGCTTCGATTATGGTACTGGTGGCAATAGTCCATTTCCTGGTTCGATTTAAGTTATCTGTAATGTAGTACCCGCCAATGTCAACTTTTTCAGGGCCAGCATTATAAAGCTCAATCCAATCAGAATAGGACTTCAGGTCATTGTCCCAATAGGCCGATCTGTTGGAAGCCATGAATTCGTTAATGAATACTTGAGAAGATACAGTGAGAGCATAGAGGAGAAAGAATAAAAGCGCCGTGAGCTTTCTGTTTATCATTCTGAGAAAGTAATTACTTGCCAAATGCGTACATACCGGCCATGCCCAATGCCCCCAGGATAAGATAATACACCAGATGCACCTTGATCTTTTTTTCCGCCACCCCTAATCCCATTTGATTTCTGGCCTTTCCAAGATCAAGGAAACTCTTGCGTGTACCAGAATTCAAACAGGGTGACTCGTCCCGCAGCGTAAACTCGCCCGTGCCTGGACTTTGAAACATTGGGTCGGCATAGAGGTTGCCCTCTCCTTTCATTAAATCCATATCAGATAGCGAGTAAGTTATATCCAAGCTTGAATACTCATCAACTTGTACCGAGGCGTTTTTTGATTGGGATATGATCGTGTTGGTTACCCTGGCATCACCACCGCCGTGGTTGTTGTTTTTCTCAAACACTGCGATGGCAACGTTGTTCCTATAGAATACACATTTATCTATAATAGCAAATGAAGAACTGTCCTTTATTCCTACCCCTTGATTACATCCAATAATCACATTGCGAAAAATCTTAGCAGTTGATTTCTGCCCCACGGAAATCCCTTTATCTGAACAATTAACAATCCTGTTCTTGTCGATAAACACATCAATGGCCCCTTCTCCCAGGTCAATTCCATCACTATTGCCACCTGTAAAGTTATAGATATTGTTACCTCTGATGATTCCGTCAACAATATTATCGTAGTCAATTCCATCACTATTTGGTTGATTATTACCCTGCAAATCGCAATATTCAATGATTGCTTTTCCGTATTTGACATTAACAATGTCAGAGCTGATTTTTGTGTGCATTTTAGTATACCGGATTGCAGTAGAGCCGTATTCTGTATAAACAGGTTGGCCAAACACATCATCAATTCTAGAGTCGTGAATGGTGAGATCTGAATGGTGGCCCCCTACCGCACCAACATAAACCCGCTTATCTTCTCCGTGCGTAGCATCCTTAACAACAGTATATGAAATCATTACCGGGAGTGAGGCACTGTCCAGACATATTGCACCCCAGCTTGTTGATCCGGCTCCACTATTGGCTGCTATTTCTATTGAGTCCCCTTTAGCGCCTCGAAAGTTCAGCCCTCCCTTAATGATGAGGTGTCCCTTCTCTGGCATTAGAATTTTAATCCCGGCCTCAGCCGAGAGTAAAACCCCCGGGTTCACGGTGATATTCCCAACGGCATAGTACGGTGATCCCTGCTTATCCAGTACGGTGTTTTCAGTTATATGCATTGGAAGCAAAGTCCCTAAATCCGGTTCAAATTCCGCCTCCAAGGTCAGCGGTCCTTTAAGGGTTATCTCCACTCTTGGAGAATCCCCGTGTAAGCCTCCCTTCCATCTCACAAATTTATATCCCGGCTTGGGGATCGCGACCAGACTCATGGGTACATTGTTAAAATACAGTCCTGACGGATTGAACGGCCAGTCCAACTCATTTAAAACCACCCTGCCATTCTCTGCTTTAATAGTTAACTCAGATAGGCCGGTCAGCTTAAATTTTTGGGTTAAATGCTCCCGCATAAACTGCATCCGGTGGTCGGCGAAGTACCTCAGTTTATTGAGGTAGTGTTCCCAAAACTCAACGGATTCTATTCCGCAACTCCATGAACAGGAGTCTTTCCAACGCTCAACATGATTTGGAATTTGATGTCTAATATCACTTGCCAGGCTATCAATAAAGTGATTCACTCGCTCCTCAGAAAAGATAGTATTTAAGGAGAGCGCGACTCTCTGGATAAAATCGTTTTTGAAGTATTCATTATCAAGCAGTACGGATAACAGCTCCGTATTTATGATTGCGGGATCCGTTGCACGTTGTAACGTGTTTTCATGAGGCTGGGTATTGTTCCAAATCCCAAAGGAAACATCAAGATCCACGAGCACCCATCGCCACTTGCTATCACCCTTACGTTTCCAGACTTTCATATTATTATTGGGCCAGTCTCTATTTGCCGAATATATTTCAGTCATTTGGTAGTTCAGGAATTCATTAACGTCTATGTGCTCTGCTATATATGCGCACCTTTCATTAAGGGAAATAGATTCATTTGTAGCATAAGCAATAAGCTCATTATACTCCGTCACTTTTTTTGAGTTATTTCTCCCTTTGAGCAAAACATTTGACGGATCAGTTCCATGCCGTTCAAAGATGTAAGACTCATCAAGCTTCTCTCTAATATTGTTGATTCCCCAATATTTCCCATTGATATAAACCACAGCCGGCCGATAAGCCTGTGCGTCAAGATCAAGGCTATTGATTACCAAACTATTCACTAAGCCATCACAAATCAGGGTTCTTATCCAGTCCTGTCCTGAATTCCGAACCACCAGCGTTTGATAATTGTACGTATCGCGATTGGGAAAGATCTTATGATTCACGACATCATTAAAATACAAAGTCAACGGTTTCTGACCGTACTGGCTCGTATAGATTCCGAATATCTTAATACGTGCACTTGCATTGAATCCGAGCGAGCCATCAGCTTCGAAAAACTCAATATTGCTGGGCCTTCTCCAGTACTTTAAATAATTGGCGGTATACCATTTATCCTTGACATAGTTGGTACCGTTCACATAGATGCCCATATCACGATCCCATAAGTTTTTTGGATCAGTGGTTATTGAGATTATTGGCAGCTTGGGCTCTAATCCTATAAAATACGTCTCAGTCACTTGATAGCTTGCTAGCCGATAACTTGTATATAACTTAGCCCTTAATGTTGTTGTAGAGGTAATTAATATCGGCTCCTTGTATATTTCAGATTCATAGTTTACATCCGACCCATCAAGCGTGTACTTGATATCCCCGGAAGCTACACTGGTCAGCTCAACTTTCTGCTTATCCTTATAAAACCCGCCATTCAAAGAAAAACTCGGCCTTGAAGCTCTTTTACCAGACTCCGATCGCGGAGCCCAATTATTGGTTCCCCCAGCGGTATGCTGCTCAAAAAACACCCAAGCTCCGGAACCATCTTCTTCCCTGCCAAATGAAACATCCCTTCTCTGTGAAAGATAAGTATGTGTATCCACAGGTTTTCCCGTGGCATCAGAAAGCCCCAAGGACTCCGTTCGGATACTTAAATTGAAGTTGGTATGCATCCCATGGTTCTTCCCGTCGGCCCAGAACAGAATATGAGCTTTTGGCCCTATGGCCACTCCTTCAGGAATTTTCCACTTCTTTAAGCGGTCTAAATTATCAGTTAGGAAGTAACCCGATAGTTGAACTGTGTCATCACCTGCGTTGTATAGCTCAATCCAGTCTGAATAAGCCTGCTTATCATTGTCCCAATATGCACCATTAGACGCCATGAACTCATTGATGCATACTTGTGCAATCAAGGGAGCGTCTCCGAGCATTAAAATGACTATGAGCGATATTCGAAGCACCGAAGTCATCAATTGTGCTGCAATATTGGTTCAGTAATAATTCTGTCAGTTCCATAGATACTATAGTTCATCTCAAACTGCTTAAGCTCAAATTGGCTTTCATTCACCACTCTCGCCAGTATGGGAATCAAAGCGGCACCAACCTTAACCTGAAATCGTACAGGCGTGAGCGGCTCTCCTTCAATATTCCCTCTCAGAAGCTGAGGTTTTTCAAGTGGAATGACCTGCCCATTAATTGCTAGACTTTTTATCTCAATAGCCAGCTTGTGAATGTTCTGAGCAACTAACACAATCGCTTCAGCAGGTGAATTGGTTCCCTTAAAGGATGCCTTTAAGGCTTTGTAAGGAGATAAATACTTGAGAAGAAAAGCACGATTTTGGTCTATCTCACTTCTATCCGTAGAGTCTATTGCCTGATAATATTTATCAAACCACGTGACCTTTGCAACCTGTCCTTCAAAATCATCGGTCTCGCACAGCATTTTCAATGTCTGAATATACCTTGTATAATTTTTAGTATTACCATTTAGCGGTAAGCCATTCACATTTAGAGAGCTTCCCATTATGCGCTGACTAATCGCCTTGTAGGTAAGCTTTCTGTGCTTTAACCCATGATTTTCTTTGCCTAACCACACAATCAGCTCTCCGCCCTTTATACAACCCAGAATATCCAATAAGGCCAAGTTGTAATCTTCATATCCTTCATCAAGTGCTCTTGCAATTTTATACTTTTGAATTGTCGTGTCCTTCACCGCGAACTTTCCAAATTTATTAACCAATTTGCTGTATGCCCCAACTACATCCACGACATTTTGCTCCGCATCAAAGTTCAGCTTCTCCAACTCGCCACGAATATAGAGTTGATTCTGGTAAAGTGCTTCTTTGCGGGTAAATTCATATTCAGGATATGATTGTTGAATCAAGGCCAACTTCTCCGAGTATTCATCGTCAGTCTGACTAAAGAACTCATCCATATGTTCCTTCCGACTTATATCCTTCAGTTCCTGAATATAGGCCTTCATAAATACAGTATCCGCGAAAAGATGCTGGTACCAGTAGCCATTTGTAAAATTCCACTCGTCGATGGCTCGATGCCCGTTTATCATTTTATTCGCACCTAACAAGCCCTGTCCTGAGAGGTCTGAAATAAGCTGATTATCGTAACCAATCGGTTCAATCAGGCCAGTGTTTGGGTTAAAATAAAAGCGGATGTTGTCAAGCGCTGTTGCATGGTGGTGCCCCATAATGTCAACAGCCACAAAAAACCTGGCCATCAGCTTACAGTCAAAAATCTCATGGGTTTTGACTTTTTCGTTACGGAACTCCTCTATGTTTGCAATAATTGTTTTGAATTGGGCTCTCAATACATCATTATTCTTCACCTTTTGTGCCTGATAGGCGGTTATGCTTGCTCCATAGAATCTCGAGGCAAGTCCTGGCTTGTGCCTCCAATACAAATCATCGTTGAATTTGAACAATACACCCGCAGGTTTTCCATGCCTTTTGATAAGGTTGCTGTGAAAATTCTCCTCAATTGCATACACAGGCAGAAGATCTCCGTTAATCGACACATGTACAAAATCATATCTGAGCGCTATCAATCTGTTGTAGGCAAGGAACTTGTGAAAAATCCATTCATTCATAAATCCCCTCGTGACTGGACGTTGTAGTGCAAACCTGTTCATGCCATTAACGGATGCTTTGCCGGCCATTTTCACTTTCAACGACCATTCCCGCTCATCATTCCAATGATCGCTCAAGTAGCCTTTAAGCCTGATCTTAGCCCTCTTGGATTTTCCATTGTGTACAAGTACAGCATCAACCCAATCATTCTTTCCACCCAGTAGGGTGCCCAGTTTTAGGGCCTCCTCCCTCTTCTTGCGCAATTGCTCCATTGGCAAGTCTTTTACCAAAAGTTGAATTATTTCCTCCGAAGCATCAAATGCATTCGTGGTACTCTTAGGGTGAGGTGTTCCACACGCGAATAGAAGTAATAGGGTAGCGCAAGCAGAAAGTTGTTTCATATTGTCAGTAATCTATGGGCCCGGCCATTACGGCGGAAGGCTCAAAGATAGGTTTTCATACGTTTGTTGCGTTTTGGGTATTGAGGTTATTTAGTCACGAAACGATGTTAATAAATCAATGTCTTTTAAGTATCACTACCTTCACTAAGTTCTATCTTTGTTATTCTGAATAAACTCAGATTAGGGGGTATTAGCCACACAAATGAAAAGGAACTTGTTTATTGCCCAACCGGTATTGGGGGAAGAAGAGTGGGAGGCATTAAAGGAACCGTTGTACAGCGGGTGGGTAACTCAAGGCCCAAAAGTGAGTGAGTTTGAAAAGCTATTTGCGGAACGACACCAGGTTAAGCAAGCCCTTGCCTGTACCAGTGCTACCACAGCGCTGCATCTGGCATTAGTTGCACTGGATATTGGGCAGGGTGACGAAGTCCTGGTTCCTTCGTTTACCTGGATTGCCACTGCCAATGTCGTATTGTATTGCGGCGCGAAACCTGTTTTGGTCGACATTGATCTTAGTACATTCAATATTGACGCCGATGATATTGCCCGTAAATTGACGGATAATACCAAAGCGATTATTGCTGTTCATCTCTTTGGCTTATGTGCTGATATGGATGCAATTAAAGCCGTGGCACCCGATGTTCCAATTATTGAGGATGCAGCCTGTGCCGCTGGAGCTGGTTACAAAGGTTCACCTGCAGGGGCGCTAGGTGATCTTGGTTGTTTTTCATTTCATCCAAGGAAGTCAATTACCACCGGTGAAGGCGGAATGGTAACTACCAATAATGAAGCGTTAAGCGAAAAAGTTAATATGCTGAGAAACCATGGCGCCTCCATATCTGAAGAACAGCGACATCATGGTCCAAAACCATTTATTCTGCCCGACTTTAATATTCTCGGGTTCAACTATCGAATGACTGACCTTCAGGGTGCTGTTGGCGTAGTACAGATGGGAAAGCTTGATAAATTGATAGATGAGCGACACGAGGCTGCGGTAGCTTACAACGAGGCTCTCTCGGAGATTGACTGGATACAAACCCCTGAACTGAACGATGATTATAGGCACGGATGGCAATCCTACGTATTATTGATCGATGAAGCCAAGGCCCCCATGGGTCGCAATGAGATGATGGAGAAGCTGCAGGAGCAAGGAGTTAGCACAAGACCAGGTACTCATGCTGTACATATGCTAGGTCTGTATGCTGGCAAATACGGCTATAAGCCAGATGATCTGCCAAATTCCAAGACCGCTAATAATTGTACGATGGCAATTCCATTACATAACAACATGTCCAAAGAGGACTATGAGTACGTTGTTGACATGATTAAATCCCTGTAGGGCATGTGCGGTATTCTCGGAACATTTAATCTGGACGGAAAGCCAGTATCCCTGAATAAGGTAAAAGATATGGCTGAGGCTATTGCGCACCGAGGCCCGGATGGAGAAGGATACTATGTAAAGGGCAACATTGGGCTGGCACACAAACGATTGGCAATCCTCGACCCTACCCCACGGTCGGCTCAGCCAATGCCATCTAAGAATGGTGAGTGGATCATAGTTTTCAATGGCTGCATCTATAATTTCCAGGAGTTAAAAATTGAACTCAAGGCCAAAGGACACAGCTTCACCACCACGTCTGATACGGAGGTGATTTGTGAAGGGCTTGACGAATACGGTCCTGATTTCTTCGAAAGGCTGGATGGAATGTTCGCCATAGGTGCCTGGCATGTTAAAACGAGGACGCTACATCTTAGCCGTGACAGGTATGGTGTGAAGCCCTTGTATTACTGGCAATCTGGGTCCGTGGTTGTATTTGCATCTGAGATCAAAGCAATAATCAGACACCCTAAATACAGGATGGGATTGAATCTGGAGGCGCTAAACGAGTATTTCACTTTCCAGAATCTATTCCGCTATCATACCCTTTTCAAAGATGTATATATGTTGCCGCCAGCGAATACGGTGTCTGTTAGTGTAAAGAACAAATCAATCCTGCATCGTTCGTGGTGGGACTATGACTTTACAGAACCTGATAACAAGATGACCTTCAGAGACGCTAAGGACGAAACCAAGCGATTGATGGAGAATGCAGTAGCCAGGCAAATGGTAGCAGATGTTCCTGTTGGAAGCTATTTGTCAGGAGGAATGGACTCGGGATCGATCACTTCACTCGCTTCTTCCCACGTGGATCGTCTTTCCACGTTTACGGCAGGATTTGACATGTCAAGCGTTACAGGCGTTGAAGCCAACTATGATGAGAGACGCGATGCAGAGCTAATGGCATCGGTTTTTAAAACCGAGCATTATGAGCAGGTAATCAATTCAGGAGACATTCGATGGTCGCTTCCACGGGTAGTATGGCACCTTGAGGACCTAAGAGTTGGAATGAGCTACCCGAATTACTATATCGCCAGACTGGCTTCTAAGTTTGTGAAGGTCTGTCTGCAAGGAACCGGAGGTGATGAACTTTACGGGGGATATCCATGGCGTTACTATCGGGTCTTCGGGTCTTTGAACCAAAGGCAGTTTTTCGATGACTATTATGAGTTCTGGCAGCGATTGGTGGCAAAGGATGATCGAATGAAGCTTTTCACCTCTGCGGCATTAAAAGGCATGGAGCTCGATGCACCAAGAGGTGTGTTTGAGAGGGTCTTCACTTTCAACAATAAGTTGAAATACGAAACGCCAGAGCAGCACATAAATAACAGTCTGTACTTTGAAATCAAGACTTTTCTGCCAGGCTTGTTGTTGGTAGGGGATAAACTGTCAATGGCCAATGGACTTGAAGAACGCTTTCCTTTTTTAGACAATGAGCTGGTTGATTTTGCCCAGAAAATACCAATAAAGCACAAGTTGGGTAATCTGCAGAAGATGAAACGCCTGGACGAAAATGTGCTGAATAAGAGGAAGAAGTTCTACACGGAATATGACGATGGCAAGAATGTTTTGAGAAAGGCCATGTCCGAGTTCATTCCCAAGCAGATAATCAAACGGCAAAAGCAGGGCTTTTCAGCTCCTGATGAATCTTGGTACAGAGGCGAGAACGCACATTATGTGAAGGAGCTGCTTATGTCGAAAAAGGCCGCATGCTGCGACTTCATCAATCCCCAATTCATTTCCTCTATTATTGACGAACATAATAATAAAAAGGTAAACCACCGATTACTCATTTGGTCATTTATGAACTTTGAGCTCTGGTGTCAGATGTTCATGGATGGTAAAGACTATACTCAAATTCAAGCTTAATACAGAAATATGTCGGCAATTGAATTGTTAAATATTGACATTGAAGAGATCAATGCTTTGAACAAGAAGGATCTATCGGATTCACAGGCTCAAACCCAACAGACGTTTGCCTATGAATGGTCTCGTCAGGAGGCATATGAATCGGAAGAGCACAAGGAGGTACGCAGAAAGTGGATGCTGGAGAAGTACTGTGGCAATGATTCTGGTCAGGTTGAACGATGGCTGGAAGGTGGAGAAAAGATCATTATGGATGCCGGCTGTGGATCTGGATATGCTGCACTAATTTTTTGGGGAGAACATCTGAAAAATCACCACTATCTCGGCGTGGATATTTCAGATGCTGTCGAAATTGGGAAAGAGAAGTTTGAAGCTGCCGGATGCCCTGGCGACTTTATTCAGGTTAATCTATTGGATATTCCAATTGCAGATGAAAGTGTAGACATCATCTTCTCTGAAGGGGTGCTACACCATACCGATAGTACGGCAGATTCTATCAAGTACCTATCCAAAAAGATCAAGTCAGGTGGACGATTCATGTTTTATGTTTATGCAAAGAAAGCCGTGATAAGGGAATTTTGCGATGATCATATTCGGGAGGCTATCGAACCAATGAAGGATGAAGAGGCATGGGAAGCATTAAAGCCATTGACGAAGCTTGGGCAAGCACTTGGAGAGCTCAATATTGAGCTTGATGTACCTGAGGACATCCCCTATTTGGGTATTGAGAAAGGGAAAGTTAACTTGCAGCGATTTTTTTACTGGAACATGTTTAAGGCTTTTTATCAGCCCGATTGGTCAATTGAAGAAATGAATTTAGTCAACTTTGATTGGTACAGGCCATTGAATTGCCATCGACATACCAGAGAGGAAATAGAACAAATATGCAAGGAATCCGGCTTGGAGATAGAAACCTTAAACGAGCAGGAAGCAGGATTTACAGTAATTGCTAAAAAACGATAAGACGATGTACGACATACCCCTTGATTTTCACGTTTCACCCCTTACAAAGGAACAGCTGACTAAAATAGATGACGCAACCCTACGGGATGAATCTGGAAATGAATTCAAATTAAACGCAGAGCACGGGTTTTGGGAATTTTTACCTGATCGATCTCCCATTTATTCTGATGAAGAGTGGAAGAGCTTTCAAACCCTTATCGACAATTTTGTCATCTCTTATGATCGGAACCCCAGAGTGAATGTAAGCTACGATGAACGGCCCGATGCACTTCAGTTTGGTGAATTCTGTAACTACCATGGCCATGTTCTAGACATTGGCTGTGGCCCTCACAAAGTACCATCATATATCAAATTCAAAAGGAATGAAGAGGCGAAGTACTATGGCATCGACATATTGGTTGGAGAACAGCCCAAGGAGCACAACTTCGTACAAGCGATGGGCGAGCACCTACCTTACCGCAATGACCTTTTTGATATCACCATTTCAGGAACGTCGATCTTGCATTACATAAGTCCCACGACTGGTATTCAGGAAGCCTTACGCGTTACAAAACCTGAAGGTTATTTGTGCATATGGCTTGGTGTTAAATCAAACGATGCCCCAGCGCCTAAGGAAAGCCCTGAATGGTACAAGAACTTGGACATTCCTGATGGTGCCGAAAATCCTTTTCACTATAAAAGATATTCCATCGAAGTGTTTGACAAAGTAATCACAGATGCTGGAGGCGAGATATTTGAACGCGAAGAGCATCAAGTGGATGAGTGGCGGACAAATGTGTTTTACAAGGTCCGTAAGTAGGTAGGTTTAACCCCCCCTCCTGTAAAGGTGGTCAAGAACAGTAGTCTGCATTTATGGAAGTATATCTGATCATCTCGATCCTGCTGGCGTCGGTCGTCCTACCCATGATGATGGTCAATAACATATTCCTTCCATCCGACAACAAGATCCAATTGAGTATTGTTGATCAAATCAGGGCGAATAATCATCGCTTCATTCTCAAGCATAATTCCTTCCTGTTCTGCGATCAAATGATCTATCCGCAGCTGTTGTTTTGGATGCTCTCATTTTTGTCAATGAAGAATTATAAAATGGCGGCACGCTATCTTTTTGTAGTATTTCACTTGTTGTCGGCTCTTGCATTCGTCAGTTTCCTTGTAAAAGTATATCCCTATGTCTCTGAATGGGTAGATTCGTCACTGGAAGAGGTCCTTCTGTATGCTGGATCGATCTACATTGTTAGTCCATTCAGTTACAATATCAACAACGCAAAAAACACTGGTATTAGCACCAGGGGCCTTGGGTTATTTCTTGGACAGGTCGTCCTCTACTCCTCTGTCCTTTACATATTTTCAAGCGATATGAGTTATCTTATTATCTCTGGCGTATCAATTTGGCTCATCTTAATAGGAAGCGCATTTGCCTTACAGATGTTGGTATTTGTCATTCCAGCAATGTCTGTTATTAAGGGAGATTGGTTAATTGCACTTCCTTGTTTGTGTGCCGTTCTTTTTTTCTTCATAACCACACCTCGGTATGCGTCCAGATACCTTAGCGGTCAATTCCGCTTCAAAGTTTTTTATTTTAAGTATCTGGCGAAAAATATTCTATTGACTAAACGTTATAGTGTATGGCGTGATTTTATCTGGGATTTTTGGAAGATTGCTTTTAACAAGTTTAGGCATAAGGGAAGAATAGCTAAAGGACTCATGTACATCTATGACAATCCTGCAATAGCAGTATTAATCGGTCTCCCTTTTTATTTCCCCATAGTAGCATTGGCATTGCTTCATGATGATGTGCATGGAAACTTTACAGGATGGATCACACCGGTGATGTTGCCCATATTACTTTGCTTTGGCGCATTTATTATTACTTCATTTAGGGTAACGCGTTTTCTTGGAGAGCCGGAGCGTTATGCAGAATTTGCCATAGGACTACTTGCATTAATTGGCCATCTATGGTTTGTGGTATTCCCGGAATTGGTATTGTACATACTAGGTTTTTGCGTTCTGCTGACTATTGTTCAGCTAATTGGCATTCGGCTCCGGCTCAGAGAAAAATCACAACCCGGTTTTTTTGATGATATTCTGCAGCTTGAAGATTATTTCGAGCAAAATGAGCCCGCCACTGTTCGAATTCTCAGCAATAACAACCAGGTCTCCAAGCTTATGATCTCCC
>DTRK01000246.1:12347-23926 GCA_012965955.1 Flavobacteriales bacterium
GTGTTCTTTGGTTGGCCCTACTCCGCCCAAATTGGGTCATTTCATTTCACAGAACTCTATAAGGGCGATCAATACTTAAAATCCGACAAAATCGTTCCTGTCGCAGAAGAATTCCAAATTGACTATTTCGTATTGGATAAAGGGGACTTGTCACCTGATGACGCCATGTTTGAAAAAGATGGCATTTTTGAGCACATTGCCGATTATAATGAATTAGGGTTGTATAAGATATGTTTATGAATAATTCCATTGACTCCTACCCAATATTCATCTTTGGGAAAATCTATCTTTTCCGGATACATGCTAATCAAGTATCATGCTTAAGGGGCTAGTTAAGGATGTAATTATTTATGGTATAGCCGGGGGACTGAGCAAGTCCTTAATGATACTATTGCTTCCAATCTTCACGCGCTATTTTACTCCAGAAGAATATGGTATAGTGGATATTGTAACCAGTGTGCTTATGTTTCTCAGCATAATGAGTATGTTGCAAATGGAATCAGCAATAGGGCGGTATTTCTACGAAGTAGAAGACGAGAAAGAGAACCGGATCAATATTTCTACAGCGTTCTGGACCGTGATAATGTCTACAACTGTAATCGTAGTTCTTCTCCTTTCCGTAAACACATCACTCTCAAGTACCTTATTTGGCAGTGAGGATTACGGCGAATTGTTCGTTGTAGCAGCGGCAATTCTTCCCGCATCAAATATTTACGCATTTCTGACGTCGGTCATGCGATATGTAAAGAAGCCGATACTCTACGGTCTATTCAGTTTGATTCAAATTACGCTCACTCTGGGGTCCTCAATAGCTTATGTGGTGGTCATGGATGTGGGAGTGGTTGGCGTGTTTTATGGGCAATTGACTGGATTTGGAGTCGCAGCAGTGGTCATGTTCCTTTATTGTCTCCATACTGGAATAATTGGAATGTTTTGGAAAAAAAAGGTGGTGGTTCGGTACTTTCAATTCAGCCTGCCTATAGTACCGGGCATGGTAGCAAGTTGGGCCAATATTTATCTCAATAGATTTATTATGCTTAGTTATTTATCCCTCGCTGAAATCGGGTTCTTTACCGTTGCATTTAGAATTGCTTGCTTGTTCAGAATTCTTGAGGACGCTGGAAAGATGGCATGGGGTCCATTTCTCTATCAAAGTTTAGAACAGGAAAACCACAAGGAGGTAATTAAAACCGTCTTCAACTTCGCAGTTACGGGGGTCTTCACTCTTGTGATAATTCTAGCCCTCTTTTCAAATGAACTGTTTCATCTTTTTGCTTCTGAGGAGTATAACGAAGGAATCTATATCTTGCCGATCCTTTTCCTGGCACTTGCTATCAATTCACTTGTGCAAATAGTTCTGATAGGCCCTGTAATTACGAAAAAGACACACTACAACTCAATAATTATTTTTGTGAGCCTGGCCGTGAATATAGGTCTGCTTTTGATACTGGTACCAAAGTATGGCTTGTCAGGTGTTCCGATCAGCCTGCTTTGTTCATCTTTTACACTTTTTGTATTATCTTGGATCATTACCGAAAAGCTCTACTACATTGGGTACTCCAAACCGGCGTTCTTAATAACGTTCGTAAGTGCACTTGGTGCAGTTTGCCTTAGCGTATTCTTTGATCTCGAGTTAATGATAAGAATCTTGATTGCAATATTAGCTGGAGTTGCGATGTATGCTATGAGTCTTTCCTACTTCAAAACCATTAAGCAGAAGTTTGATTTATAAATAGATTATAATGCTTTAGGATACATTGAGATTAACCAAGATGAATAATATTTACCTTTCAAGCACCGGGTGATGAGTTTGAGAAGTTCTTCGAAGCAAGTAATAGGTTGGCCTCAATTGATACAACTTGGCCTTATTTGCACAGCGGTAATACTCGTTACAATCTTTCGTGTAGGCCTGGTCATTATATATCCACTCTTTGTAATAGTATTTTGTTATATATTCAACTTTCGCCTGTCCGTTGGATTTACGGTGCTCTTTTTTTTCAGCCTTGTTTTACTTCCTTTAGCATTTGTATTCAATGAACAACCGTTGATGTTCAACACGGTACTCTCCATATATATTATTTACCCGGTTCTCTTTCTGTTTTTATCTCGTTATTCGCACGCAAGAAGAGAAATTGAAGAAAAGTCATTGCATAAGAGGTTTATCAAATACCTCACTATTATTATGACCTTCAATAACTTAATTGGAGTCGTTCAGTTTATTATACTCAGATACGATGATTCATTTACTGGCCTATACGGTACACATGGTACAGGAGCTCACGGTTTGGGTATCATCAACGGTCTATTATTCATCAACTATTTTATACGATTTAAGCACAATCCCAGATGGGGCCTGCTATTCCTTATGCTCTTTTTTCTGTGTTCATTTGTAATGTCATTTTTTGGATTGGCTTTGGTACTCTTGCTCGCTTCATTTTTATTGTACTATTTCTTCTTCCAATTTAGCATTGGCAACACACTGAAATTTGGCTCACTTGTCTTTATCATATTGGTCGTCCTATTTCTAACATCCAGTAAAACCTTCACCTATAACTATAATACCCTTGAAAATACGGCTATTATGGTCAGTGATCAGGACTTTTCAACCGAGACGGAAATGCCTCGAAAGCTTACCTTGTTTTATAACTACGCCACCGTATTTGCCAGTGATGCCAAGTTGTTCCTATTCGGCACAGGACCAGGCACTTTTAATAGCAGAACCTCCTTCTTGCTAAATGGCGATTACAGTAATAATCTGCTGGTGAATATTGTGGGTGCCAATGAACCTGAATATGCGGCTGAATATGCCTATTCGCTATGGAATTCAAGTATTCTTTCTATCCAATTCAATGATGGCACCCGTAATCAGCCCTTTTCCTCAGTGCTGGCTTTTCTTGCTGAATACGGATTTCTTTTTTCTTTGATACTCCTTATCATTAGCATCCGCAAATTTAGACACGTTTTAAAGGGCCTACACAGTGCAGCAGAGTTTTCCACTAATGCGGTTGAAAGAAGGGGGTTTTTGGTGAATCGGGAATTTTTAATTGTCGCCGGGTTATTTGTTATTCTTTTACTCTTGACCAACAATTTGATTGAAAATACGGAGATTCTTGTATTCATTATAGTAATGAAGCTTATGGAAATGACATTACCACGTCAGCGTGAGCTTTCAAATCTGGCCTTTACCGATAAAGAGCAATAAATTGGAGAAAAGATCCATACTCTTTCTTGTTCAACTGCCTCCCCCAGTACACGGTGCCGCCTTAAGAAATGAGTTTCTAGCGAAAAGCATACTATTGCACAACTCGTTTGACATCAAGGTCATGAGATTAGACTTTGCCAAAAGTGTCAAGGATGTAGGTGCATTTTCCATTCTCAAGCTTATGAAGATGATCGGGTTTTCAGTCCGCTTATTTTTCAAGCTGCTAGCTAAAAAGCCCAATTTGATATATTACAATTTCGCGATGAGGGGAATTGCCTTATATCGCGATTGGTTCTTTGTGCGAATAGCAAAATTGTTTGGCGTCCCACTTGTACTGCATTTAAGAACGCAGGGTGTAAAGGAACAGGTAGCGAAGAGTAGCTTAAAACTAAAACTCTTCAAAAGTGCATTATCATCAACGACTATTGTCTGCCTTTCTGAATATCTGGCAACGGATATTGAAACCGTTTATCAGGAGCAACCGGAGATAGTTGCTAATGGAATAGATATGGTTGTAACAGATGAGGCTATTCACAATAAGAAAGAGAACTCAGTTCCAGTGTTTCTCTTCTTGTCCAATCTAACTCGTTCAAAAGGAATTTTTGAATTTATAGATGCCCTAAAGATATTGCATGACAAGGGGTTAGAGTGCCGGGGGAAGGTCACCGGTCCTGAATATGATGTTAAGATTTCATATCTCGAACAGTATATAATAGACAGCGGGCTTGAAGGAATTGTAGAGATTACTGGCCCTGTATACGGCGATGATAAGTTTCAAAAGTTTTTAGATAGCGATGTATTCGTATTTCCTACCTGGTTCGAAGCTTTTCCCGGAGTGGTACTGGAAGCGATGCAATCAGGCTTACCTGTTATTTCCACGATGGAGGGAGCAATTCCGGAGATTGTTGATAATGGGAACACTGGATTTCTAGTTGTTCAAAAAGATGTAGAGTCACTGGCGGAAAAGATGGAGATTCTTGCAAAAGACAGGGGCTTAAGAGACAAATTGGGAGCAGCGGGAAGAATAAAATTTAAGGAGCTTTACACCTCGGCAACGTTTGAACAGGAGATGAAAAAGGTATTTGAATCTGCATTAATAGCCAGATAAATTCTGCTAAGATCATATCGCTTAACATTACTCTAGGCTCTTACAAGGACGTTTTAAATGATATCATATCCATAGCCAATACTCATGGTGAAAACTCACCTCAAATCGATGCACTTTTAGCCGCTACCAGATAGAATTAAAGAAGATGATAAAGTTGAAAAAGGAAATGCAAAAAGCACCTTTTGGACATTATTTATAAGTTCCTTTTTCATAAAACTAACATTGAAATAACATTTTCATAAGGAGTGACCATGTAAAATAATTAAATCATACAAAAGTCTTGTAATTTGTTACCTCAAACCGTGGAATCTTGCGGTACTTGCTATAATGGAATTACTCTGTAGGTCACATTGTCAAATATATTATACCAACTCTTTCTGCTTTTTATCCCAGGATGTGTAGATCTCTTCGAAAATCATTTTCAGGGACTTGGTGATATTCCAGTTAGGATAATGAGTTTTCATTTTCGAGAGGTTGGAGATATAGCAGATGTGGTCTCCATCACGGTTTTTGTCCACATACTTAAACTTCATTTCCTTTCCGGAAATGGAAGATATTATGTCAAACGCTTCATGAATAGAACATGAGTTGTCTCTCCCGCCACCAATGTTATATACTTCAGCAGCACGAGGCGCTTTGAGGAATTCGTTGATAAAAATGGCTACATCCACCGAATGGATGTTGTCTCTCACCTGCTTGCCTTTGTAACCAAAGATATTGTATTGGCGACCGATAACGTTACATTTCACAAGGTAACTCAAAAAACCGTGAAGCTCCACTCCGCTGTGATTAGGACCAGTTAGGCAACCGCCCCTCAGACAACAGGTCGGCATATTGAAATAGCGACCATATTCTTGAACGGCAATATCGGCCGATAATTTGGAAGACCCAAAAAGAGAGTGTTTCGACTGGTCGATTCGGAAATTTTCTTTGATGCCGCTATAGTATTCAGGATCTGCATAATCATACCGCATATCTAGTTCTTTCAAGCTCAACTCGTTGGGCGCATCTCCGTATACTTTGTTGGTTGACATATGTACAAAGGGTGTTTCCGGATTGTTCAAACGGTTGGCCTCTAACAGATTGAAAGTACCTACCGCATTTACATCAAAATCATCAAACGGACGTAAGGCTGCAAGATCATGGCTCGGCTGTGCAGCTGTATGTACAATCGCATCTGGGTTTAATTCAGCAACAGCCGCTATCACACCCTTTCTATCACGGATATCTAATTCGTAATGGGTGAAATGATCGTGCGTTTGACTTAAACGCTCTTGGTTCGAACGGGTGCTGCCCTGCTCTCCAAAAAAATCCTCCCGCATGTTGTTATCTATACCATAAATTTCCCAGCCTTCATTTGCAAAAAAAGTAACTACCTCACTGCCAATTAAACCGCTGGACCCGGTTACGATCATTTTTTTCATATTGTCCTGTATTTTTTATTAAAATAATGTTTTATGAAAAGGTACATGAAATACGAATTCGTTGTAAAGTATCTTTTAAATAACCTGCGCGGTTCCTGAGCAAGCCTAAATAACCATTCTAAACCAGAGTTTTGCATCCAAATTGGCGCATGTTTAAGCTTACCACTATGGAAATCGAATGCAGCACCGACGGCCATTAGCACAGCTGGAATTTTGTCCTGATGCAGAGCTACCCATTTTTCTTGTCTAGGACACCCTCTGCCAACCAGTACAATCTGAGCTTCGGATTGGTTGATTTTTTCAATATCAGCTAAATCTTCTTTCGGAGTGGCTTCCCTGAATCGGTCTACATGTAGACCTACAATCTTAATTCCGTGATAATTTTTGGTGATGAAGTTGGAGTACTTTTCCAGAGTATCTGAGGTACTACCATATAAGTAAAGTTTCAATCCTAACTTTGATGCTTTTTTCAATACATGAAGCGTGAGGGTCGGACCGGATACACGATCTTTCATCCCAACTTTGTGATAGACATTCATAGCCCAGCGGATGGGTTGACCATCCGGAACTATCAGGTCAATGGTTTTAACGAGATCACCTATATCATTATCCGTATAAGAAGTTATCAGGCCATGAACGGCTAGAGCGGATACTCCAAAACTTTTGTTCTGGCGTGCATTTTCAACAATAACTTCTGAAGCGTTTTCATAATCAGTTACAGCGAATAAAATGCCAAAAATATCAACACGTTGCATATATAGATGTTTAATGCAAATTTTGATTTAGCAACAAAGTTAAAAAAGATAAATTATGATTTTGAGGTTTGAAATAAATACCGAACTCCCTAAACTCAAAGTGGCCGGAATACTATCTCCACCATTCGAGGAGGATTTGAACGAGGCCAGTGGGAAGCATATACAAGCGATTAATTCATCAGGAGCAAACCTTGTTATGGTAGCATTAGGATGACCTAAGCAAGAGCTATGGATGGCAGAACACTCGTCTAAAATCAATGCGGTACTGTTGGGTCCTGGAGGGGCATTTCCGGTATATGCCGAAACAGTAAGTAGGACTCCCGCTTAGATGCAACGTTTGTCTCTTGAATGGCTCTATCGATTAGCAAAAGAACCCGTACGACTATTCAGGCGGTATTTACAACCAATACTTACTTCTTATTTAGAATATTCATCGAGGTGATAGTGTATCGATTAGGCGGAAAGAAAGGCCAGAATTCTCCTTCCTAGTCTGTTCTGGTCCACCAGGAGAGGAAGACACTGTACGTGACAAAGCCCACCAAAGAGGCAAAAAATACCACCAATACGATTAGTAACTTCATCGGTTTCTCAGGCTTGGCAGGAAGTAACGGGCCAGAAATAAATTTGTATTGCTCATCTTTGAGCAATATAAACGACTGATGCTTGGCTTCTATTCGAAATCTGGCTGCTCGCACGTTTTCATCCTCTCTATTTTCTTCAAAGAAGAAATTAAGCTTTGCTATAAAGCTATTCAGCAGATCTTTTTCTATTAGAAACTCGCTTTTATTTTCAAGATAACCTTCGATCCCTTTAACATACCGCAGCAATAGATCATCTATAGACATTTTCCTCTCAAGTTGTTCCATGTATACGCTTTCATTATTGAGAGAAACTCTCGTCGCTATTAACTGCTGATGAGGGGGAAGATATTTTTCTGTTGTCTCGTCAAGCTTAACCACTTGCCTTTCATAATTTGTTATTGGGTCATAATGTAACAAACTATTATTGATCAGATCTACCTTTTTATTTAAAACTTCAACAGATATTTCATGCTCTATCATCGATGCTTTAGCATTAATAATATCGGCTTCTAATCTGGAATACATTCCTCCATAATACTTCCAGATTTCCCGGTTCACTAGACATGTTTCCAGATAACTTCCAAGAGTTTCCACTCTCTTTTGTGCTTCCTCAGGTGAAGAAGCGACACTAGTTATTGTAATGCCCAGCACTTTATTGTCTTTCATCAGGTTTTTGCGATTCTTGCCAAATCCATATACTGGTTCAAAAGAGTCTTCAAATATAGAAGGGTTTACCTGCCAGGTCGTATCCTCATGGTACTTTGAAATAAAATCACTTAACATGTTCACATCTTCAAAGACACTGGTGTAGCTCTTATAGGAAGGAATGTGAACGGATCTAAATTTAAAGAAGCCAGTACTTTGATAGGATCTTGGTATGAGTAATGAGATTATTATAGCGGCAATGGTACATAGGACTACACCGCGGACAATCCGCTTTCTATGAATCAAGAGTTCTTTTAGCACCTTTCGGAAATCAATCTCATCAGAGTATGTTGCGGGAGCATTCATTTTAAGAAAATTGTAAAATATTTGGCAAAGCTAAGAATTAAATAAATGTGTTTCAGACGGTTTTTGCACACAAAAAACCCGCATAAGCCCCAAGACTTTTTAAAAACCCCATGCAAACGTATGGGCGGAGTCGGCCAGAGTATTCGGGGTTCCACTGCCCTGCACATGATGCAGAGACCTCTGCACAAAGTGCGGAGATGGTGGCCTTCCCTAGGACTCCTGAGCTTAAAGACTCCTGTGTTTATAGTGTTGAGTTTTTAAAATCGCTCAAGGCTATGCGGGTAAACTTTTACCACAATAAAGGTAATACAATATATAAAGAACACTACTTGCTCTCCAGATACTCAGCTATCTCCTGCTCCAATTCCACCAGTTTCTCCTCTACACTGTTATCGTCAAGCACAAATTTTCCTTCGTCAGAAACTACCTGATTTGCGAATTGCAAGGCGCACATGGCGAGTAAGTCTTGTTTGTCGCGCACTGAATAGTTTTCTTCGTAATCTTTAATACTGTTTTCAATGAGTTTGGTCGCCTTTCGCACATTTTCCTCATCGCTTCGCTTGATGGAGAGCGGATATACTCTATTGGCAATGGTAAGTTTTATAGACAAGTTTCCCACGGTATTTTACTTATTTAAATATGCTATACACTTATCAATTTCCCTTACCATTTCGTTGATCTTCAACTTTACATCCAGTGACGTCTCTCCTGATTCCTGAAGTGATCGTGCCAACTTAATTCTTTTGTTTTGCTCCTCCAGGTCTTCAATTTTAGCCTTACCATCCTTCAGGGTTTTCAGCAACTGCTCCTTCTCCATCTGGAGCTTGTAATTCTCATCCCTGGCCTTTTTGTGAAGCTCTATTACCTTCTTCACTTTTGACTGTATCCTTTCTATACGTACAGGTATCGAAGGGGTTACCATAATTGCTCTTGTATCATACAAATTTAGCATCCCATCTTACTTTACCAAATTTATTAAAGACATAATTGTCCACTGTTCTTTGTGGATATCTATAATATCTGTCAGGTTAGAGCGTATTATATTAGAATACATTTGCAAAAATGAATACGGGAAGGCGACACATAGTGACTGTAACCCTTGTCCTCATACTAACTGGTATTGCGGTAGCTACATTCTCACAAACCCATCACCCTAAGGACTATTTTAGGTCACCCCTGGATATTCCTATCAGGCTTTCGGGCAACTTTGGAGAGATTCGCCCTAACCACTTTCATGGGGGGCTGGACATGAAAACCGAATCTGTAGAGGGCAAGAAGATCTACGCCGCTGCTGAAGGATATATATCCCGCATTAAGGTATCGCCATGGGGATATGGCAAGACCTTGTATATAACTCATCCTAATGGATACATAACAGTATATGCTCATCTAAAACGATATAGCGATAAGATAGAAGAGTACATTAAAAAGTACCAGTACAATAAAGAGTCATATCCAGTCGAGAAATTTCCTTTGCCCAGTGAATTGAAGATTGAAAAGGGTGAAGTGGTTGCATTAGGAGGCAACACCGGAGGATCTGGAGGACCGCACCTCCATTTTGAAATACGCAATGCAATCACCGGATACGTGCTGAATCCCCTTTTGTTCGGCTTTGCCATCATGGATTCAATTAAACCAGTGATTAGGTCAGTGAGGGTTTATCCACTGAGTGATGAAAGCCATGTATCCAATCTTCATTCTCCGAGATATTTGAAAATATCTGGATCTTCCGGTAACTACCGTACATCAGCCAGCAATCCCCTTAAGCTACAAGGTGACATAGGATTTTCAGTAGAGGTTTATGATTTCCTCAATTATTCGCACAATAAATGTGGAATCTTTTCAATCGAACTGCAAAAAGATGGTGAGCGCGTTTATTACCATGAGATGGAGACCTATGGCTTTCATGAAAACAGATACATCAGCAGCCATGTCGACTATGGAGAGTTCAAAAACGAAGGCAAGCATCTTCAAAAGAGCTTCATCGCCCCTAACAACCGACTGAGCATATATAAGGAAACATTGAATAGAGGTGTGATAGCAATTAACGATTTGAACATCCATGAAATGAAGTACATCATCAAAGACTCTTATGGCAATACTTCAACCTTAACAATTCCTGTGCAAGGACACCTATATACGGCAGCCAAAAGAGAAGGTGATATGGTAAGGAAAATAGGCCCAACCAAGGAGGAAACCGTCCTCTTGCCTGCGGATACTGGATTGGTCAATAAACAAGTTAAAAACTCAGGTGGGTCAGAACCCAATGTGCCAGCTAGTATGGGCCTTTTACCCAAACTTCCAGAAGAAGTGCTATCTGTGAATTTTGTCAAGAAATTTCACTGGCAGTTCGCTAACTCTTTTAAGAATGACGATGTACGCATATTCCTGGACGAGGGGCTGCTTTATGAAGATGTGAATTTTGAATATAAAGTAACTGACACTTTGTTAGGTGCCGTAGCGCCTACACACCACATTCACAACGTATATACTCCTGTGCACAAACTATATAGTATAGCCATAAGAACGGATAAGATCCCCAACAGGTTAAAGGGCAAAGCAATGGTTGCAAGAATTAAAAACAACGGACGTACTTATTATGAAGGGGGTGGCTATGAGGGAGATTTTATAAAAACAACTTCCAAATACTTTGGAGCATTCACTGTGCTTTTAGATACCATTGCCCCAAGGATCAGGGGACTGAATATTTACGAGAGGAAGAACATGTCAAAAGCCAGCAATATCACCGTTTCAATATATGACAAACTCTCGGGGATCAATACCTACAATGCGTACATCGATGGCAAGTGGATTCTAATGGAATACGAACCGAAGAAGTCTGCCCTTGTTTTCTCGTTTTCAGATCTGGGCAAGTATGCTCCTGAGTTGTCCAGTGCCGATGGAAAACGGGGAAGCCACACATTCAAGATCGTAGTGACCGACAATCGAGGGAATTCTTCCCAAATGTCCCTGGATTTCATACGTTAATCCGGCCAACCGTCAGGTCAACGCTTTACAAACTTTGTGGTTTCGAAAGCCGTTCCAGTTCCAACTCTTAATACGTATACACCATTGGGCAGAAATACAATATCCAATGAAAGGTGATTAGTGCCTGCAGTAGTGATTAAGTGATCTGTAAGGAGCAATTCACCCAGCAGATTATACACATAGAGTTCAGTACCCCCTCCTTCCTCAGCGCTAAATGAAATATCAATGCGATCAGTCGATGGTACAGGATGGGCCTTAAGACCAGTCGATTGTAGTTCCTGGTCATCCAGTCCTACACAATTCTCGAATTCAACTGTATACGGATCAGAAGTTGTTTCACAGCCCAGCGTATCTCTCCCTGTCACCGTGTATGATCCTGAGTTGCTCACCCAAATAGTTGAAGTTGTCTCACCTGTTGACCATTCATAGGATATAGGCAAAGGCAGAACTGATAACTCTACAGAATCTCCCTGGCAGAGAGTATCATCTGATGGATTGCCAGAAATAGTG
>DTRK01000247.1 GCA_012965955.1 Flavobacteriales bacterium
GTATCATAAATGAAGATTTCAACCGGGAGAACGCCGATACATCTGTAACCAGAAGTTTGTTCAAGCCTTATGCGGCCGCGGTTGGTTTCAAGTTCTTGTTGGCAAAGCTGGATTCCAATGGAGATTCAACCTCGGGAATTGTGCGAATTGATACATCCATCATTCCACATCCCGAACCGACCAGCCCGGACTTTGACAACTGCAAGAGACTTAGTGCCTGGCCCCCTGACATGTACTATAATATATGGATCGTTAGGTCAATACAGAGTGGCACCTTGGGATATGCGCAGTATCCGGGAACAAATTTTACCTACGGCGGTCCCTGGAAAACCTGGGGAATTGTGGTGCGCCATGACCAATGGGGAACTATAGGAACCTCCTCGGCAGATGGCAGGACGGGTACCCATGAAGTTGGACATACCTTCGGTTTGTACCATACATTCTTAAGCAGCTCTGCCGGATGCGGATCTGTCTGCGATACCACAGGGGATGAGGTCTGTGACACACCACCTAACAATTACAGCGGTGCCTGTTCGCAATTGGCCAATACCTGCAGCAATGATACTTCCGGGAACAGTGTTTACGACACCAATGTCGTTGACCAGATCGAGAATTATATGAGCTACAATACCTGCCAGAATATGCTGTCTGAAGGGCAAAAGGTAAGAATGAGGGGATTTATAGCTTCCTTTCCTACGCTGGTAGGGCTGAGTACGGATTCAAATCTCTATGCAACCGGAATTATTGATGCTATTCCTTTAGGGCTGAAACAGGATGATGGCAAAGTGAAAAAGGTCACTATTGCGCCCAATCCTTTCAATAATTCAATTGACATTACGGCCTTTGCGGCGGACATAAATCAAATCCGCATGACCAATATCATGGGGCAGGAGGTTGGTTTTATCGTGGAGGAGAAGGCAGTGGAACGCAGTGAACAGCAGTT
The DNA here is from genome assembly GCA_012965955.1 of Flavobacteriales bacterium. Taxonomy (GTDB): domain Bacteria; phylum Bacteroidota; class Bacteroidia; order NORP154; family NORP154. Next base: position 944 of record DTRK01000247.1, read on the forward strand.
CAGGCTGAGTGTAGCTCCCAATATGGATCCGGGAATTTATTTCTTGCTCTTAGATACGGAATCCGGGACACTGGTTAAGAAGATAATCAAGGGATAGCTGTTCTGCTACGCCAGTGACCAAACAGGGCGACCGCTCCGTTATTTCAATCTAAGATCGAATCAGCCTTCGGAAACGAAATTCACACCATGAGGCGCTGCTGAATCATGGAGCGCTCACCCTCAACTCCACATTCTTAATACTCTCCACAGATCCGACTACTGTAATGGTATCGTGCAGTCTCAATCGCGTATAGCCGTGCGTTATCATGCTATGGCCGTCTCGGGAGATGGCAAGGATAAGGATGTCCGTAGGTAAGCGCAGCTCCCGCAATGACATTCCATGCAAGTTCGGATCAAGTACTTCAAGGTCAACGGTATCTTGTTTTTCGTCAAATCCCAATAATAGGGAAGCTGCCTGCGGTGATCGCACCAGGTGATCCAAGAGGCTCACAATAGCCGTCGTCGGCTCAACAATCAGAGCACCCAGGTCATGAAAACGGTCAAAATTGGCGCGGTCGTTCAGGCGTACCACCTTGTCCTTGGTGCCGAAATACTCATAGCAGATGTCACATATCTGGTAGTTTTCCTTGTCTGACAGCAAGGCGACGATTGCCTCCGCCTTATCAACTCCAATACGTTTCAGTTCTTCCTTGCTAAGCGCTGAAATGGGCTGAATGTCAACATCAAGGCTGCCTTCGTCGATAACACCTTTTCGGGACGCAATGACCACCTTCCATCCATGGTCCTGTAACTGTCGTGCAAGAGCAAATGACTGTCCTTCAAGCCCAAAAATTACAGCATTGTGCTCCCCATCAAATTCCCGGGTGGCGGCCTTGACATGACTTTCACCTGCACTGTTGATGGCCCATTTGAAAAGGGGAGGGCCCACAATTTGATTCAGCACAATTACGGCAATTATTACTGTGGCCAACTGCTCTCCCCATCCGGGGAATGAGTTAGATACCACGGTGGCAAGGCCAAGGCCAACTCCTGCCTGGGTGACATAGGGCATCCAACCGATCTTGATAAATCTCCAGGGCTCTCTGGCTATCAACCCCCCGGCTGTTGAACCCAGTATTAAGGCTACCAACCGAACACCGAAGAGTATTACCGCAATAACGGTTACTTCCATCAAGAGATCCAAAGACATGGCTGCTCCTGTCAAGGTGAAGAAGATGACATAAATCGATGGGCCCACGTTCTCAAGGATTCGCAGAAACTCATTTCTGTGGCTTGAGTAATTGGTGAGTATGAAGCTTCCCAGTATGCAGACCAGGAGAGGTTCCATATAAATCTCCAAACCAAACTCTGCCAAGCTCCATTCTCTTATATATTGAGAGGTGTAGTATACGCTGTAACCGAGTAGTAATATGCCTGCTGTTTTAATATGAATGGACATGCGAATCGACATGACAACTGTCATTATTTTACCCAGTATATAACCTGAGAGAAACGCCAGGACCATTTCTGAGCACAGAAAGATGATATATTTGAAATCAAAGGCAATTCCCTGTACGAGTGCCTGGGCCACGGAGTACGTTACAGCAAACAGTACAATAACAAGAAAGTCAGCCAGCACTGTAACTCCCATCGCAGTTTGTGTAAACGGCCCTTTAGCCCGAAGCTCATTTACAACCGCAATCGCTGAAGCAGGTGAACGTGCGACGAATATAGAAGCCGCCAGGGTGGCTACGGCAATTTTGGTCGCCATGTTCATGTCATCCATGAAAGGAATCTGCGGCGATAAATAGATAATAGCGCCGCTGGCAAAGGAAAAAGTCAGTACGAATTGCCCAATACTCATCCAGGTAATGCTCTTCATCCTGCTTCGTAGCTCTTTAAGGTAGAGCTGTGCCGCCGCAGCGAATGCGATAAATGCCAGGGCAAAATCGTTGACAAAGAAGAGGCGCTCGGGTGCTTCGCCCGGAATCAGCTTGAGGACAAATGGGCCTGCGATAATACCCGTAGCCAGAAGCCCTGTCACCAGTGGCAGCTTCGATTTTGTGAAGTACTTGGCGATTTGATTTGACGCCACAGCAATCACGATGAAGCCTGCGAGATAAGTCGTAGTCTCCAGGTAATCCTTTACAAAGGTGTCCAGAAGTTCCCTTAGAAATTGCTCCACAATAACATTAAGAGTGATTTGGAAAGATAAAGATTTTTGGCCTAAGGCGGGATTTGAGGGGAATGAGGACATCTCAGTAAACATTTCACTGGACTATTTTCTGCTGCATGTCGAACAAACAGCCAACTGATAAAATGGGAGGTAAATTCAGAAATAATGCCGTTTTGCATCAGAGGGAGAGGCATTGGATACTATGCCTTTCTTCAGTATCTGTTCTTGGGCTTTTTACGAAATAATTCTTAACTTGTCGTCAGATTAACAAAAGAATATTGCATTTCTAGCGACTTTCACCAAACATATTAACCTTATTCAAAATGAAAAATGCCTTCAATTTCATTTCTTCACTGTGTATCGCGTTAATAGTATCATCGCCAACTTTTGTGGTGGCGGGCGAGTCCGACGGTACTGCCAATAGTTTTACTTCAAGCAACAAGCGCATTCCCAATCAAGCTCTTCAGGAAGAGCTAAGGGCAAAGCCGGCGTGGCAGTCTTTTGTGGCCACACACAACACCTGGCGTGTTCATTTTAACGAGGAGAATGCACGGCCCCACCGCGCCTATGGCAAGGGTATTTCAACTGCCGGTACTACGGTACAGGATCGTGCCATGAACTTCATCATCAATGAGCTGGGTGCCTTTAATATTCCAGTGGCGGATTTAAGATTGATGGGGGAGAGCACCTCACCCAAACACAATTTCGTCAATTATTACCAGGAGTACAACGGCTTGAAAGTTCTGAACACCCGCATGATGGTTAAAATGACCAAGGACCACAAGGTGATCATGTATGGTGCTGATGTATATACGGACATTACCATTGGAACTACCGCTTCACTGAGTGTTACCCAGGCAGAGGCGTATGCCTTCAACGCTACCCAGGGAACCAACCTGACATCGTTGGCAAATCCGGGATTGTTTATTCTTCCGATACCCATGATTGGCAAGAATGAGTATAAACTCGTGTATGAGGTGCTGGTAGATGGGATAGATCCAAGCGGGATTCCTTCCTCTTTTTATACTTTGGTTGATGCTCACAATGGTGACGTGCTGCGTCAATTCAACCTGTCACACACACATGCTCCCAAGGCCAATGTAGAAGCCACTGTTACCGCTGATATCTACCCAAAGAACGCCTATGACACTCCTGTTAACATGCCACTGCGGGACTTGAGAATTCGGATCAACGGCACAAATTATTACACGGACAGTACAGGCCTTCTGACCACTTCTATCACTTCAGGAACCAATGGTACAGTATTTCTCGATGGCCCATGGGTGGACATAGAATCCAGTAATGTAACGCCTTCTTTTGTCACGGCTTTGACAGCCGGGCCGAATGCAGTTAGCTTCAACAGCGATGCCCTGGATACTGAACGCAATGTATTTTACTATGTTAACGATATCCATGAATGGGTCAATACCGTAATAGCCGGCTTCACCGGTATGGATTATCAGGTTCAGGTAAACATGGATCAAACGGGAACGTGTAACGCATCATTCGGAGGAGGGCAGATGAACTTTTTCCTGCAAGGCGGTGGGTGCTATTCCCTGGCCACTATAGCTGATGTGATATATCATGAGTATGGACATGGTACCAATACTGCTTTTTATGGCGACAATGGCGGTTTCTTTCAGAACGGAGCGATGGGAGAAGGCTATGCTGACGTTTGGGGATTTTCGCGGACGCTCTATCCTGTTTTAGGTGAGGGGATGAGCGATACTGATCCGACTGTTTATATCCGACGGTATGACATTGATCCTAAGATTTATCCGGATGACCTCGTTGGACAAGTGCATGCGGATGGTGAGATCATCGCAGGAGCATGGTGGGATCTCTATCTCAACCTGGATAGTAATATGACACAAACGATGGATTTGTTTGAAGATGCCTATTACGGACTTCAGGCGCAAACGCCAGATGGGCAGGAGGGAACAGCATTTAGGGATGTATTGCTGGATGTGCTTCAAGCTGATGACAATGATGGTAATCTAGGAAACGGCACGCCCAATATGGTTGATATCTGTGATGCTTTTGGGAAACATGGCATCACCTTGATATCAAATGCAACATTGACGCACACAGACGTGCTAGCCGCCGCGAAGAATACGGCAATTGACATTGACGCGACGCTAAATTTGTCGAACACCACGTACCTCGGTGATGTGATGCTTTACTACCGTCAAAAAGGAAATACAACCTGGATCAGTGCGGTGATGGCCAATACTGGAGGCTCTAACTATCAGGGTACAATTCCTGGACAATCATCTGGTGTGATTATCGAATATTATATAGGTGTCACGGACAATACCTGTGGCAATGTTTCAGCTGTTCAGCCAACAGGCGCCGACGCGGCGGAGCCTACGCTACCTTTCTACATCCTGGTAGATTACCAGCTGGAGGATATTGAGGATTTTGACAACAATAGCCTTCCCGGCTCCTGGACCTATGGCATTTTTTCTGATGATGCCACGACTGGAGAGTGGTCCTTGGAAGTGCCTGAAGGTATGTTTGACAATGGTTATGAGCTGGCACCTACGAGTCAATTTACCGCCGGAGGGTTTTCTTGTCCTGTAACAGGCTATAACACGTCAGGCCAAACCGGTAATATTGGGCAGGATGATGTAGATGGTGGAGCAACGACGATGCTTTCACCAACTATGGATCTGACAAGCTATTTTAACCCGGTCATTACATACAGAAGGTGGTTTGCCAATGCTTCGCCTTCCTCTGCAAATCCTGGGAATGACCCGTGGTATGTGGAGATTTCAGATGATGGGGGAAGTTCCTGGAACACGGTTGAGTTTTCCTATGTGGGTGATAATAATTGGAGGCGTTATGCTTTTAATGTGGAGGACTTCATTACGCTCTCTGCAAATATACAGGTGAAATTCCAGGTATCAGACAGTATAATATTGGCTTTGGGGCCTCCAGGATGCGCTACCACACCTTTCTGTGGCGGAAGTCTTCTTGAAGCGGCGCTTGACAATTTTGAAATCTGGTCTCAAATTTCGACGGCAACGGTATCCGTTACAATAACAGACGTTATATGCAGCGGAGATTGTGATGGACAAGTTGTTGCCGCTGCAAGTGGTGGCACGGCCCCTTATACCTATCTGTGGGATGACCCTTCTGCACAAACCAATGCTACTGCAACTGGCCTCTGTGACGGCACATACGAGGTGAGGTCAATTGATGCTGTAAACGATACCTTATATGCAACAGCTGTTGTAGGGACTGTGGGTCAAAATCCAGTGCCAAGTATTTCAAATGTAACCAATGTAGCATGTAATGGTGACTGTGATGGAGCCGCGGAAGTTTCGGCATCTTTGGGTTCACCATCCTATTCATATCTGTGGTCTAATGCGCAAACCACGACTGCTATCTCCTCTTTGTGTGTGGGGCCTTATACGGTGACTGTAACGGACGCCAATGGGTGCACAGGAACTGATTCTGTTACAGTTACGGAACCCAGTGCGCTGAGTTTTACATCTAGTGTGACAGATGCGAACTGTGGCAATAGTGATGGTCTGGCTTCCGTAACCGTATCCAATGGAGTTGCTCCTTACACCTACTTGTGGAGTGATCCAGGTGCTCAAACCACGGATACTGCTTCCGGTTTAAGTGCGACCAATTACTCCTGCTTAATAACGGATGCCAACGGTTGTACCACGACGGCTAATGTGGTGGTTAGCAACACGGTGCCAACGGTAAGTATTACATCAAGTACAAATGCAACGTGTAACGGAGACAATGATGGATATGCAACTGCAGTGGCTTCGCAAGGTTCGGCTCCATATACCTATATATGGAACGACCCCTCAGCTCAGACCAATGCCACAGCAATCAACCTTGTTGCTGGTTCGTATTCTGTTACTGCCACGGACGCTGCCGGATGTGTTGTGACGGACCAGGTTACTATCACGGAACCGGTTGCAATAACTTTGAGCCATACAAATACGGATGCAACCTGCACCGGTGCATGTGATGGGGAATCGGTGGTGGCTGTAGCTAATGGGGTCTCCCCATTTACATATCTCTGGGATGATCCGGGTGCTCAAACCAACGCAACAGCTAACGGTCTCTGTGACGGTGCAGTTAATACCTTGGTAACAGATGCTGATGGTTGTACTGGAAATGGGAGTACCTCCATCAGCGCAGGTGCCGGCATCACAGTCACTTCTACCGGTGTTACAAATACAAGTTGTGCCTCCTGCAATGGTGATGCTTCTGTATCTGTATCAGGAGGAACAATGCCTTACAGTTACCTGTGGAGTGACCCCAGCTCTCAGACCAACAGTACTGCCAACAACCTTTGTGCTGGTTTGTTCACTGTAATGGCAACAGATGCCGGTGGCTGTACTGACGTTGATACTGTTGAAGTATTTGATGGCGGCGGCGTTACCTCTAGCATCAGCAGTAGCAACACCACCTGCAATGGTGATACAGACGGGTCGGCAACGGTGACGGTTGCGGGTGGCAACACGCCATATACCTATTCCTGGAACGATCCAGCGAACCAAACCAATGCCACAGCAAACAACTTAGCTCCCGGAACTTACTCAGTTACAGCAACCGATTCTTTGGGCTGTGTGACAACTTCAATAGTTACCATTACCGAGCCTGATGTATTGGCCCTCACCACCACTGGAACCAATGCATCCTGTGGAAACTCAGATGGAGTAGCTGCGGTGTCAGTTACAGGTGGCACGCCATCATATAGCTATCTTTGGTCGGACGGCCTGAGCCAAACAAACGCATCGGCAACAGGCCTGGCAGCAGGAACGTACGATGTAACCGTTACTGATGCCAACCTCTGCAACAATACCGCTTCTGAGACCATATTCAATACCGGCGGGCCGACGGTTACTGCAACCTCTTCGGATGTAACCTGTAACGGGGGCAATGACGGAACTGCTACTGCAACACCTTCCGG
>DTRK01000248.1:0-1711 GCA_012965955.1 Flavobacteriales bacterium
ATTTGTGCATGGGATCCATTCAACGCTGTTATCATTTCAGAGACTGCTGGGAAAGTCGAATTTGAAGACATCCAGGAAGGTGTGACTTATCGGGTTGAGATGGATGAGCAGACCGGCTTCAAAGAGAAGGTTATCTCTGAGAGGAAAGACAGAACCAAGAATCCAATGGTTAAGATTATATCTGGTAAAAAGCAGGTATTGAAGTCTTATAATATTCCGGTTAACGCTCATATTATTGTAAATGATAATGAGAAAATTGAAGCGGGTAAGATTCTGGTAAAGATTCCAAGGTTAGCTGGTAAAACCGGTGATATCACAGGAGGACTTCCAAGGGTAACGGAGTTATTTGAGGCTAGAAACCCATCGAATCCTGCTGTTGTTTCCGAGATTGATGGAGTAGTGGAGTTCGGCAAAATAAAAAGGGGTAATCAGGAGATCTTGGTTGAATCAAAGACAGGTGAAGTCAAGAAATACATGGTTTCTCTATCTAAACACATCCTTGTCCAGGAGAATGATTATATCCGTGCAGGTATGCCATTATCAGATGGTGCTATTACACCTGCTGACATTCTCGCGATCCAAGGTCCTACCGCGGTACAGACGTACATTGTAAATGAGGTTCAGGAAGTTTATAGACTTCAAGGTGTGAAGATCAATGACAAGCACTATGAGGTGATAGTTAGGCAGATGATGCGCAAGGTGTTTATTGAGGATGCCGGTGATACCAGGTTCCTTGAGAAGCAAATTGTAGATCGTTTCGACTTCAGTGAAGAGAACGACTGGATTTTCGGAAAGAAAATTATTGAAGAATCGGGGGATTCGGCAACGTTGCGATCTGGTCAAATCGTCAATGTAAGGAAATTACGCGATGAGGTTTCTGTATTGAAGAGAAAGGATAAGAACTTACCGAAATACAGAGATGCAATTGCTGCTATCTCAAGTCCGGTACTGCAAGGTATTACCAGGGCATCCTTGCGTGTTAAGAGCTTTATCTCAGCAGCTTCATTCCAGGAAACTACCAAAGTGCTCAACGAAGCATCAATCCAGGGTAAGCAAGATCATTTGAAGGGCTTAAAGGAGAATGTTATAGTAGGGCATAAGATACCGGCGGGAACAGGTTTACCAGAATACTACGAAATGATTGTCGGTTCTCAGGAAGAGTACGATAAACTAGTTGGTGGTAAAGGAGAGGAAGCGAAGGACGAGGAGATCAAGGAAGCGGAGGCTATTGAAGCTAAATAGGTACGAATACCATCACGGCCCCTTTCGCTACCGCTCTAGTCCTCTCTGGGTGCTACGAACGTACGAATGGAGTACAGAGAGTCTGGTGGCATGAATTGGTACATTCGCAAAGATTCGTATTCGTAATGCGATTCCAGATAGATTAAGCATTTTCAAAAAACAGAGACATGGCAGACGACAACAACGACGCAAAAAACTTGAACAAGGATCAGGCTAATCAAGGCCAGCTCAATATTGAATTGAGTGAAGAAATAGCTGAAGGCATTTATTCGAACCTGGCGATTATCACTCATTCTAACTCTGAATTTGTAGTCGATTTTATTACGGTAATGCCTGGTACCCCCAAGGCAAAGGTGAAGTCACGTATATTACTGACTCCGCAACACGCCAAGCGGCTAATGAAAGCGATGAATGACAATATCAAGAAGTACGAGCAACAGCATGGAGCTATTAAAGATGCGGCTCCGGG
>DTRK01000248.1:1721-8035 GCA_012965955.1 Flavobacteriales bacterium
GTAAATGTTGTTCCTATGAACTTTGGCGGTCCCGACGCTCAGGCGTAGGCTTAGTCCAGTTTGTATCCAATCATCGCCTGAAAGGCAAATCCAGTGGCTGAGAATCCCCCGAAAACCAGGGGTGAGGTATCCCGTTGTTTCCAATTGGTATTGGAAATATCGTACTGTCCCCGCATCTTAAACCCAAGCTTTAAGTCGCCGATAAAATATCTCGCTTCCATGACCAGCTGAGGTGCTATTACGCCATTCTTGGTTTTTGCAACTGTGTAAGGAGAAACGCGAAACTCCCTCTTTAAGTAATATCCTCCGAATTGAACACCCAGGCCATACACGACATCCAGATCTTTGTTGGCGTGGAAGAGGTCCTTCCCCCCGATACATAATCCAATCTGATAACCTGTCAGGGTATAGTCAATACTATCGATGCCGTTCACCAAATCTGGTATTTGATATTGAACGGTAAAAAATACATCCGAACCTTGGGAATTGTCGGCTTCCAACGATTTAGCGAAACTGACACCTACAATGCGGGAGTATCTTCTGAATTTGGAATTGCCCTCACCATCCATGTATGTATCCAATGTGTCCTTTCTAAGGTACTGTAGGCCCAGCATTGCATCGATACTGCTATTCATTGACGGTTGGTTTTTGGACTCAGTTTTATCCTGAGCATATAGGGTAGATGAGCAAAAGATGATGAGCGCAGCTAGAAGGCTTGAAGACAATACACTGCTACCGCTAAGCATGGTTTCCGTAAGCTGATCAGTGAAAAGGTCGAGTAATCTTACTTGAACTTACCTTTATTGGTTGTGGCCAATTTAATATTAATGTAGTGATCAGTTCCTCCTTTTACTACGACATCTTCAATCACTAACTCCTCATATCCAGAGCATGCTATCTTGATGGTATACGTTCCTTGTTCCATGGTGAGTTTGAACTTACCCTTCGTATCTGCCTGTATGCTTCTACCTCCTTCCATTGCTATTAATGCCAGAGGGACTTTGGCTCTCTTTCCCAGCACCCGAACAACCCCTATAAGGTTTCCTTCTCCGGGAATTGGATTCTTTTGTAGCTTCATCTTACCTAGCTCGAAGGTGCTCGTTCCTTTACTTTGTGCCACACTGTATTTAACGTTCAAACCAAGGAAGATTAAACTCAATACCACTAATAGTGCGAATCTTTTCAATACTCCTGTTCTCATCTATGTTCCTTGATTGTCCATTACCCCTTAAAGTTATAAAATATTGCGAAAATCTACCTGTCAACTAACGTACCTGCTTACATCAGTTTCGCTAAAACTTCACTGAACAAGACCAGCCAGGCAGTTCATTTTATATTATTCTATTGCTCGACGATTAAATATCACATATCCAAAGTGAAAGAAAAAGGTGAGCGGGGTTTTATCTTCCTGGGCAATCTCAGGTAGATTATGATAGTAATTAATTGAGAAGCTCAATGGTCCGATAGGGGAGTGGTAAACCAGGGCTGCTGTTCCAATGGTATAGACTTGCCCAAATTTCTCACCTAAATCCACTATACTGTCTTGCTTAACAATTGATCGGTGAGGTTGGAACAAATATGCTGCCAGTCGGAAATCAATATTGGGCTGAATTTTATATATCATGCGTTGGCCAACAGAAGCATATTTATGAGCCCTGAATGACTCCAGAAATAGGGTTTTGCTTTCAGGATTTGGTTGAAAGGCTGGGGCCCTCAGTACGCTGGCCGTATAATTGTTGAATAGCGGTTGAGTCGAGAATACTATTTCACTACATACCCCCAATCTCAACTTGCCTTTGCTTTTATAGTAGTTGTTGAACAGCATCTTGAATTGCACCCATTCGTGAAAATTATACCAGGCGGATTGGTTAGAAGAAGTCGTACCCGGAGTTTCTATTTCTTGCCCCCATGTATGCCGCGCTTTTAGGGCGAAGTAGGTGCCTTCTGTAGCATACTGTTTTCGATTGAGGGTGTTGCGTTCCAGGGTGATATAGGAGCTAAACACATTGAAATCTGTTCTGTCCGCGGTGTCTACGCTGCTGAAGTTTTTCGTTTGATAGTAATCATCCCTCAAATTTGCAAAAGTGCTTCCTAGCTTTATCCTGCCTTCATTCCTGTAAGGAAAGCCGACTTGTAAACCCACAAAAACTTCCTTCTGGACGAGATATGAAGGCGTTTCATTATCGAAGAAATCAGTACTGCTCTTGAAATAATCCCAACGGTTGTAGGCAAGGATAGGTTCTACATAAATAGGCAGTTTGATGGGAAAATCAATCCGCGTTCTGAGCTGGGCTGCTGAATACAGTTTACCCAGGTAAGCATTGGCATAGGTACTGACCCCCACGTCTCCAAGGTAATTGTATTTCAGGCCTAGATATGCACCGCTTACCGGTCGGTTTGAAACCAATCCACCCAGATCCATTCTGATTTCCTTGGCCTCTTTGATGTCGATATAGAGGTCGTATACACCGGTGAATTTATTGTATTCAGCGCGGGGGTAAATGCTCCCGATCTTATCGTCCTCAAAAACCCGAAAGTAAGGATTCTTAATGTCGTCCAAAGTAAAATTTTCTCCCTTTTTCCCCGATAGGAGCTTTCTCACATACTTAGATTGGCGCTTGTTTAATCCTGCTACATAGATCTCATCAATGAGCAAGGGGGGCTGTTTGGATATAAACGCCTTTCGTTTAGCAGCTAGCTCTTCTGGTGAGATCCTTCTGGATATGGCGGCTTTTATCTCATCCATCTTCTCAATGGTTGCCATATAGCCAGAGTCAATGATGGATTGTATGTTTTCAAACGAGAATGTACTTGCGTTGTGTTGCGGTTGTATTAAGATTCCATTATCGCAAATAATGGAAAAATCATCCCGTCTCACCAGCATATTTTTGATCTGAGAAAGTACATTGTCAGCAGTGGGAGGTGCCAGCGTGTTTGATACATTGCTGCCCAGGATAATGTCAGGGTAAAACTCGTTGTACATCACATCAGTTGGGAAGTTATTGTACAGTCCGCCGTCGAATAGGAGCTTACCATCAATGGTGATCGGATTGAGGTAGAAAGGAAAAGTGGCAGATGCCCTGATGGCTTCGTTGAGATAACCCTCACGAAATATCACCTCTTGCTTGGACTGAATATCCGCTGCTACACATCTAAAAGGCACCAGGAGTTTGTCGAAGTTGTATTCTGCTACTGCAGCAGGCGCCGAGAGCTTTTCCAACATAAAGAAGTCAATAGCAACAGGGTTTATGACACTTGTGGGCAAGGTGGTCTCCCAAATGGAATCTTTTCCCACTTTCATCGATATCCAGGAGGGATTCAGGTCTTCTTTCATAAAGTAAAACTTGTATTCCCTCTCAATGCCTCCCGACGCCATATTCTTGAACTGATCTGAATTGACCAGGTCCTCCATTTGCTGAGGTGTAAGCCCAACAACGTACATACCACCTACAATCGCTCCCATTGAGGTGCCTGTCACATAGTCAATTGGGATGCGGTGCTCTTCCAGTGCTTTTATAACTCCGATATGTGCGAGGCCCTTCGCACCCCCTCCACTAAGAACCAGGCCTACTTTCTGCTCAGGTTCTTCCGTAATATTGTCGCGGGTTGCCGTTTCGTATTCAGACCATTGGCCATCGTAAATCAGGTATGGTTTCTCATCGTTGACTATGGCCATTTGGGCATAGGTTGAAGCCACGCCTGTCATTAGGCACACTATTGTGCAAAAGAGTGGTGAAAGCAGTCTCATTTTCAGAAAAAACGCGAGAACCTGAGGTCTATTACAAATATAATCCATAAAACCCCCGTTGTCAAGAGGACTGAATGGGGAAGTAAAAGTATCATGAATTTCTGCAGCTCATTCTACTGGAACCTCTTAATTTTGTAATTATTGCATGGTCTGAAAGATGACTTCTGATCATGGTTTGGCAGATCTCAATAATTGAAGAAAATATACCGCCGCTTTCCCCATCCTGGATCCCGGCCACGAGAACATCTCTCCATCTACCAATAACACTTTAGCATCTGGCACCAGTTCCTGAATTGCCGGGATATGTTTCTCGGCGAAGGGAAAGGGTTCGGAAGAGAGTAGAACTAATTCTGGATTGGCTTTCTGAAGCATTTTAGCAGATACTTCCGGGTACCCGTTTTCTCCATGGGGGAAAGGGTTTACTAACCCGCAGCGTTGCATCATGTCATTGATGAACGTACCCTCACCTGCTACCATCATTGGATCTCGCCAAATGAGGTAAGCAGCCGTCTTTGTCGATCGCTTCTCATTTAGCTTTGCTAGTGCGTTGAATTCACTTTCAATCCTCTCCCGCAAGTCTGCAGCATACTCTGTTTTCTCTGTTACCTCACCGAGTAGTGCAATCATTTCTAACCCCTCTTCCAGAGAGTTTGCATCGCTTACCCAAACATTGTAGTGCTGCATCAACTCCTCAACCTGATCCTGCTTGTTCTCCTCCTTATCGCAGATAATTAAATCAGGTTTGAGCTCCGCGATCTTATCCATATGGAGCTTTTTGGTACCCCCTATACGCGTCTTGTATTGGTGCCACTCTTCGGGGTGTACACAGAACTTTGTGATACCGATGACTTCCTCTTCTAATCCAAGATCGTGAAGCAGTTCAGTAGTGGATGGAATGCAGGAGATTATTCGAGTAGGTGGCTCCAACAACTTGATGGTGCGTCCCAATTGATCAGTATGTTCGGTGGGTCTCATTACCCTCTACTTTCTACCTAACCGAACAGGTGCTTACCGTAACCCAGAGATAATATCCTGCTTGGTAATAATATGCACGTTGTCATCTGAGTCCTTAACCAATACAGCAGAGTTGTTCCTATTGATTTTGGAAGATACCACCTCCACGCTGTCATCTGCTTCCACAAATGGAAAAGGGTCTTGCATGATAGTACTAATCGATTCAGTTCTCAGTTCAGGGTTCTTCATGCATTCTGAGAAAATATGGGCATCGTCTATAGATCCCGTGAAGTCCCCATTAACGGCAATAGGAATTTGAGAGATGTCATACTTTGTCATCTTGTCAATGGCTTCACCGATAGAATCCTCCGGAGATAGCGTAACCAACTTGTCGAATTTATGATCGTCGATCAGATCAATGGCAGACAGTGTTTCTTTTCTCAGGAATCCCCGTTCACGCATCCAGTCATCGTTGAATAGCTTTCCAACATAACGACTACCGTGGTCGTGAAAGATTACCACAACAAGATCCCCTTCTTTAATTTGATCTTTCATTTGAAGCAACCCCGCGATAGCAGATCCGGCAGAATAACCGGCGAAGATGCCCTCTTTCCGTGCCAGCTTCCGGGCCATCAGCGCCCCGTCCTGGTCTGTTACCTTTTCAAAGTGATCAATCAGGTCAAAGTTCACGTTATCAGGAATAATGTCTTCACCAATGCCCTCAGTGAGATAGGCATAGATTTCTTTTTCGTCAAATTCTCCTGTTTCCAGATACTTCTTAAAGACCGATCCATAGGTGTCAATCCCCCAAATCTTTACGTTGGGATTTTGTTCCTTCAGGTATTTAGCGGTCCCTGAGATGGTGCCTCCCGTTCCTACGCCTACCACAAGGTGTGTGATCTTACCTTCCGTAGCTTCCCATATTTCAGGACCTGTTTGCTCGTAATGCGTTTTTGTATTTGAAAGGTTGTTGTACTGGTCAGGGTAATAAGAGTTGGGAATGTCCTTGTTCAAGCGTTCCGCCACCGAATAGTATGACCTTGGATCATCCGCAGATACTGCCGTTGGGCACACTATCACTTCAGCGCCCATGGCGCGCAGGATATCGATCTTTTCCTTGCTCTGCTTGTCGTTGGTCGTGAAAATGCACTTATAACCTTTCACTATGGCCGCAATTGCCAATCCCATTCCGGTATTCCCGGAAGTGGCCTCAATGATGGTTCCACCAGGTTTGAGCTTCCCTTCTGCTTCGGCATCCACGATCATCTGCAGAGCGATGCGGTCTTTGATGGAGTTGCCAGGATTAACGGTTTCAATTTTTACCACTACATCACCCTTGATGTCTTTGCAAACCTTGTTCAGACGTACCAGCGGTGTATTGCCTATCGTATCTAATATATTATCGTAAATCATGGGGCAAAATTACAAAAATGCTTCTCATTTGACGTGAGCATACGTGCTCTATTTAAGACGGGTGTGTGACGTTAGACTACCGATGCCAGATGAGAATATTAATCAAAGGCCTGGCGCCCAAATTCTGTCATCCGCCCTCAATTAAACCTCATCGCCGCAACGGGTTGTATCTTCGTTACAATCCACGAAGGGATTATCA
>DTRK01000249.1:0-1553 GCA_012965955.1 Flavobacteriales bacterium
ATTAAAGAGAAATCAGTCCAAGTTCATGTGGAAGTCAGGCAGGTTTACAACGGTGCTGACTGGAGCAAGACACTGGGTAGGGCTATCATTTATCTGGAGAAGGATACCTCAAGCCGGAAGCTTGAGGTAGGGGACCAATGTATTGCTATTGTTAATCTGGAAGAGATACAAAAACCGCGCAACCCCGGAGCATTTGATTATGCAAAATACTTATCCCGCTCCGATATCTTTTATAGCGCTTACGCATCGGCAAAGGCTTGGAAACTGGTAGCGCAGCCTAAAGAATTTAATCTATTGCGATCGCTTAATTCATTAAAAGTAAGCCTACAGCAATCGATGGTCGACAGAGGAGTGACAGAAGAGGCACACGCAGTTATTTCAGCACTCACCCTTGGGGATAAGAATGAGCTCAGCCCTGAGTTGAAGACCGCATATTCCAAAGCTGGGGTCTTGCATATTCTTGCAGTTTCAGGTTTACACGTCGGAATAATTTATTTGGTCTTGAGTTATTTATTTTTCTTCCTTAAGAACTTTAAAAACGGAGCACTCCTAAAGGCGGTTTGCATAATTCTATTGCTTTGGGGTTATGCCATGCTTACCGGTATGTCCCCATCTGTTGCGCGGGCATCGACGATGTTCAGCTTTGTGATTGTTGGATCATCTCTCAAGAGGTATACTAATATTTACAATACACTGTGTGTATCGGCTTTCTTCCTTTTACTTATTCAGCCTTTGTCATTGTATAATGTTGGTTTCTTGCTCTCATACACTGCAGTCTTTGGCATTGTACTAATCTACCCGATAGCCTATGGTTTTGTGAAGCCCAATAATTGGTTGTCAAAGAAGATTTGGGCGCTCGTGAGTGTTTCACTTGCTGCACAGATTGCCACCTTCCCCCTCTCGTTATATTACTTTCACCAGTTTCCAAACTACTTTCTTCTGGCAAATCTGATAGTGGTTCCTCTGGCAATTGGCATTATGTACATGTCACTGATTTGCTTTGTCTTATTGCCGATGCCTTTACTCGCCGATCCTTTGGCCAAGGTGCTTAACTATGTGGTGGAAGGATTGAATTTATTCGTTCGCTGGATTGAAACGCTGCCCTTTTCAGTAGCGGATGGCATAGACATAAGTAAAATTGAAGTACTGCTTATATACATGTCAATCGGCTTTTGTATTGCCTTTATCACTTCTTTAAGGAAGCTATACCTATATCTGGGATTGTTTGCGCTTTTGAGTCTTGCTCTGTACCAGGTCGCAGAGCAAAGAGTGATTAAAGATCAACACCAGTTGGTAGTGTATAATATCTCAAATCATAGCTGTTTTGATGTGATCAACAGTACCACGTCACTACTGACCTTGGATTCTTCCCTGGTGTCTGATCAACGGACCCTGGGGTTTGCCACGGAAAATCACTGGAGGCAGATAGGAATTGAGGTACATAAACAGGTAACTATAGAGGGGATGGAGGGCAGGCAAAATGCTGGAATCATCAGTGTGATTCGAGGCCACCGGGTGCTTTATCCAATAGGCGAGGTGGAGTTTACCGCTGT
>DTRK01000249.1:1563-8026 GCA_012965955.1 Flavobacteriales bacterium
AATTTGAGACAACCAAATACCTAGAATGAAAGGTGACAGAATACGGAGAAAAGGAAGACGAACAATCTTCTGAAATCATCAACGTGATAGAAGGCCACCGGGTGCTTTATCCAATAGGCGAGGTGGAGTTTACCGCTGGAGCGAAAGTCAACGTGGATATCTTGATATTATCCAAAAGATGCAGGTCCTCCATTGAGCAGCTGGCGGAGCGTTTTGATATTGGTTTGATCATATTGGATAGCTCAATTTCAGGTTATAGGTTAGCGGCCCTGGTAGAAGGGTGTGTTCAAACATCTATTCCTTATCACAATGTAGCTGAAGACGGGGCTTTTGTTCGCGAATTTTAGCTTCATTTTTTCTGATTCATTGTATATTCGCGAGCACATCTCAGAATACCAAACCTAAGGCAGCGTTGCCTTCTTCTGATGGAGACCTATAAGATATACATATTCGGAATTGTTGGTTTGGCCCTGGCCTTGTCTGTCCTTTCGTTCCATCTATTATCAGACAGAAAGAAAAAGAAAGTAGTGCAGGTCAAGTTGCTCACCCTGGTGTACATATATGTCTTTTTCTTTATGATTGTGTTCATGTTGTTGATCATGGTTGAATTCTACAAAGGGCCACAGATCGTGCTGTCAAATAATGACAATTTCCAGCTGGTGATAAAGGAGCAAGTGAAGTTTCGATTTGTCGACGATGTGGCTTCAGAGGAGAGTACGGTCTACCAAGACCCTGCAAAAAACTTTTATTTGGAGTTACCAGTTTCACCAGGCTGGCAAGAGGCAAAAGTGAGGAATGGATTGAGGGCGTACCTGGAGAAAGCAGGACTGGAAACGGGAAAGACCAACGTTGAATCCTTTATAAAATGGAATCCCTATAGTGGAGTGTTGTCATGTATCCTCAATGATATATCAGTAAGGCCCTATGATCAGATGATGGGGTGTTTGAATAAGACACTTCTCCAAAGCCTGTCCGGACAGATACTTCGGTCAAGTTCTTCTACCATATTCGAATATGGCAGCCCAATTACCGTGCAGATCAATCCAGAATTTAAGACACCACTCACAAGCCTCCTCCTTACCCAGGGTGAGTCAGTTCTGGATAGTCTGAACGATTCATCTGGTACAGATTCTATAGAGGCACCAAACTATGTCGATCTGTCGTTTGTGAACTACCTGAGTGTTTCTATTTTGGATAAGTCTAAATCTACCCTGGACAAAGGACAGGTTTCGATGGCGAATTATTTCCTGAAGAACACGATAAACTTATCGAGCAATGCCGAGAAGATGATTGCTAAAGAAAATTTAATGTTTTTTACTTCCTCGTTTGATTTTGAGAAAGCCCGTTTTAACGGTGAGACCAGGGATTTTCGGGTCCACCGCTGGGTTAGAATGATTGAGGAACCTTTGAAACTATTTATTGTTGAAATGGCATACTGCCCTGGAACAGATGAAGATAGAACGATTTGGGAGGATCAGAAACGCATGTTTGAGTCGTTCGGCCTTCTTACCGAATAGGGTGTTATGATTACAACTTACCTAAGGGATAGATTACAAATAACTTCGCGGGTAGGGACCGTAGCTATATTCTTATGCTCATTGTGTGCATTTACTGCTTTCGGACAAAATTTTCACTCAACCTGGCCCAATGGGGAGAAAAAGCAGCAAGGTGATACGCTTGGGGGTGTTAGGGTTGGTGAATGGTCACATTGGTATGATAACGGAAAGGTTTGGATGACAGGGTCCTATGAGAAGGGCGAGAAGGTCAGACTTTGGAAATACTGGTATAGAAACGGGAAGAAATGGAAGGAGCTAAACCTTGAAGACGGCTTGTGTTTAAGCTGGTATCAGAATGGAGTCACAGAGAAAGAGGGCAGCGTCAAGGATGGGGAAGAAGAGGGCTTATGGCAATATTGGCATCAGAACTCAGCGCTTGAGAAACAGGTGATTTTCGTAGCAGGGATACTCAATGGCAATTACAAGTCATGGTTTGAAAATGGCAAGTTGGAATTTGATGGAGCTTATAAGAATGATCAGCCCCATAGCAAATGCACCTGGTATTTTAAGGGGGGAACGAAGGAAATGGAAGGGGAGATGGCTACAGGGGAGCAAGAAGGCAGCTGGACCTTTTATCATGAGAATGGAACAAAGGGCAGTCAGGGAATATTCGTAAAAGGCCTGCAGGAAGGGGAGTGGGTGTATTGGTACGAACACGGAAAGAAACTCCGGAATGGTAATTACAAGGATGGCAAACGGACAGGGGAATGGACCATTTACTATGAGAACGGAAAAATTGAACATGAGGGCAGCTATACCGAAGGGATGGAGAATGGGCTTTGGAGGTCCTGGTATGAGTGTACTGAACCATGTAAAGATCAGATAGGCCGACAAAAGGATGAGGGCACATTCAGTATGGGAAAGATCGATGGTAATTGGAAGGGGTGGTATGAGAACGGCCAGCTGCGATATGACAACAATTATAAGATGAACCTAAAGCACGGAGCGTGGAACAGGTGGTATGAGAATGGGGCGCCGGAAATTGCTGGCAACTACGTTGATGGACTGCTTGATGGTGATTGGTCAGAATGGTATGAATGTGCAGCACCGTGTGAAGCTGGTTCAGGTCAGCTCAAGGAGCAGGGAACGTATGAGAAAAACTTGAAGCATGGAGCTTGGATTTACTTCCATACGGATGGTAATATCTATCAGAAACAGGGATATGTAAGCGGGCGTCCCCACGGGAAGTGGCTGGAGTGGTTTGAGCACGGTTCCCAGGCGGTAATCGGCTATTACAAAAACGGTATTAAAGAGGGTAAATGGACCTATTTTGAACCCAATGGCGAAAAGGCCTACGGTATCGTTTTTAAAGATGGAAAGAAGGTAAAAGATATCATTTTTTAAAAATAGGATTTATACCCTTGTTTTTTTTCTATTTTTACGTAAATTTGAGTAATAGCATACACCGCAATCTATCTGATGAAATTTTTCACCTTCTTAGCCATTTTTGTTGCGCTTTCCGGGAGCATGCTTAAAGCACAGGTAAGTTTTATTTCAAACGCTACTTGTTATGGCACTTTAACCGCAATGAATGGTTCAAATGGATCTACCGATACTGTGTCCAGCTGGGCCTGGGATTTTGATGCTGATGGAGCATACGACGATGCGTTAGGACAGAATACCAACTTCATATTTGCTACCACTGGTAGCTTCAATGTTGGGCTTATGGTCACGTTCACAAATGGAGGTGGTGATACGATAATTCAAACTATTGTAATAGATCCGCTACCTGAAGTAAATTTCTTTGTAGATAACCTCTGTGCATTTGATTCAGCAACTTTTACGGACAACTCCTCTATTTCAACAGGAACCGTTGACTTTCATTATTGGGATTTTGATAATAATGGAGTAGATGATGATGAGGGTATGGTTGTTAAGTACAACAATGGTGTTACTGCTGGTTTCTATGTAACCAAATTACGCGCTGTTTCTGATAAGGGTTGCAGCTCCAGCACATTCAAGCAAAACCAGGTATTCAACGTTCCAATAACCAATTTTTCTACTAGTGCTACTATCAATGCTGGATCTGCTACTTCCTTTACAAACAGTACTTTCATTGATACGGGTTCTGTAATCGAGATTTATGTCTGGGATTTTGGTGATGGAGAAGGGTCTTCTTTTGAAACGCCTTCGCATGAATTTAAGACAGCACAGACTTACATGGTTCAGTTAATTGCTATTTCTGATCGGGATTGTAGAGATACCGTGGTTAAGGGAATAACAGTTGATGAGGCATTGGCTGTTGCGGAGGTATTCGGAGTTGAGAGTGCCATCATAACTCCTAATGGGGATGGGTTTAATGACTTCCTTAAGATCAGCGCTCTCGATGACTATGCCAACTGTAAAGTGACGATTTACAACAGCTGGAATGAGGTGGCATTTGAGTCTGATGCATACAGCAATGATGAAGGTGGTGCCTTTACTGCCCGGGATGTAGATGCCGGGGCCTATTATTACATTATCGAGTGTGGGGAGGAGCCATTAATGGGAGTCATTAACGTGGTTAAATAAGTGTGATGGCCTTTAGAAAATTAGCAATAACAGCTTTATTAATTGCCTTAGGCGTAACAACCATCGTCGCTCAGCAATTGCCTTTGGGCAATCAATATCTCATCAACGATTTTTCATTGAATCCTGCATACGCTGGGGCAAATGACAATGTCGAGGCCTTTATGTCCTATCGACAGGAGTGGACAGGTGTGGAGGGAGCTCCTGAATCCCGCTTGATTAATATCAATGGAGCATTGCCAAATTTATTGGGATTTCTTCCGGTAACTCCAGGTGAAGTTGGAATCGGGGCTGCGATACACAGCCAGGAAGCAGGTATCTTTAGAACTTCTGGTTTCTCTGCAACTTTTTCATATAAGTTCAAGGTTGCAGCAGTTCAGTCAGTGAGACTGGGGTTATCTCTGGGGGTTCTGGAACAAAACTTAAATTTATCAGATCTGAGCACGAGCGCCATTAACGATCCGATCTTGATGAATAATGCTGATGCGCGGCAGGTCCTGTTTGATGCAACTTTTGGAGCACTCTATCATTTTCAAAAACTGTATGTAGGTGTGCTGGTGCCCAGGTTAATGGAAAGCGCTGTGGAGGATGAAAGCGGAACATCCCTATACACGATGAGCCGCCACTACGTGATACACGCCTCTTATAAAATGCCGGTTGCACCTCAGTTTACCGTGGAGCCTTTTGTGGTTGCCAGGACAACGGCTAACAGCGTGTTGGCATTTGAATTGGCTGCAAAAACAGAGTATGATAAGCAGTGGTGGTTGGGCTTGATGTACCGAAAAGGTGGAACTATGGGATTAACATTAGGGGGTAAAATATTCAACGTGGTGCAGATGGCATACAGCTATGAGTTCGCAGGTAGCGCAATGTTGGGCCAGTCTAATGGCACCCATGAAGTATCTTTGGGATTCCTGATAGGGGAGTCTAAATCAGATGCGCCCGCATCTACCATCAAAAAGCCATATTACGACTGGGTCAAGTAAGTAGGAATGCTTTTTGATGTGTTGTCGATCCTGTTTAACGCTACTATCCCTAATAGTTCTACACGGTTTAAATGATATAAAAACACCTATGAGAATTTTCCTCTTGCTCTTGTTTCTGGCCATGTCTGTGGTCTCATTTGCTCAAACGGATTCAACAAAGACAAATCCGGATCTTCAGAAAGCCATGAACATCTACCATACAGGTAATTATGGCGGTGCAATTGTGAGTTTGAATAAGGCGGTAGAGGCAGAACCGAAAAGCAGCGAGGTCTATCTCTATTACGCTTTATGCTATATGGGCAAGGATGATCAGAAGGAAGCCATGCGCAGCTTCAATAAGGCCATTGAGCTGGATCCGAAATCAGAGCAGGCATTCAAGGGTAGGGGAAAGCTAAAAGCTCGTATGTTCGACTATCGGGGTTCTATTATGGATTTTGATAGGGCAGTGGAGATCGATTCATTGTATTCTGATGCATATTTTAATCGGGGCCTGGCATATTTTAACTTGAGAGATTATGAAGCATCTATCAGTGATTTCACCCAGGTAATTGCTTTCAACGGAAAAGATTTCGAAGCGTACTACGCCCGGGGGAAGTCCCATTTTTCCGCTGGTAAAAAAGCCAATGCCTGCAAAGACTGGAGCAAGTCTGCAGAGCTGGGTTTTTTTGATGCCTACGACGTCATCAGGATGAAGTGCAACTAAGCTTCAAGCTCTTTACCTCCCATTATCCTACCTAAGTGGGTGTTCTTAAAGTCATCGGAGTATTTCAACCCATATCCCAGGATCCTGTCCATGCTGGAATGTCCGAATAGGATAATCCCCGCCAGGGTTGCCCATTCATTCTGGCTGTACCAACCCATACACAGGACCAGTACCGCTATGCCTTTATGGTGGGTAATATTGTACATCACGGCCCCCACTTTTGTATTCACCAGGTAGCCCAGTATGCCAACGTCTGGAAGCAGGATAAGTGCGGGAAACCACCACCAGGCAAAGGCAGTTTGATCAAAAAGGTAAATGGACAAGCCGAACATGGCCAACTCCTCCAGTTTTAGTAAGTTCTTCATGGTACCTGATTTGGTTAGGCATTTTATACAAGAGACAAGACAGACATCATGCTGTCACCAATGTCCAAAGATAAATGTAAGTAATGGATTTGATTAATAATCCTGCAGGATCACCATCTTCTTGTTGACCACTCCTTTAGCAGAAGTTATGCGCACGTAGTACACACCGGTGGCCATCTCTATCAGGTTGAAGGTCTTGTGATAGTTACCGCCAACCAGCGCGACATCCTCTCTAACAATGACTTCACCTACAGCATTGAACACGCTAACTTCAATTGGGTCATTAAGGTTGGAAGTAAAGATCAGCTCAAATATGCCCCGCGATGGATTCGGGAATAGCTGCAC
>DTRK01000250.1 GCA_012965955.1 Flavobacteriales bacterium
CTCCAGAACATATCACCGCATTTACACTAGCGCTGGAATTTGGGAGTACCGTTACATTGATATAGGCGGTATCGGTGGTGTCAGAGACCATCACCGTGGTGGTATTGGGAACCAGGCCATACAGGGAATCACCTGTGGTAAAGACAAATCCAGTTGCCGAATCCGACCATGTAAATGGGCCAACTCCTGTTGCGTAGAGGGTTAGGTATTCACCTTGGCAAATTGCTGTGTCATTACTAACACTTATTGGAGTTGGGGCAGGAACTATGCAGAAATCATCATAGACCAAGTAGCATCTTGAAGGTGAAGAGGGCTCGAAATTGACAATGGTTGTTGCGCCATCGGTGTAAAAATTCCCAACAGTAATATGGTCCACAGCACTGGTTGGCGTATACTGAAAGCTCATTTGTTGCCAGGTAGAATCATAAAACACAGTCGGATTATTCCAAGAAGGAACGAGAGCAATTGGTGCATTTGCTACTTGAGTAAGAGCTCCCACTGAAAAGTGCAGTCCCATGTTGTTAGTTCCGATCCCACCAGTTCCATTATTATAGCCATTGCTCACATAGAAGGAAACATCATAGGTTTGGCCAATTGTCAAAGGACCCGTCAATTGTACGTCTATATACTCTCTCGTATTGGCAAAAGTCCCCAAATAAGATATCCCACCCATAATTGCGTTTCCGTTGAAAGGACTAACAGTTGTCGCCAAAGATGCTGGTAATTGGGCAGCACCAGTTCCGCTTGTATGAAGGAAATCAGGCGAGCTCCCACCACAGTTATTCCAGTCGTCAGCCAGGTTATATTGGCCTTGATTATTGGGTATTCCTGAATTTAATTCAAACCCTGGATTAGGAACTAAATTTCCAGGACAGTCGTTACAGTCAACAATTGGAATGGTTTGACTAACAAGAGTGTCACCACAACCCATTGTGATGAGGCAGGTTACGTCATATGTTCCAGAACTTGCATAACTATGAGTGGGGTTTTGAAGTGTTGAGGTGTTTCCATCGTCAAAATCCCAGAAATAAGAGTCAAAAGTAAAACATCCGGTGGCAGAGGAAGTATCGGTAAATTGAATTGTATCTCCGGGGCAAGCACCACTTGGATCATAGGTGAAACCAATCACCAGCGTATCAATCGGTTCTATATTTTGGTTAAAAAAGGAGGAGTTAAAGCTTGAAGCCAGTCCCAAGTAGCAACCAGCGTTTCCTGCTAAGCTTATCCCATTTAGTTGAAGATTACATGCGGTGCCTAGTAAATTGGGAAAGTTTATACGGTTATAATTAGCGGCAGTAAGATCAGCATTCATGTATATTCTGCCGTCTGGTGCTAGTTGTAATATATATGCAGAAAATCCAACAGAGTTTGGGCTTGCAGTTCCAATAAAAGTTCTGGAAGCTAGAATATTTGCCGCATTTAAATCATATTGATAAATATTTCCATTGGTGTGTGTTCGGCTAATATATAGTTTTGAATTGTCTGGAGAGAAAGCGGCCCCATCATGATCACCTGGGTCTAATGCAATTGGGTTAGAAATGATCCCAGTAGCGTTATCAAAACTGTATAAGTAGGTAGGACAATTGCCATAATCGTAGGTAAGCACAAACCATTTACCATCTGGAGAAGGTCTACAAGTTCCACGTTGCCACGATCCTGGATTCATTGGCCCACCAGAATTTGATATTACAGGTGTTGTAGATAATCCAGCTGAACTAATACAGAAAGAATGAAACTCATTCGTATTGGTTTTGGGTATAATCACCCAAGTATCTTTTCCGTTACAGTGATTTACGCATCCCATCATTTCAGTAACAGGATCTGTCATTAATAACAAGTTCTTTTGTCCTGTAACAATATCACCGAACCCGCCATCTAAGGATTTGTCAATTACACTATAATGCACAGAATCTAAATTATGTCTGGTTGGTGTGATCAAATAGTAGATGTCTGATGACCCTGGTTTTTTAACAAACAAGCTAGTATGTTTACTGCTTTTGCCCCGTAACCAGTCTCCATTATCGGTCCTTTCATGTATTTTGTTATATAACTCTTCTCCATCAGAATACCACAATAGGTTACCATCTGCATCACAAATACTTCCTGTTCCTTCTGGGTTGTTTGACATATATTGGGAAGTTTCTGTTAGTAGTTGTGGGTTGGTGCAGTTGAAATCAATGCCTAGGTTTAAATTGTTGTACCAAACATTTGCTTCTTTGTGTTTGTAATTACTTCTGGTGTCAATTACTTCATTGAATGTAGTAGCGCCAACGCTTACGGGGTAAACAACGGATGATATTGTTGCACTAACCAATTCGACAGAAACGGTGTTACCAGGAACACCAGCCAAAGGAATATCTATGAGAACCCAATAATAATTATTGTTTACGTTCAATATATCGCTTCCATTTACAGGGGAGAGCCCAACAGGATTTATTGTAGTGCCAAAATTTGGAAAGTAATTATTGGTTAACCTGCTAATACCGCTGCTGTTAAATACCCTGAGATTAGCAATGTCGTTTGCTGCATTTGTAGATCCGCCAACATTAAAAGTTAATGCCGTTAGCGTTTTCGGAAACGTAGAATTAATTGTTTTTATATTAATTTTTAAGACTGCTTTGTAAGTGGTGTTATTTGGGAAACACTCATACGTGTATGCAGTGGCGATAACTGAGTCAATAGTCATCTGAGCGGAGCTCTGGAGCCAACCAAAAACCAGGAGAATTGCTATTGATATAACCTTCATACCCTAAATTTAAGAGTTTACTGCCTCATATAAAGGATAAAAAGAGTTGTGTTTTTATACTTTGAAACACTATAATAAAATAATATAGTGCTGATTTACTGGTAGATGCAGTTAATTAATGTTTATTTAGAAAATAACTATAACTTGATATAAGGATCACTTGGAAAGAGGAGAAGTCAGCAGAAATTGGGTAGCAAGTGTAATTCGAATTACCTCCACTGCGAGGTGCTGCGCCTTCTATTTAATCAAAGTGATATTTCCTGATTCGATAAACTCTTTTCCATTAGTGAAGAAGCCAGTCAGCTTATACACAAATACAGCAGAGTTCAATGGCTTGCTTGTTTCTTTATAAGTTCCATCCCATCCTGTTCCATAGGAGCAACACGCTCCGTCACTTCTTAGTGAAGCACTTGCATCACTCGATTCATATACTAAGTCCCCCCATCTATCATATACCGTGAACACTAACGACTCGATTCCTTTACCAAAAACATATAATCTGCTGTGATCCAGATTCTCGCTACTGATAGAAAAGATATTTGGTACATAGACCGCATACTCTTCCACCACAGTTACAGTTATCTGTGTGCTGTTTGTACAACCATTGGTATCGGTAACATTAACCGAATAGGTGGTAGTAGTTGTGGGGCTAACTGAAATGCTGCTGCCTACCTGACCAGTACTCCATGAATAAGTAGTGCCACCCTCAGCTGATAAATTCGCAGAAGACCCCAGGACGATAGTTGTATCAGAGTATGCCATAACATTTGGTATCTGATTAATATTCAAAGTTAAGATTGCTGTGTCAGGTGGGCAGAAGGCATTGGTAACTACGACCTGATAATTCGTTGTTATACTCGGTGTTGCAACCGGATCTGCAATAATCGCGAAATCAAGATCCCCCGCTGGACTCCATACGTATTGTCCTCCCCCTGTTGCATGAAGTGTAACCGCTGTCCCAATACATACCATCGTATCTGGATAGGCCACCGCTACCGTTGAATCTTGCACAGTAACCGTCAGATAACCCGTATCAGATGAACAAATGCCTTGACTAACAACTACCATATAGGATATTGTACTTGTTGGACTAGCAATAGGATTTGAAATATTCGCATTGCTTAGTCCAATCGACGGGGTCCATGAGTACACATAACTCGTCGAGGGAGGATTAGGCGAGACATCCAATTGAACCACCTGATATTGACAAACTGTATCTAGATCCTGAGTCACATTCAACGTAGGTGGAGTTGGAAGTTCAACCGTGAACAAGTATTGCACTTGACAGCCTGAAAGGTTATTGTCACCTGTGACTATATACACGTCAGATACCGTTGGGGTAACAGTGAGATTTTGTCCAACTCCGATAACTGTTCCAGGATCGGTGGTTGTTGCCCACCAAGGATTTATTAATAATTCAGGTGGTGCTAATGTCACAGAATCTAAGGTGCAATAAACCGTATCCACATCTGGTAAGCGTTCAGGGCTAAAGGAGCCTACGCTATACGCATAACTCTCATAAGCTCTCGCGCCGTATACGTAAGCCGTAAATCCACTATCCGCGTCTAATGTATGGTTGCCCGTAGTGATAGAAATCTGTGCATAAGAATGAAGAGGACAAGATGGGAAAGGAGAAAACAGTGAGGGATTGATTGTAATCCCATCCAAGGTCAGCTGCCCAACGTGAACAGTTTTCATTATTATATTCAGGTAGTGGTTGGCTATTACATTAGAGTTAACAGTGGCGAACGTTACATTATCAATTTTTTGTTCTTCAGAGTTGGTGATAAGCATACTGGGATCTCCAGAACCTACACAATTTCTACCCTCCATGTACTGAATTACAGCAACTGCCTGATTGGCTACTATGCAAATTGCGCTCGTTTCAAAATTCTGCTCAAAGTATTCACCAGCATTTAATGTTTGGTTGGGACCTCCATTAATCGAAAAAGCAGTTCCGTTTTCTGAGGCCATTACCCTGTAAGTATAACTTGAAGCGAATGGAACTAAATAATACTCTGTTCCCCATACAGAAACCGTATGATTCTGTTCGTAAATGTGATCACCGGCCCCACAAGTATCAGGAATTACTGTGGACACAGCACCAGAGAAAACCGCGAAGGGTCGGCATGCGCCGCTATTTGCGGTTGCTTTGATGGTAGTTCCCGTGAAATCATCTAAGGCGGATAGAGCTTTCACGAAGTAGGTGTCACCTCTGTCCATATTGACCGTAAAAGGCACTCCGGCCGATTGACCATTAAGGGTTGTATCCGAAGGTGTAATTGAAATCTGAGTGCCATCTGCAGTAGCCACCACTATGAACTCAGAACTGTATCCAGGGTTTGGATTAGGATACCCATAGTTGTAGCTTGCGATAATATAGTCAGTACCCAACGATTGTATCGGAAGAACCTTGGTCGCGTCAATCGAATATGCTTGATAGTTTATTGCAAAAACGCTTACCGTATCATCCGTTTCTATGAGGATCCCCTGGTCGCCAATTACCTCTGACAACAGAGCGGTTGGTTCAGCCATTATATTATTAACTATTACGGTAGTGGTCATATTTGCGGTGACCGTAAAGTTCTGTGTAAACCCCTGGTTTGGAATAGATAAAACACCTTGCGTGTTAATATCTGAAGAGATGAAAACTTTGAGCGTATCAGTTGGAACTACGAGCCAATCATTTTGCAGAAAACCAATCCAGAACTCCTTTCCTTTAGTCTGAACTACATAATTCTGAGCAGCAACTCTATGTGATAACCCTAAAGCGAGAAAACAAATTAAGACACAGGACAGCTTATTTATTGCCTTCACAAGAAGTGATTAAGTTTTTTCATCATTTCATTTGCTAAAGAAAAGCTGTTTGTGTTGCTCTAACATTGCTTTCTTCAGATCTGTATTTATTTAATTAATGTGATGTTCCCCGAATCAATGAACTCTTTTCCATTTGTGAAGAAGCCAGTGAGCTTGAACACAAATACAGCGGAGTTTAGTGGTTTGCCCGTATCTTTATAAGTTCCATCCCATCCAATACCATAAGCACAACATTGTCCGTCACTTCGTGTTGCTGCACTTGCATCACTGGATTCATATACTTTCTTTCCCCATCTGTCATAGATAATGAGCTCAAGAGACTCAACACCTCTTCCATATACGTATAATCTCATGTGCTCCAAGTTCACACTGCTAAGTGATAAGACATTGGGTACGTAGACCAAATATTCTGCAGGCAAGACTGTTACTGTTACTTGCCACGTGCTAGGACATCCAAGGGAATCGCTAACGTTAACCCAATAGGTAGTGGTAGTTGTGGGGCTAACCGTAATGCTGCTACCCGTGTCTCCCGTGCTCCATAAATAACTGGAACCACCTGAAGCCACAAGGATCGCCGATCCTCCAGTTACGATTGATGTGTCACTGCTTAGCTGAACTGAAAGTTGGCTGGATACTGTCAGATTTGTGGTCACCACACTGTCACAGCCTTCTGCATTTAATAAGAAATCAACATAAGAACCTGTCGTAGTTTGATAGGCGCCCTGGAGGAGCATACTATCTCCAAAACATAGAGGTACATTTATAGAAGATGAATCCACAGCACCAACCGTTAAGGTTGTAGAAATGATACTATCACAATTATTACCTCCGGTAAGTGTATCAAAATAAGTTCCCGCAGATGTTTGATAAGCCCCTTGGAGGAGCACGCTATCTCCAGAACATATAACAACAGAAGCAGAGGAAGAACCTATCGAGTTAACCGTTAAGGTTGTAGTATTAATACTGTCACATCCATTTGCAGCGGTCAATGTATCAAAGTAGGATCCCGCAGTGGTTTGATAGGTCCCTTGTAGTAAGATGCTATCACCAGAACATATAAATGCGGAGGTGGAAGAGGAGCCAGAAGAAAGTACTGTTAAGTTTGTGGTCATCAAGCTATCACAACCTCCACCCGCGATAAATGAATCCACATAGTTTCCTGCCAACTTTTGCCAGGCACCCTGAAGGAAGCTACTGTCACCAGAACAAATTAGGATACTATCAGTGGTATTAATTGGAGAGGTGACAGCTAGGTTTATGGTGACAACACTGTCACAACCAGAGGAGTTGGATAAGATGTCAATGTACGTCCCTGCGGTAGTTTGCCATGCACCCTGAGCATACGAGCTATCCCCAGGGCAAATAATGCGATTAACAGAACCGCTAGAGGTTGCGTTTATAGTGAGCGTCGTGGTCACAATACTGTCACATCCAGTAGCAAGAGTAAATGAGTCCACATAGTTCCCAGCTGTAGTTTGCCATGCACCTCCCAGAGCAGCACTATCCCCAATACAAATTGAAACGGCGAGTGCCGAAGTAGATGTGGGATTCACAGTTAGCGTGGTAGACAGGATACTATCACAGCCATTAACAGTTATCAGCGAATCAACATAAACACCAGAAGTATTTTGAAAAGCAAGTCCCAATAGAATACTGTCATTATCACAAATTGTAGCTGTGGCAGTCGCAGTAAAGGAAGGAATAATTGATAGGGTGGTAGTAACAATACTGTCACATCCACCAGAAGAAGTCAATGTGTCAATATATGTCCCTGCTGTGTTTTGATAAGAGCCACCTAGCATCACACTGTCATTGTCGCAAATGATAATCGCATCGGAGGTTAGAATTATTGCAGGTTCCGTGATGGTGTCAATATTTCCAATGGCCGTACAGGGGGTGCCACTGGCATCCTGTACCTGAATGGCATACGTGCCCGCGGGTAATCCCGTGAATGCTCCTGAACTTTGATAGGAACCTCCTCCGTCAATAGAATAAGACAAAGGCGCTGTTCCACCAGAAGCAGTGATTGTTATTGTTCCCGACGTATCTCCATTACAGCCTGTAATGTCAGTGGTTACTACCAAATCAATACTTATAGAAGAAGGCTCGGTAATGGTGACTAATCCGCCATTGACTAGGCATCCTTGAGTGTCATCAATCACAATAGTGTAAGCACCAGCTGCTAACCCTATAAATACCCCAGTCGTATTCGGGAACGTGCTGCCTCCATCAATAGAATAAGAGATAGGCGCTGAACCTCCAGTCACATAGATTGTAATGGATCCATCTGTAACGCCACAACCGGATACATCTGCTGATACAATCGAATCAATAACCGCTGTTGGATTGACGGTAAGAGTTGTAGTGATCACGCTGTCACACCCGTCTACCGAAGCAAGCGTATCTATATACGCCCCAGCTACCGTTTGAAATGC